>NZ_CP077084.1:5452500-5752500 GCF_014268275.3 Pseudomonas tritici
GGGATCCGGCGCATTACAGGCGGTATTCGCAGCACTAAGAGCAACACACCTATAGAAGCATAGATAGCCCACTCCTTCAGATCAGCCCGCACAATCCACAGCATATGCAGCAAGCCGAGGCCAAGAATCACATACACCAGGCGATGCAGCTTCTTCCAACGACTCCCCAGCCGACGCTGACTATAACGATTCGACGTCACCGCCAATACCAACAGCAACAGGAACCCCAACGCCCCCACAATGATGTAAGGCCGCTTGCGCAATTCCACGCCCAACTGCGTCCAATCCAACCCCAGTACAAACACACAATAAGCAGCCAGATGGAGCACCACATAGGCAAAGCACCACAAACCCAACTGCCTCCGCACTGCTATCCACCCCGCCCAACCGCTAAGCTTCTGCAGCGGGGTCATCCCCAGCGTGATCAGCAACAAGATCAACGTACCCAGCCCCAGTCGATCGACCAGAACCTTGCCCGGATCAGGCCCGAGGGCGAAACCCCACGCCTCATACAGCCAATACAACGGCCATATCGCCGCAGCTATAAAGACGCCAATGCGCCAAACTGGATAGCGCATCAGTAGTTCTTCCGCAAATCCAGACCGGTATAAAGAGAAGCCACCTCATCGGAGTAGCCGTTGAACATCTGCGTTTCACGCACATTCGGACTGAACAGGCCGCTCGGCAGACGACGCTCCCGCGCCTGAGTCCAGCGAGGGTGGTCGACCGTTGGGTTCACATTCGCATAGAACCCATACTCATCCGCAGCGATGCTCTGCCAAGTGGTTTTCGGTTGCTCGCTCACGAGACTGATCCGCACAATGGACTTCACACTCTTGAAGCCATACTTCCAAGGCACAACCAAGCGTAGCGGCGCGCCGTTCTGGTTGGGCAATTCACGCCCATACATGCCAACAGCCAGGATCGCCAGCGGGTTCATCGCCTCATCCAGGCGCAACCCTTCTATATAAGGCCAATCGATCAAGCCGAAACTCGAACGCTGGCCCGGCATACTCTTGGAATCCTGAAGAGTTTCAAAGCGGATGTACTTGGCCTTGGAGGTTGGCTCAACCTGCTTGAGCAAGGCCGAGATCGGAAAGCCGATCCAGGGGATGACCATCGACCACGCCTCGACGCAGCGCAGACGGTAGATCCGTTCTTCCAATTGATACGGCTTCATAAAGTCTTCCAGGGCATATCGCCCCGGCTTGGCGACTTCGCCATCAATCACCACACTCCAGGGCTCGGTCTTGAGCGAGCCCGCATTCGCTGCGGGATCACCCTTGTCCGTACCAAACTCATAGAAGTTGTTGTAGTGAGTCGCATCCTTGAACGGCGTGATCGCTTCGTCCTTTACCGTAACTGCCTGCCATTGGGTACTCGGCAGCTTCTCGGCAAACCAGCTCGGCGCCCTGCCCGCTTCAACATCAGCATAACGTGAGGCTTCCTCAGCATTGGCCCAACGCGGCAAACTGCTGGCTGCGATGCCGGCAAGCGCACCACCAAGCAAGCTGCGGCGAGAAAGATAGAAAGATTCAGGAGTGACATCCGATTCATGGCAATCGGACGCTTTAGGCAACTTGATTAACATGGCAACTCCGCAGCGTTGGAGAACTGATGCACCAATAGACTGCGGAGTATGGGGGAAATTACATTAAGGCAATGTTTTGTCGCGGCGCAGATGCAACAGATACTGAACCGGGCCCGAAGCGGCGTAGACCAGGAACGCCAGCAACAGAATACGCGGAGGATCACTGAACACCACGGCGAACACCAGCACCACTGCCAGGATTGCCACGAAAGGCACGCGCCCCTTGAGGTCCAGCTCCTTGAAGCTGTTGTACTTGATGTTGCTGACCATCAGCATGCCGGCAGCAGCTACCATCAACGCCACCAGGAACGACATTTTCGAACCCTGAATGCCGTAATCACTGAACGCCCAGACAATACCTGCCACCACCCCCGCAGCCGCCGGGCTGGCAAGACCGATGAAATACCGCTTGTCAGCAGTCCCCACCTGAGTATTGAAGCGCGCCAGACGCAAAGCAGCGCCCGCAACATAGATGAAGGCGACCATCCAGCCAACCTTACCCATATCACCCAGCGCCCAGGCAAATGCCAGCAACGCGGGGGCTACACCAAACGCGACCATATCCGACAACGAGTCGTACTCGGCACCGAAGGCGCTTTGCGTGTTAGTCATGCGTGCCACACGACCATCAAGGCCGTCGAGCACCATGGCAACGAAAATGGCAATGGCAGCAAAACCGAAATACTTACTGGCACTCACCGCATCACCCGCCGCCAGCGCACTTTGGGCGCTCATGGAGTTGATGATGGAATAGAAGCCGGCAAACAGGTTTGCCGTAGTGAACAGGTTCGGCAAAAGATAGATGCCACGATGCCGGACCTTGCGACCTTCGGCGTCATGCCCTTCTTCGACATGCTCATCGATCGGCAGCAGGCTTTCGGCGTCAGAAGCCTGGTGTGGCTCTTCGGGACGTTCGCTCATGGACTTTACCTTGCAACGGTGTGAAAAAATTCGACAAATACTTGCGGCGAGTGTTCGCCCGCAAACGATGCAGCTTTATACCAGAACCAGCCCACAAACGAAAAAACGCGGCCTAGGCCGCGTTTTCCGTTGATGCGTACGACTTAGTTTTTGGCTTTGTCGACGATCTTGTTGGCACCGATCCACGGCATCATGGAGCGCAGTTGCTCGCCGATGATTTCGATACCGTGAGCGGCGTTGTTACGACGCTTGGCGGTCATCGAAGGGTAGCCGGTAGCGCCTTCGCTGATGAACATTTTGGCGTATTCGCCGTCCTGAATACGTTTCAGGGCGTTGCGCATGGCCTGACGGGACTCGGCGTTGATCACTTCCGGGCCAGTCACATACTCGCCGTACTCGGCGTTGTTGGAGATCGAGTAGTTCATGTTGGCGATACCGCCTTCGTACATGAGGTCAACGATCAGTTTCAGTTCGTGCAGGCATTCGAAGTAGGCCATTTCCGGAGCGTAGCCAGCTTCAACCAGGGTTTCGAAACCGGCTTTTACCAGTTCAACGGTACCGCCGCACAGAACGGCTTGTTCGCCGAACAGGTCGGTTTCAGTCTCGTCCTTGAAGGTGGTTTCGATGATACCGGTACGACCACCGCCAACACCCGCAGCGTAGGACAGCGCAACGTTCTTGGCATTGCCCGAAGCGTCCTGGTAGATCGCGATCAGGTCAGGGATACCACCGCCTTTGACGAACTCGGAACGCACGGTGTGGCCCGGGGCTTTCGGCGCGATCATGATCACGTCGAGGTCAGCGCGTGGCACTACTTGGTTGTAGTGAATCGCGAAGCCGTGGGAGAAGGCCAGGGTGGCGCCCTTCTTGATGTTCGGCTCGATTTCGTTCTTGTACAGCGCGGACTGGAACTCGTCCGGGGTCAGGATCATGACCAGGTCGGCAGCAGCAACGGCGGAAGCAACGTCAGTCACTTTCAGGCCATGGGCTTCAGCCTTGGCAACGGTGGCCGAGCCTTTGCGCAGGCCAACAGTCACGTCAACGCCGGAATCTTTCAGGTTGCACGCTTGTGCGTGACCCTGGGAGCCGTAGCCGATGATGGCGACTTTCTTGCCCTGGATGATCGACAGGTCACAATCTTTTTCGTAATAAACTTTCATGAGGTTCCTCTATATATCCAGGCCGTAAGGCCATTCACTAATTTGGGTTAGATGCTGAGTACTTTGTCGCCACGGGCAATCCCGGTGACACCACTGCGTACTGTTTCCAGAATCGAGGCCGTCCCGATCGATTGGATGAAGCTGTCCAGCTTGTCGCTTGTACCGGTCAGTTGAACGGTATAAACGCTGGCGCTCACATCGACGATCTGCCCGCGATAAATATCGGTAGTGCGCTTGATCTCGGCACGCTGGGCGCCGGTGGCCTTGACCTTGACCAGCATCAGCTCGCGCTCGATGTGGGCACTCTCCGACAGGTCGACCAGCTTGACCACTTCGATCAGCTTGTTGAGGTTCTTGGTGATCTGCTCGATCACCTCATCGTGGCCCACGGTGGTCAACGTCAGGCGCGACAAGGTCGGGTCTTCGGTTGGGGCCACGGTCAGGCTTTCGATGTTGTAGTTGCGTTGCGAAAACAGGCCGACAACACGAGACAGAGCGCCGGGTTCGTTCTCCAAAAGCAGGGAGATAATGTGCCGCATGATTAAGTACGCTCCGTCTTGTTCAGCCACATGTCGCGCATCGAGCCGTCTTTGATCTGCATCGGGTAGACGTGCTCGCTGGTATCCACCTTGATATCGATGAACACCAAGCGATCTTTCATGGCGAACGCTTCTTCCATCTTCGGCTTCAGATCTTTCAAGTCGGTGATGCGAATGCCGACGTGGCCATAGGCTTCAACCAATTTGACGAAATCTGGCAGCGACTCCATGTAGGAATGGGAGTGACGGCTGTTGTAGCTCATGTCCTGCCACTGACGAACCATGCCCAGCACGCCGTTGTTCAAGCAGACGATCTTCACCGGAAGGCCGTACTGCAGGCACGTCGACAGTTCCTGGATGTTCATCTGGATGCTGCCCTCACCGGTGACGCACGCGACGTCGGTGTCCGGGAAGCTCAGTTTCACGCCCATGGCCGCAGGAAAACCAAAGCCCATCGTGCCCAGGCCACCGGAATTGATCCAGCGATTAGGCTTGTCGAACTTGTAGTACTGCGCGGCGAACATCTGGTGCTGGCCCACGTCGGAGGTCACAAAGGCGTCGCCCTTGGTCACTTCGCACAGGGTCTCGATCACGGTTTGTGGCTTGATGATGCTGCCGTCGCCCTTATCGTAAGGGAACAGGCCACGATCACCGCGCCATTCGTCAATCTGCTTCCACCAACTGGCGACGGATTCCTTGTTCGGCGCTTCGCCGATGTCCTTGAGCGCGGCAACCATCTCGGTCAATACGCTTTCAACCGGACCTACGATCGGCACATCGGCCTTGATGGTCTTGGAGATGGACGCAGGGTCGATGTCGATATGGATGATCTTGGCGTTCGGGCAGAATTTGCTCGCGCCGTTGATTACCCGGTCATCGAAACGTGCACCCACTGCCAGGATCACGTCGGCATGGTGCATCGCCAGGTTGGCGGTGTAGCTGCCGTGCATGCCGAGCATGCCGACAAACTGGCGATCCGTACCCGGGAATGCGCCGAGGCCCATCAAGGTGTTGGTCACCGGCAGGTTGAGCAGCTTGGCCAGTTCGGTCAGCGGTGCGGAACCGCCGCCCAGAATCACACCACCACCCGAATACAACACGGGACGCTTGGCCGCCAGGAGCATTTCTGCTGCCTTGCGAATTTGCCCCGAGTGCCCACGAACGGCCGGGCTGTAGGAACGCAGCTTGGCTTTTTTCGGGAAGACGTATTCGAATTTTTCCGCCGGGTTGGTCATGTCTTTCGGGATATCAACCACCACAGGGCCCGGGCGACCGGACTGTGCGAGGTAGAAGGCCTTCTTCATGATTTCCGGGATTTCCGAGGCATGCTTGATCATGAAGCTGTGTTTCACGATCGGCCGGGAGATACCGATCATGTCGGTTTCCTGGAATGCATCGGTACCGACCATGGTGCTTGCCACCTGGCCAGAAATGATCACCATCGGGATGGAGTCCATATAGGCAGTCGCGATGCCGGTAATGGCATTGGTTGCGCCTGGGCCGGATGTTACCAGTACCACACCGGCTTTACCGGTGGCACGGGCATAACCGTCAGCCATATGGGTCGCGGCCTGTTCGTGGCGAACCAGGATGTGGGTAACAGCCGGTTCCTTGAACAGTGCGTCGTAGACATGCAGCAGAGCACCACCTGGGTACCCGTAGATATAGTCGACGCCTTCGTCACGCAAAAAGCGGACGAGCATCTCACCGCCAGATAAAAGCTCCACGTTGTTCACCTCTAAAACGCCAGAATACCGTCCGTTGAAAACCGACGGGTCTTAATAGGTTTACTTCTCAACAGAGCATGAGCGACGGTGGTCGCCGACTACGTCAGCACTGACTGAGCAAGTATTGGGATCGTCCCAAGTGTTGCGGGCTTTTCCCACCCAGCGCGAGGTAACGCGTTGCGGGTGTAACAGGTCGGCGCGGATGTGCGCCTCATGATCTGCTGAGCGGGCCTGCTTCTGGCAGTCCCGATACAGCGGACTTTGGATTCTTCTGTTTCAGCCCCTTCAAGTCAAGCAATAATTGCGCTTTTTTCCAACTAAGCGCATGAGAACGTAGAAGAAAGGGGTTTGAGGAGGGATAAAACTCGCCTGAATGTCGTCAAGCGGTAGAAATGTGCGCAAGACTGCCGGAAAACCCGGCAGTCAGGCAATTAACGAGCGTCGGCGATCAGTTGGTCGAACTTTTTCAGCGCATTGCGCAAGCCGAGGCTTTCCAGCGGGCGGTCAGCGTAGACCATCTCCGCCATCTCCATGATCCCCGAAGCATTTGGCAATGGCAGGTCCTGCTCGAGGATCTGCTTCATGCGCACCAGGAAGATCCATTGCAGCCACTGGTGAAAGTCCAGGGTGTCTACCGAAAAGGGCTCAACGCTGCTGAGTGCCTCGACGCTGGGGGACACCTCGTCCCACCAGCCCTGCACGCGCAATTCGCGCTCAATCAGCAATAACTGTTCGGCAATTGCGGGAAAGCGTGCATCCATCAGAGGCTGACCTTGGCTTTCTGGCGAGCCTGGGCCGCGCCGGCTGCGTCACCTTGTGCGGCACGCGCGTCACCAATCAAGGCCCACAGACTGGCTTGCAGGTCTGGACGACCGTTAGCCAGACTCAGGCCCCGACGGGCAAACTGCTCGGCTTGCGGCGCGTCGCCCTGGGCCATGCGTACTTGCGCCAAGCGGTACAACACTTGAGGCTCGCGAGGTGCAACACGCTGGGCACGCTCAAGGCTGGACGAAGCGCCGTTCAAATCCCCCCCTGCCTGCTGTTGCTGGGCAGTGGTCAGCAGCGCCAGCACCGGGCCGTCCAATTGCTCATCAGCCGACAGGCCGCCACCGCTGGAGGATGACGGAATACCACTTGGCGTCGACGGCATGTTGTAGGTGCCTTGATTGATCGGCGCCGCTTGAACCGGCGTGGAGTCAATCGGGCCCGAGGTGCTTGGGCCCGGCGTCCAGGGCTCAGCACTGATCGGCGCCGATGCCGCTGCGCCGCCGCCTGGCACCATCACCACCACGCCGGAATCCTGTGGCATTGCCTGGGTCGTTGCCTGCGCAGGGCGCTGGGTCACGGTTTGACGGAACCCGCCATTGGCCGAAATCCGGTCGTTATTGGAGACGGCTGTGCTGGAGTCCACCACGGGAATGGAGCCGCGTTGGACGCTGGAGCAACCGCTGAGCAAAGCCAGAGCTGTAATAGCTGGAAACAACCATTTGTTCACTTGAAACCCTCTTTGCTTAATTCATCCAGCCCTTGACCCAATCCATCACCGATTCCGCGTCAGCAGGGGCACTGCCACCGCACGCGGCACCGGGTGGCGGTTCGCTGCCGCGAATATACGGCATCTGCACCGCCCCCGGACAATTGGAATCGGAGCCTTGACCCGTGTGCGGATCAATCCAGGCCTGCACGATGTTATCCGGCTGCGGCATGTTCAACGGCAGCGGGTCGGCCTTGCGCATGAAACTGGTCCAGACCTGCAGCGCACCGGTGGCACCGGTGAACGGGGTCTTGCCGTTATCGTCACGCCCCAGCCACACCACCGCCAGCACGTCCTGGCCGAAGCCGGCGAACCAACTGTCGCGCGAATCGTTACTGGTACCGGTCTTGCCCGCCAGCGTCAGGTTCGATGGCAGGACCTTATAGACAGAACTACCGGTACCTTCACGCATCACGCGCTGCATGGCGTTCTGAATCAGATAGATGGAGCCCGCATCAAAACGTTGCTGAATCTGGAACGGGTAACGCTTGAGCGGCTCGCCTTCGGCAGTCAACACGCTGCGGATCCCGCGCATCGGTGTATTGAAACCACCGTTGGCTAGGGTCTGGTACATGGTTGCGACTTCCATCGGGGTCATCGCGCCAGCGCCCAGCAGGATCGACGGAAAGGCCGGGAATTCACGGGTGACACCCAGTCGCGCGATCGTCTTGAGGACGTTCGGCACGCCGACTTCAAGGCCGAGGCGGGAAGTGGAGATGTTGTAGGAGTGAGCGATCCCTTGGTATAGGAACACCGTACCGTGGGAGCGACGGTCGAAGTTCTGCGGCGTCCACACCTGGCCATCAGCCCCCTTGACCGACAATGGATCATCCGACAGCCAACTGGTCAGCGTGTATTTGCTCGGCTTTTCCAAGGCGGTCAGGTAAACCGCAGGCTTGACCAGCGAACCGATTGGCCGTACCGCATCCAGCGCGCGGTTGAAACCGGCGAAGCTGGCCTGGCGACTGCCGATCATGGCCTGCACTTCACCGGTTTCCGGGTTGGTCACGACCATTGCCGCTTCGACTTCATCGGAGCCTTTACGCCCCGTGAGGCGCTTGAAGGTGTCATTGACGGACGCTTCGGCTTTCATCTGCAGGATCGGGTCGAAACTGGTGAAGATCCGCAGGCCCTCTTCGGTCAAGTCTTCGTCGCGGTAATCTTCACGCAGTTGGCGTTTGACCAGATCGATAAAGCCTGGGAAGGAGCTGTCCGCCAGCTTGCCGCGGGTTGTTACACCCAGTGGCATTTTCTTCGCCGCGGCGACTTGGTCCGCCGTCGCAACGCCCTGTTGCTCAAGCACATCGAGCACCAGGTTACGACGTTCCAGTGCGCGCTCAGGGTTACGACGCGGGTTGTAGTAGGAAGGCCCCTTGACCATGCCCACCAGCAGCGCAACCTGATGCAGCTTCAATTCGGAAAGCGGCTGGCCAAAGAAGAACTGGCTGGCCAAGCCAAAACCATGCACGGCGCGCTGGCCGTCTTGGCCGACGAACACCTCATTGAGGTACGCCTCTAGGATTTCCTGCTTGCTGTAGTGCAGCTCCAGCAACATCGCCATCATGGCTTCGGTGAGCTTGCGCGTCAGGCTGCGCTCATTGGTCAGGTAGAAGTTCTTGACCAATTGTTGCGTGAGCGTGCTGCCGCCCTGGGTCATCTTACCGCCAGAGGTGTTCACCCAAACCGCGCGGGCAATCGACTTCGGCGAGACGCCCCAGTGGTGGTAAAAATCGCGGTCTTCGACGGCAACCAGGGTTTCCAGCAGGTACGGCGGCACCTGATCAAGCTTGATCAGGATGCGATCTTCAAGGTTTTTCGGGTAAATGCCGCCGATCATCAGCGGTTCCAGTCGAACCACGGGCAGCTTCGAGCCATTGAGCGACGACAACTCGGCAACGTAATCGCCGGAAAAGCGCACGCGCACCGGCTGGGCTTTTTCCAGGCCTTCGTAGAACTGGAAGCCGCGGGTATTCAGGTCGACGGTGTTACCCGTGACGGCGGCCGCACCCGGACCGTTGCTCACGGGTTCGCGGCGGTAGCCCAAGGCATCGAGCTCGGTCAGGAAGTCATCCTTGCTCAGCTTCTGGCCGGTGAACAGTTCCAGTGGGCGCGCGTACACCTTGGCCGGAATGGTCCAGCGCTTGCCGGAGAATTTCTCCTGGACCACAGCGTCGAGGTACACCGCAAAGCCGGCGAGCACCACAAGGCCTACCAAGCCAAGCTTGAGCGCCCAGCCCAGCCAAGGGCGAAGGCCACGGGAGGGAGGTTTTTTACGGGAACGGGGAGATCGGGTTCGAGTCATGGCGGCGGATTATACGCACTTTATTGAGGATCAACATGAGCCGGACAGCGGTTTGCACGACCGGCCGCAGCAGCCATAATGCCCGCCATGTTTTTCCCCAGACTCTGAAGGATCGCCCGTGAGCCAGTCCCTGATCGCCGCCCTGCAAAACCCGGCTTTATACCCCCATCCGGTTGAAGCGTTCCAAGTCATCGAGACCCATATTTCCTGGGTCGTACTGACCGGTTCCTACGCTTATAAACTGAAGAAGCCGATGAACTTCGGCTTTCTGGATTTCACCGACCTGGAAAAGCGCGGCCACTTCTGCCGGGAAGAACTGCGCCTTAACCAGCGCCTGACAGACGATTTGTATCTTGAAGTGTTGCCGATCACCGGCACTGCCGAAGCCCCGCAACTGGGTGGCGATGGCCCGGTGATCGAGTACGCGCTGAAAATGCGTCAGTTCCCACAAAGCCAATTGCTCAGTACCCTGCAAGCCAACGGCGAACTGACCAGCGCGCACATTGATGAGATGGCCAAGCAGATCGCGCACTTCCACCTCACCGCGCCGACAGTCCCGCAAGAACACCCTGCCGGCACCCCGGACGAAGTGATGGCACCGGTTCGCCAGAACTTCGATCAGATCCGCCCGTTCCTCAGCGACAAGGTTGACCTGGCTCAACTGGACGCGCTGCACGCCTGGGCCGAAAGCAGCTTCGAGCGCCTCAAGCCGCTGTTCGCCCAGCGCAAGCTGGAGGGTTTTACCCGCGAATGCCACGGTGATATTCACTTGGGTAACGCAACCCTGATCGATGGCCACGTGGTGATCTTCGACTGCATCGAGTTCAACGAGCCTTTCCGCTTTACCGACGTGTACGCCGACACCGCCTTCCTGGCCATGGACTTGGAAGACCGTGGCCTCAAGTCCCTGGCGCGTCGCTTCATCAGCCAGTACCTGGAGCTGACCGGTGATTATCACGGCCTGGAAGTCCTGAACTTCTATAAAGCCTACCGAGCGCTGGTACGCGCCAAGGTTTCACTGTTCAGCATGCCGAGCGAAGCCAGCCCAGTGCAGCGCGCGACGACCCTGCGCCAATACCGCAACTATGCCAACCTGGCGGAAAGCTACAGCACCATTCCGTCGCGCTTCCTGGCAATTACCCATGGTGTTTCGGCCGTAGGCAAAAGCCATGTTGCCATGCGCCTGGTCGAAGCCTTGGGCGCTGTGCGCCTGCGTTCGGATGTGGAGCGCAAGCGCCTGTTCGGCGAGCAACATGTGGAAAACACGCCTCAGGCCGGCATCTATGCAGCCGATGCCAGCGCGGCGACCTACGCGCGCTTGAATGAAATCGCCGACACCGTCCTTCGCGCAGGTTACCCAGTGGTGCTGGATGCGACCTTCCTTAAGCGCGAACAACGTGATGCAGCTGCCAAGATTGCTGAAGCCACCGGTGCACCCTTCCTGATCCTGGATTGCAATGCGCCTCAGGCCGTTATCTCAAACTGGTTGGCGCAACGTCAGGCAGATAAAAACGATCCTTCCGACGCGACATTGACGGTTATCGAAGAACAGCACGCCAATCGCGACCCGCTGACAGCCGAGGAACTGCTCCTCAGCAAACGCGTCGAAACCAACGAAAGCGGGACCCTGGATGCCTTGGTCGCGCATATTCGCCAACACTTGCCAGGCTTGTAAGAAAAATTTCTTGGTCGTGTCGTCTGCCAAGTCGCACGACCAAGCAATAGTGGCACTATAATGGCGTCATAAATCCAACAGGAGTCGCCTTCATGAGTCAGCCCAAGCTTCTTGATACTCCGCTTTACTCGCTCCTGCATAAAGATGATGTCCGAGGATTTAACGAGGAACGCCCAAAAGACGGGGTCATCGATATGCGCGGTGGCGACTTCCGTGGGTTGGACCTGCGTGAGCTTAACGCCGCTGGCGTGGATTTTACCGACGCGTATTTCCGCTCCGCCGATTTGCGTGGCCTGGACTTGCGTGACTGCCCACTGGAAGGAGCGAGCCTGGCCCATGCGCAGATTTCCGGTACTTACTTCCCGCCAGAACTCACTGCCGATGAGATCCTCATGTCGGTCAATTTCGGCACCCGCCTACGCTACCGCACCCGCTAAAATCCGCTGCCTCTACCCCGGTTTCGCATAGTCGAACCGGGGACTTCCCGCCTGCATGATCTAGTCATTCTCATACGTCTTTAGGCCGTTTCCGACTAAAGAACTACGCTTTTCCTACTGAGCGCTACACTCCTGCTCAGGCTTGCCTGGTCACGATACCCACCGAACCATTCGGCCGTCGCAAGGAGGCTTGATGAACGATGAGCTGCAACACCTGAAAAACCTCGGCAAGACGTCAGCACAGTGGCTGCACGCAGTGGGCATCCACAGTGCGTCCGACTTGCGTCGCCTGGGCGCGGTCGATGCTTACCGAGCCGTGCGGACGCGCGGGTTCCGCGCGTCAAAAGTGCTGCTGTATGCCATCGAAGGGGCATTGATGGATGTGCACTGGAACGACATTCCTGCTGAGCGCAAGGAAGCGTTGAACCGTCAATTGGACGCTCTGTCGGCACGCCAGAAAAATTAGCTCGACTATAAAACCCAACATTTACAGGCATTGCGAACATACGTTTGAGAAAACGCGGAAGACATGCAAAAACAAATGTTGACTCTCAAATGAGAATCGTTATGATTATCACAACTGGTCGCGAGATCAGCCGATAACTGAAAGACCATTGGTTCGGACTCTCAGATTATCTCCTCATCAGGCTAATCACGGTTATTTGACCCGGCTCTTGCCGGGTCTTTTTTTGCCTGTCAAAACCTAGCGCGCAATAATCAACGGATGCCCACGTTCCGGATGGGGTTGCACGAGCACATCCAGACCAAACACCGCTTTCAGCGGCTCAGGCTGCATTACCTGCGCCGGTGTATCCAGGGCATGGGGACACCCCGCCTGAAGCAACAGAATTCGATCACAGTAACGCGCCGCCAGGTTCAGGTCATGAAGGATCACCAGCACTGCCGCTCCTCGATCGGCAAAGGTCCGGATGGCCTGCAAGGTTGTATGTTGGTGCAAGGGGTCCAGCATTGACGTCGGCTCATCCAGCAGTAACGTCTGCCCTGCTTCACCTGGCCATAACTGCGCAAGCACGCGCGCCAGGTGAACGCGTTGACGCTCCCCGCCAGACAACGCCAGGTAGCTGCGACCGCTCAAGTGACCGACATCTGCCGCCTGCAAGGCTGCCTTTATAATCTCGTCGTCGCGTACTCGCCCAGTTTGATGTGGCAAACGCCCCATGCCGACAACCTCTTCGACGCGGAATGCAAAGTCCAGCGTCGAAGCCTGGGGCAAAACCGCAAGGCGCTGCGCCCGCTGCGCACCACTCCATTCGCTCAACGGTCGTTGATCCAGCCACACCGTGCCTTGATCGGGATGCAGTTCACCGCACAACGCGCCTAGCAACGTGCTTTTACCCGCGCCATTTGGGCCCAATACGCCAAGCACCTCGCCCGGCAATAAATCGAGGGTGACATCCGCCAACACAATTTTACGCCCGCGACAGATCTGCAAGTCTTCCACACGCAGCATCAGGCATGCCCCCGCAACAACAGGTAAAGAAAAAACGGAGCGCCGATAAACGCAGTGACGATGCCGATCGGCAGTTCAGCCGGCGCCAAGGCAAGGCGCGCTACCAGATCGGCAAACAGCAGCAAGCTTGCACCCGCCAATACGGAAGCTGGCAACAGCACCCGATGATCCGGCCCCGCCAGCAATCGCACCAAATGCGGCACCACCAGGCCCACGAAGCCAATCATGCCTGCTGCGGCCACCGCAGCGCCCACCCCCAAAGCCGTGCAGAAGACCAGCTCACGCTTAAGCCTTTCCACATCAATCCCAAGGTGATTGGCTTCTGACTCGCCGAGCAGCAATGCATTCAGCGCCTTCGCTCGGCGCGGCAACCACAGCGCCACACCCGCGCTCACCAGCAACAGCGGCCATAACCTGGAATAGCTGGCGCCGTTAAGGCTCCCTAGGTTCCAGAATGTCAGGGTGCGCAAGGTGGCGTCATCGGCCAGGTAGGTAAACAGGCCCACCGCAGAGCCGGCGAGGGCTGTAAGGGCAATGCCGGCAAGCAGCATCGTCGCGACATTGGTTTGGCCGTTGCGCCGCCCCAGTCGATAGACCAATGCGGTGACGCCCAGCCCGCCGAGGAATGCGCACAGCGATAACAAGTACGGCCCGAATGCATCCGGCAAACCGCCAAAAAACGAAGCACCGACAATCGCCACTGCAGCCCCCAACGCCGCACCGCTGGAAACCCCGACTAATCCAGGATCAGCCAGAGGGTTGCGGAACAATCCCTGCATCGCCACTCCCGACAAAGCCAACACGCCGCCGACCGCCAACCCCAGCAGCGTACGCGGCAAACGGATCTGCCCCAGGATCAGCTCAGCCTGCTCCAGCCCCTGTGCCTCAATAGGCAGCCCCATCAGTCGCAACGCGGCGTTGAGCGTATCCAGCAATGGCAAGCTGACCGGCCCCAATGCCAGCGAGAGCCAGATAGCCAATACACACAACAGCGCCAGCCCAATAAAGAGCGTCTTCGGTTTAACCAACGTGGTCATGGGGCAGGCTTAGCCTGGGACGGATAAAACCCGGCAGACAGCTCTGCCAGGCTTTGCGGCAGGCGCGGCCCAAGCCCGCCGACCAGCAAGGTGGTGTCCACCTCAAACACCCGCCCACTCTTAGCCGCCGGAGTGGAAGCCAGGATCGGATTCTCTTTGAATAGCGCCGCACGCGCCGCATCACCACTCAGGGCACGGTCAGCAAATACCAGCACATCCGGGCTCAACCCCGCCAACGACTCCACCGAAAAAGGTTTGTAACCACTATGGGTCGCCAGATTGCGCCCGCCCGCCTGTTGCAACATCCAATCAGCCGCCGTGTCTTTGCCCGCGATCAGCGGCTTGCCGCCTGCATGCCCGAGCAGCAGCAATACACCTGGCGCGTTTTGGGTGGACTGAGCCTTGGCGACCCAACGCTTTTGCTGGTTCAGCGCCTGCTCATATCCGGCAAACAATTCGGAGGCCTTGGCGTCATTACCCAACAACGTGCCCAACTGCTGAAGATTGCCTTTTAACGCAAGCAAGTCAGGCTGCGCCGAGAACATCTCCACCTGCACGCCCGCGCTACGAATCTGCGCCAGCACGGGCGGTGGGCCCATTTCTTCAGTCCCCACCAGCACCTGCGGGCGCAAACTCAGGATGCCTTCAGCCGACAACTGTCGCTGGTAGCCAATGCTCGGCAACGCCCTGAGGGACTCGGGATGTTGACTGGTGGTATCGACCCCCACCAGTTTTGCCTCACCGCCCAGGGCCGTCACCCATTCCGACAGCGCCCCACCGGCACTTACCCAGCGTTGTGGCAGTTCAGAGGCTTGGGCCCCATGGTTGACCAGCAGTCCGACAACAAGCGCGATAGCGCTGGCACTCAGGCGCATAACAGGGTTTCCTTCCAGGGGCAGGGCCGCTCAAGCACTCATCAATGTGACAGAAAACGCTTGCCCACCATCGTAATGAGCGCCCGTACAGCAAACGGGCGAAGCCGGCATTTGATAATTGTTTGCATTTGAACGTCAAGGCACTTAAGGACTGAAATGAAGTTTCTCTGCTCCTCCGACACCCTCGCGCCAGACAGCAGCCTCGGTTTTGACATCGACGGCTGCAAGCTGTTGGCCGTGCGCCGAGACGGCGTGCCCTACTTCTATATCAACCGCTGCCCCCATCGCGGCGTTCCACTGGAATGGCAACCCGATCAGTTTCTCGACTCCAGCGCCAGCCTGATCCAATGCGCCACCCACGGCGCTCTGTTCCTGATCGAAAGCGGCGAGTGCATCGCCGGCCCTTGCGCCGGCCAAAGCCTCACCCCCCTGCCTGGCCGCGAAGACGCCCAGGGCCTTTGGGTGGAACTCTAGTCGAGCAGCACGTCCAACCGTCGGTCTACACAGATTTCTTCTGATGTAACCCGCACGCCATAGGCCAGCACTTCCACCCCCGCCGCCTTGGCTTCACGTAGCGCAGAGGCGTAACCGGCGTCGATCTCCACGGCCGGGCGCACTGCATCAATCCCCGAGAGATTGACGCAATACAACTGCACTGCCCGCACGCCCTCGCGCGCCAGATGGGCCAGTTCGCGCAAATGCTTGGCGCCGCGCTGGGTCACCGCATCGGGAAAAGCGGCAACCGAGGAACCATCAAAGCCCAGGGTCACGCTTTTGACTTCAACGTAGGCCGCGCCGTCGGCATACTCCAGGCGAAAGTCGATACGGCTTTTCTCCTGACCGTAGGGTACTTCGCGCTTCAAGGCGGTGAAGCCATTGAGTTCGGTAATTACCCCTGCACGCAATGCCTCCTCGACCAACTGATTAGCGCGTGCCGTGTTCACGCACGCCAGACGGCCCTGGGGTGTCTCGGCGATTTCCCAGGTGC
The DNA here is from genome assembly GCF_014268275.3 of Pseudomonas tritici. Lineage (NCBI taxonomy): Bacteria > Pseudomonadati > Pseudomonadota > Gammaproteobacteria > Pseudomonadales > Pseudomonadaceae > Pseudomonas > Pseudomonas tritici. The sequence goes on from NZ_CP077084.1 coordinate 5,468,758, forward strand.
CGGGCAACTTGCGTTTAGGGTCATTGGAGCGACTGAACCAGACCTGCCCGCCTTCGACCATGCAATTGAGCATCGAGCCGGTGTTAGGGCAGTGAATGGTCAGCAACTCGCCGCTAACGGTTTCGATATCGGTGAGAAAACGCTTGTAGCGGCGAATCAGCCGCGCTTCTTCGAGGGGAGGATTAAAGCGCATCAGCCTTGCCAACTCCGCAAGCCACGTGCGATCCGTTCCACTGCTTCCTGTAGCCGATCGAGGTTTTGCGTGTAGGCAAAGCGCACATGGTGGCCGGCCTGGTAGCGGCCAAAATCCAAGCCTGGCGTAAACGCCACATGCTCGGTTTCGAGGAAGTGGCGACAGAATGCGAAGGCATCACCGCCGAACGCGCTGATATCGGCATACAAATAGAATGCGCCTTCCGGCTCGACGGCAATACCAAATCCCAGCTCGCGTAACGCTGGCAGCAAGAAGTCGCGACGGCGACCAAATTCGGCCCGGCGCTCTTCCAGAATGTTCAGGGTTTGTGGGGTGAAGCAGGCCAGCGCCGCGTGCTGCGCCATGCTTGGCGCACTGATGTAGAGGTTTTGCGCCAGTTTCTCCAATTCACCCACAGCGTCGGGCGGCGCAACCAACCAACCCAGGCGCCAGCCGGTCATGCCGAAATACTTCGAAAAACTATTCAGGACGAAAGCATCATCGTCGACTTCCAGCACGCTGGCTGCGTCCGTGCCGTAGGTCAGGCCATGGTAAATCTCATCCACCACCAGATGGCCGTTGCGCGCTTTGATTGCGCCGGAAAGGCCGGCCAATTCGTCGCGGGTCAGGATCGTGCCGGTCGGGTTGGCTGGCGACGCTACCAGCGCGCCCACACTGTCCTGGTCCCAGTGCTTGGCTACCAAGTCGGCGGTCAACTGATAGCGCAACTCGGGGCCAACCGGCACCAGTTGCGCCGCGCCCTCCACCAATCGCAGGAAGTGGCGATTGCAGGGGTAGCCTGGGTCTGCGAGCAACCAATGCTTGCCCGGGTCCACCAAAAGGCTGCTGGCCAGCAACAAGGCGCCGGAACCACCAGGGGTGATCAAAATGCGCTGGGGGTCAACGTTCAGCCCATAGCGCAGCTGATAGAAACCGCTGATGGCTTCGCGCAGTTCCGGCAGGCCGCGTGCCGCGGTGTAGCGGGTCTTGCCATTGGCCAATGCTGCCTGGCCGGCCTGGATGATCGGCTCGGCGGTGGTGAAGTCCGGCTCGCCGATTTCCAAGTGAATCACGTCATGCCCGGCGGCTTGCAGCTCATTGGCCCGCGCCAGCAATGCCATGACATGAAAAGGTTCGATGGCGCGACTGCGCGCACTGTAGGGCTGAGCCATTAGCCTTCCTTAACGGTAGGGACAAAATCTGGATTCTACCGAACCCACGCCGTAAAACATGTTCTATTGCCTGCCCGGCGGCCTGTACGGATCGGGCAAGCGCCTGCAAAACGACTAAAATCAACATTCGAGGCAACCCATGCCCAGCAATGGCGGGCTGATGTAGTTTGCAACCCCTTTGCCATGGGCCTCGACAACCGGGAGTGGCGCACCCCGAATCTATCTGGTAAGTTCGCCCGCTTGCAGCCGCAGGGCCGGCAGGTGTCGGTGACGTTGCAATCCTGCGCAATGGATTAGAAGAGTGAGAGGCGGTCTATTCATGTCCACCCAAGCAAAGCAACAGCAGACTCAAGGCCTCAACGGCTTCGAACCTTACGTAGAGAAGAAAGGTGAGGAGTACATGGGCGAGCCCATGCGCGAGCACTTCACCAAAATCCTGAACAAGTGGAAACAGGACTTGATGCAGGAGGTCGACCGCACCGTTGACCATATGAAGGACGAAGCAGCCAACTTCCCTGATCCGGCCGACCGTGCGAGCCAGGAAGAAGAATTCGCCCTTGAACTGCGCGCCCGTGATCGCGAGCGCAAATTGATCAAGAAGATCGACAAGACGCTGCAGCTGATCAAGGACGAAGAATACGGCTGGTGCGAATCCTGCGGTGTCGAGATCGGTATCCGTCGCCTGGAAGCCCGCCCAACCGCGGACCTCTGCGTAGACTGCAAGACCTTGGCCGAAATCAAGGAAAAACAGGTCGGCAAGTAATCCCGCCGAGCTGAACGAATGGGGCGTGCAAACGCCCCATTTTTGTTTCTGGCGTTTACCGAATTTCCAGTAGTATCCGGCCCATGACAGCCTCTACTTATATCGGGCGTTTCGCCCCCACGCCCAGTGGCCATTTGCATTTCGGCTCGCTGGTCGCTGCTCTCGCCTCCTACCTTGATGCCCGCGCCAATAACGGCCGCTGGTTGATGCGTATGGAAGACCTCGACCCTCCCCGTGAAGAGCCCGGCGCCCAAGCCGCGATCCTGCACGCCCTGGAAAGCTACGGCTTTGAATGGGACGGTGAACAGGTCCGGCAAAGCGAGCGGCACGAAGCCTACGCCAAAGTGCTGAACGACATGTTCAACCACGGCCTGGCCTACGCCTGCACCTGCTCACGCAAACAACTGGAACCCTACAACGGGATCTACCCAGGCCTGTGTCGCAATGCCGGCCACGATCAGCAGGACGCCGCCATCCGCTTGCGTGTCCCTGAGCTTGCGTACCACTTTACCGACCGCGTTCAGGGCGAATTCCGACAGCACCTGGGACGCGATGTAGGCGATTTCGTCATCCGTCGCCGAGATGGCCTTTATGCCTATCAACTGGCTGTAGTGCTCGACGATGCATGGCAAGGTGTTACCGACATCGTGCGCGGCGCTGACCTGCTCGACTCCACGCCACGCCAACTCTACTTGCAAGAGTTGCTCGGCCTGCGCCAACCGCGCTACCTGCACGTGCCGCTGATCATCCAGCCGGACGGTAACAAGCTGGGCAAATCCTATCGTTCCCCACCGTTGACGCCCGACCAGGCCACGCCTTTGCTACTGAGAGCCCTGCGCGCCCTCGGCCAGCAACCCGGCGCCGAACTGCTGCACGCCAGCCCACGGGAACTGCTGGATTGGGGCATTTCACACTGGGATGCGACAAAGATCCCGCGCACACTCACGCTGGCCGAAGCGCAATTGAGCTGAAGGCGCTTGCAGCTTGCCAAGCATCCGTTACCATCGCCGCAGTTTTTCAATCAGAGGCCAACATGTACATCTATCGATTGGTCCTGCTGCTGGTCGTCGGGATCTACCTGTTTTCTCCCGCCATCATGGATTGGTGGATCGACGCCACGGGCGCCTGGTATCGCCCTTATTTGCTGTGGCTGATTCTGATCGTCGTGACTTTCATCCTGCAGAGCCAAAAAGATGCCGATGAGCTTTAGCCTCACCCAGATGCTGCTGATCAGCGCCGCCTATCTGGCCGCGTTGTTCGGCGTCGCCTGGATCAGTGAGCGCGGAATGATTCCGCGGGCGATCATTCGCCATCCATTGACCTACACCTTGTCCCTGGGCGTGTATGCCAGTGCCTGGGCGTTTTACGGCACCGTCGGCCTGGCTTATCAATACGGTTATGGCTTTCTTTCCAGCTATCTCGGGGTGTCCGGCGCGTTTCTGCTGGCGCCGGTGTTGCTGTACCCGATCCTGAAGATCACCCGCACTTATCAGTTGTCATCCCTGGCCGACCTGTTCGCCTTCCGCTTTCGCAGCACCTGGGCCGGCGCGCTGACCACCATCTTCATGTTGATCGGTGTATTGCCGTTGCTGGCCCTGCAAATCCAGGCCGTGGCCGACTCCATCAGCATCCTCACCCGCGAGCCTGTGCAACATAGAGTCGCCCTGGCGTTCTGCGCGCTGATCAGCCTGTTCACGATTTTCTTCGGCTCGCGCCATATTGCCACCCGTGAGAAACACGAAGGCCTTGTGTTTGCGATTGCCTTCGAGTCGGTGATCAAGCTGATCGCCATTGGCGGCGTAGGCCTCTATGCGCTGTACGGTGTGTTCGACGGCCCGCAACAGTTGGAGTTGTGGCTGCTGCAAAACCAGACCGCCCTCGCCGCCCTGCACACGCCCCTGCAGGAAGGCCCATGGCGCACGCTGCTGCTGGTGTTCTTCGCCTCGGCGATCGTGATGCCGCACATGTACCACATGACCTTCACCGAAAACCTCAACCCGCGCTCGCTGGTCAGCGCCAGCTGGGGTTTGCCGCTGTTCCTGCTGTTGATGAGCCTGGCAGTGCCGCTGATCCTGTGGGCGGGTCTGAAACTGGGGGCAACTACCAACCCGGAATACTTCACCCTCGGCATCGGCATTGCCGCCAACAGCCCGGCGTTGGCACTGTTGGCTTATGTCGGCGGTTTGTCAGCGGCCAGCGGGTTGATCATCGTCACGACCCTGGCGCTTTCGGGCATGGCACTCAACCATTTGGTATTGCCGCTTTACCAGCCGCCGGCCGAAGGCAACATCTACCGCTGGCTGAAATGGACGCGCCGCGCGCTGATTGTTGCGATCATCATGGCAGGATACGGTTTCTACCTGCTGCTGGGCGCCGGGCAAGACCTGGCCAACCTGGGTATCGTTGCATTTGTCGCCACCTTGCAGTTCCTGCCGGGTGTGCTGTCAGTACTGTACTGGCCGACCGCCAATCGCCGTGGGTTTATCGCCGGCTTGCTGGCGGGGATCCTGGTGTGGGTCGTGACCATGCTGCTACCGCTGGTCGGCAACCTGCAGGGCTTCTACATCCCGCTGCTGAACATGATTTACGTGCTGGATGACACCAGTTGGCACATGGCGGCGATTGCGTCCTTGGCCGCCAACGTCTTGATGTTCACCCTGATCTCGCTGTTCACCAACGCCAGCCCGGAAGAAACCAGCGCCGCCGAAGCCTGTGCGGTGGATAACGTGCGTCGCCCGCAACGGCGTGAATTGCATGCGGCCTCGCCCCAAGAGTTCGCCACGCAACTGGCCAAGCCATTGGGCGCCAAGGCGGCGCAAAAAGAAGTCGAACAGGCGCTGCGCGATCTCTACCTGCCGTTCGACGAACGCCGCCCCTACGCGCTGCGTCGTTTACGTGATCGTATCGAAGCCAACCTGTCGGGGCTGATGGGGCCGAGCGTGGCTCAGGACATGGTGGAAACCTTCCTGCCCTATAAGGCTGGCGGCGAAAACTATGTCACCGAAGACATCCATTTCATCGAGAGCCGACTGGAGGATTACCACTCCCGCCTCACCGGTCTCGCCGCCGAACTCGACGCCCTGCGCCGCTACCACCGCCAGACCCTGCAGGAACTGCCGATGGGCGTGTGTTCCCTGGCCAAGGATCAAGAGATCCTGATGTGGAACAAGGCCATGGAAGAGCTCACGGGCATCCCTGCACAACGCGTCGTCGGTTCACGCCTCAATACCCTGGGCGAGCCCTGGAAAGAACTGCTGCAAGGCTTCATCAATCTGCCCGACGAACACTTGCACAAGCAGCACTTGGCCCTCGACGGCCAGACACGCTGGCTCAACCTGCACAAGGCCGCCATCGACGAACCCCTCGCCCCCGGTAACAGCGGCCTGGTGTTGCTGGTGGAAGACCTGACCGAAACCCAGATGCTCGAAGACAAGCTGGTGCACTCCGAGCGCCTGGCCAGTATTGGTCGACTGGCAGCGGGGGTGGCCCATGAAATCGGTAATCCGATCACCGGTATCGCGTGCCTGGCGCAGAACCTGCGGGAAGAGCGCGAAGAAGACGGCGAAATTACCGAGATCAGCGGGCAAATCCTCGAACAGACCAAGCGCGTCTCGCGGATCGTGCAGTCGCTGATGAGCTTCGCCCACGCGGGCGGCCATCAGAACCAGGACGAAGCCGTGTGCCTGGCCGAGGTGGCGCAGGATGCCATAGGCTTGCTCGCCTTGAACCGGCGTAATTTCGAAGTACAGTTTTTCAACTTGTGCGACCCGGACCACTGGGTAGACGGCGACTCACAACGCCTGGCCCAAGTGCTGATCAACCTGCTGTCCAACGCCCGCGATGCGACCCCAGCCGGCAGCGCGGTACGCGTCAAGACCGAGGCTTTCGAACATACGGTCGATCTGATCGTCGAAGATGAAGGTAGCGGTATTCCACAGAACATCATGGACCGATTGTTCGAACCCTTCTTCACCACCAAGGACCCAGGTGAAGGTACCGGTCTGGGCCTTGCACTGGTCTATTCCATCGTTGAAGAGCATTATGGACAAATCACCATCGACAGCCCGGCTGACACAGAAAGCCAACGCGGCACCCGTATTCGGGTGACCTTGCCGCGTCATGTCGAAGCGACGTCCGCTGTGAACTGAGACCGTCGAGAGAATTGAATCAATGCCGCACATTTTGATCGTCGAAGACGAAACCATTATCCGCTCTGCCTTGCGTCGCCTGCTTGAACGAAATCAGTACCAGGTCAGCGAAGCCGGCTCGGTGCAGGAAGCCCAGGAGCGATTCAGCATTCCCACGTTCGACCTGATTGTCAGTGACCTGCGCCTGCCTGGCGCACCTGGCACCGAGTTGATCAAGCTCGGCCAAGGCACCCCGGTGCTGATCATGACCAGCTACGCCAGCCTGCGTTCGGCGGTGGACTCCATGAAGATGGGCGCGGTGGACTACATCGCCAAGCCGTTCGACCATGACGAAATGCTTCAGGCGGTGGCGCGTATCTTGCGCGACCGTCAGTCGGTCAGCAGCGCGCCTGCCGAACAGCGTCCCGCCGGCAAAGCTGCCGACAAGCCAGGGGTTGATAACAGCAATGGCGAAATCGGCATCATCGGTTCGTGCCCGCCCATGCAGGATCTGTACAGCAAGATCCGCAAAGTCGCGCCGACTGACTCCAATGTATTGATCCAAGGCGAATCAGGCACCGGTAAAGAACTGGTGGCCCGCGCCCTGCACAATCTGTCCAAGCGTGCCAAGGCGCCGATGATTTCGGTGAACTGCGCGGCGATCCCCGAATCCCTGATCGAGTCCGAACTGTTCGGTCACGAGAAAGGCGCGTTCACCGGCGCCAGCGCCGGGCGTGCGGGCCTGGTGGAAGCGGCGGACGGTGGCACCTTGTTCCTCGATGAAATCGGCGAACTGCCATTGGAAGCCCAGGCGCGTTTGCTGCGCGTGCTACAGGAAGGTGAGATTCGCCGTGTTGGTTCGGTGCAATCGCAAAAGGTCGACGTGCGCCTGATTGCGGCCACCCACCGTGACCTGAAAAGCCTGGCCAAGATCGGCCAGTTCCGTGAAGACCTGTATTACCGCCTGCACGTGATCGCCCTCAAGCTGCCGGCCCTGCGTGAACGCGGCGCCGACGTCAACGAGATCGCCAGCGCGTTCCTGCTGCGCCAGAGCGCACGCATCAACCGTACCGACCTGAAGTTTGCGCCGGATGCCGAGCAGGCGATTCGGCATTACTCGTGGCCGGGTAACGTGCGGGAACTGGAAAATGCGGTCGAGCGCGCGGTTATTCTGTCGGAAAGCCCGGAAATTTCCGCTGAGCTGCTGGGCATCGATATCGAGCTGAGCGACTTGGAAGACGACGATTTCATCGGCCTGGCCCCGCAACAGGGCGGCGGTAGCAATACCAGCCATGAGCCGACGGAAGATTTGTCACTGGAAGATTACTTCCAGCATTTTGTCCTCGAGCATCAGGACCATATGACCGAGACCGAGCTGGCACGCAAACTGGGCGTGAGCCGCAAGTGCCTGTGGGAACGCCGCCAGCGCCTGGGCATTCCACGGCGCAAGACCGGTGTGGCCAGCGAGAGTTGAGGGTGCGCCCCCACAGGTAACACCCTCAGATGTGAAAAAACTGTTACCGCGGATATTTCCCGTAACAAAAGCCGGGGCTTACGGTAACGAAGCCCCGGCTTTTTTTGGTCCGTCAAAAGCCCGAAACCACCTCAACCCCCCGGTTTTGCTAGGCGGCGCAAAAGTTGGCACGCACCCTGCTATATGCTTAGTACAAAAACAATAACAAGCTTAGTACAAGACAATAAAAATAAGACGAATCGACTCACGCATAACAAAAACAACACGGCGGAGGCGCAGCTAACTGATTCTTTTGGAGAGGCGTTGCATTTGGGGCTTGCCCCGCAACCAGGCCGAGAACAACAAAAACTGCCCTAAGGCAGAGCCTGAACTGGTTGGATCGTAGATCAGCAACACAGCGACCAAAGCAATCCGTTTGCTCTTGACTCCCGATTGGGAGTGTCATGAAGGTGAAGCTTCATGGCGAGGGCGATCAACAAAAACAAGAAGCCCGCAACCAATAATAAAAATAGAGCACGCAACTACTTCTGGGGGAGCTTCGGCTCCCCTTGTAGTTTCTGCGAATTGGCCTTCCAGCAACCTCTTGAAGCTTTTGGCTTGGGGCTTGCAGCTTGTTCCTACACCATCCCCTGACTAAATGCTAGAATCCCGGCCCATCATGCGGTCATTCTTCGTTATGGCCGAACATTCCTTCAAACAGTGCATCCCATGCTGAAGAAGTTGTTCCAGTCATTCCGTTCTCCCTTGCGTCGTACGCAACACATTCGCAGCACGCCTGAAGTGCTTAACAGCAATCAGCATTCATTGCAGCGCGCTCAATTCAGCCGTTATGCAGTGAACATCGTCGAACGTTTGCAGAACGCCGGCTACCAGGCTTATCTGGTGGGTGGCTGCGTACGTGACATGCTGCTCAATATCACGCCGAAAGACTTCGACGTCGCCACCAGCGCCACGCCTGAGCAAGTGCGTGCCGAATTCCGCAACGCGCGGATCATCGGCCGGCGCTTCAAGCTGGTGCATATCCACTTCGGTCGCGAAATCATCGAAGTGGCGACGTTCCGTGCAGGCCACCCGCAAAACGATGAAGAGGAAGACACCAATCAATCTTCCCGCAACGAAAGCGGGCGCATCTTGCGCGACAACGTCTATGGCACCCTGGAAGAAGACGCGCAGCGCCGCGACTTCACCATCAACGCCTTGTATTACGACCCGGTCAGCGAGCGCATCCTCGATTACGCCAATGGCGTACACGATATTCGCAATAACCTGATCCGCCTGATCGGCGACCCGGTGCAACGCTACCAGGAAGACCCGGTGCGCATGCTGCGGGCCGTGCGTTTCGCCGCCAAGCTGAACTTCGGCATCGAGAAACACACCGCCGCGCCGATTCGCGAACTGGCACCGATGCTGCGGGAGATTCCCTCGGCACGCCTGTTCGAGGAAGTGCTCAAGCTGTTCCTCTCGGGCTACGCCGCCGACACCTTTGAAATGCTGGTGGACCTGCAGTTGTTCGACCCATTGTTCCCGGCCAGCGCCGAGGCTTTGGAACACAACCCGACGTACACCCACACGTTGATCAGCGAAGCGCTGATCAACACCGACCTGCGTATCAAACAGAACAAGCCGGTCACACCGGCGTTCCTGTTTGCCGCCTTGCTGTGGCCAGCCCTGCCAAAACGCGTACTGCGCCTGCAGGACCGTGGCATGCCGCCGATTCCAGCCATACAGGAAGCCGCGCATGAGTTGATCGTCGAGCAGTGCCAACGCATCGCCATCCCCAAACGCTTCACCCTGCCGATCCGCGAGATCTGGGACATGCAGGAGCGCCTGCCACGTCGCAGCGGCAAACGCGCCGATCTGTTGCTGGATAACCCGCGCTTCCGCGCCGGCTACGACTTCCTGCTGCTGCGCGAAAGCGCCGGCGAGCAGACCGACGGCCTGGGCGAATGGTGGACCGACTACCAGGACGCCAATGACAGCGAGCGCCGCGACATGATTCGTGACCTCGGCAGCAAAGGCGATGGCGAAGGCGCTGGCCCTAAGAAGCGTCGCCGCAGCAGTACCAAACGCAAGCGCAGTTCGGCTGACGCCTCGGGCGCTGCGGGCGAATAAACGTGGAACGTATCTACATCGGCATGGGCAGCAATCTGGCTGCCCCGGATCAGCAATTGCGCAGCGCTATCGAAGCGCTGGCACAATTGCCAGGCACCACCGTTGCTGGCGTCTCCGCCTTTTATCAAAGTGACTCCCTGCTCCCAGGCCAACCGCGCTACACCAATGCCGTTGCTGCCTTGGACAGCAGCCTTGCGCCCCTCGAACTGCTGGATGCGCTGCAAGCCATCGAGAACGATCAAGGCCGCGAACGCCGTGAGCGTTGGGGCCCGCGCACGCTCGACCTGGACATCCTGCTGTTTGGCGATCGCCTGATCGACGAGCCGCGCCTCAAGGTGCCGCACTATCAAATGCACCTGCGGGCGTTTGTGCTGTATCCACTGGCCGAACTCGCGCCCGCCGAATTGCAGTTACCCAACGGCCAGACGCTCAGCGACTTGCTGGCAGCCTGCCCGTTTGTCGGCCTGGAACGCCTGCCCCAAGACTGACGCGGTCAATGTGGGAGCTGGCTTGCCTGCGATAGCATCACCTCGGTTTCACTGAAAGAACGAGGCGTCTGCATCGCAGGCAAGCCAGCTCCCACATTTTGATCTCATGTAGCTTGAAAACGTCTCTCCACTTGCTGAATCGCGTCAGTAACAGCGGTAACACAGCCATCGTAACAATGCGGTAACACATCCAATTGACTTCCCGTGCCCTCCTCACGACTATAGGCGTCCCGCTGCCGCCAACCCGGCGCTAAAGGGCGCAATCCAGGCCTTATAAGCACTGCTCTCAAGACAGTGCGCCTGAATAAACGAAGACTCACGCGCGTTACTCGCTGTTTCCAAGCGCCTGAACGAGGACCCTTTTCATGCCAGACATTACCCTGACCACCTTGCAGAGCCTCAAGCTCAAGGGTGAAAAAATCACCATGCTGACCTGCTATGACGCCACATTCGCCCACGCCAGCTGCCAGGCCGGGGTTGAAGTGTTGCTGGTGGGCGACTCCCTGGGCATGGTTCTTCAAGGGAATGACAGCACCCTACCCGTCACCACCGATGAATTGGCGTACCACACGGCCAGCGTCAAGCGCGGCAACGACGGCGCGTTTATCATCGCCGACCTGCCGTTCATGGGTTACGCGACGCTCGAACAGACTTTCCAGAATGCCGGCAAGTTGATGCAAGCCGGTGCGCACATGATCAAAGTTGAAGGTGCGGTGTGGCTTGCCGAATCGATCCGCCTACTGGCAGAGCGTGGTGTGCCGGTGTGCGCACACATGGGCCTGACCCCACAGTCGGTGAACCTCCTCGGCGGCTACAAGGTACAGGGCCGCAATGAGGCGCAGGCACGGCAGATGCGTGCCGATGCAATCGCCCTGGAACAAGCAGGCGCGGCAATGATCCTGCTCGAGTGCGTGCCGAGCGAACTGGCCGCCGAAATCACCCAGGCCGTCAAAGTGCCAGTCATCGGTATCGGCGCGGGTTCCGCAACCGATGGCCAGGTGCTGGTGTTACACGACATGCTCGGCCTGTCGATCACCGGCCGCGTGCCGAAATTCGTTAAGAATTTCATGATTGGCCAGGCCAGTATCCACGACGCGTTGAGCGCCTATGTTGCTGAAGTCAAAGGCGTGACGTTCCCTGGCGCCGAACACGGATTCTCTGCATGAACACCGTAAAAACCGTACGCGAATTGCGTGCTGCCGTGACTCACGCACGCAGCGCCGGCAAGCGCATAGGCTTCGTGCCGACCATGGGCAACTTGCACAGCGGTCACGCCACCCTGGTGACCAAGGCAGCCCAGCAGGCGGACTTCGTGGTCGCCAGCATCTTCGTCAACCCGCTGCAATTCGGCGCCGGTGAAGACCTGGACAAATACCCGCGCACCTTGGCTGCCGACCAGGAAAAGCTGCTGCAAGCCGGTTGCAATCTATTGTTCGCACCTACTGTCGAAGAAATGTACCCCGGCGGCATGACCGGCCAAACTCGCGTCAGCGTGCCGCAACTGTCCGAAGGCCTGTGCGGCGCCAGCCGCCCGGGGCATTTCGAAGGTGTAGCGACGGTGGTCAGCAAACTGTTCAACATGGTCCAGCCGGATATGGCCGTATTTGGCCAGAAGGATTACCAGCAACTGGCCGTAATCCGCGCCATGGTCCATGACCTGAACATGCCGATCCAGATCATCGGCGAACCCACCGTGCGCGCCGACGACGGCCTTGCGCTGTCGTCACGCAATGGCTACCTCACCGACGAGCAACGCGCTATTGCGCCGGTGCTGTATCGCTGCCTCAGCCAGATCGCTGCTGCGATCAAAGCCGGTGACCACGACTTCGCGACGTTGCGCGCCGAACAGGTCCAGCACATCGAAACCGCCGGGTTGCGCCTGGACTACCTCGAAGTACGCCAAGGTGTGCATCTGCGCCCGGCCACTGCCGAGGATCGGGATATCGTCATTCTGGTGGCCGCCTACCTGGGCGCCACTCGCCTCATCGACAACCTGCATCTGACCCTCGACTGACCCCTTGCAGTTGCCCTTCTCCCTGCGTCAATAAAAAGTGCCGGTGCAAAAAAGTACCGGCATAAGCGCAGACAAAGCCAAGACATATCGACACGCTAGGTTTAATGTAACCGACCTGCGCTATGGTTAGCGCTGTCCCGAACCCATTCCTTGATGAAAGACTGGACGTTCCGGGCTCAGAAGTGTCCTAAAGGCAGTCCCCGTAATAAAAGGAAACCCGCAGCGATGGCGTACTACCGCACTCCTCATGACGTTACCGCTCTGCCCGCCTGGCAAGCGCTCAATCAACACCGCCAAGCCATGCAGGATTTCAGCATGCGCGAAGCGTTCAATGCCGATCCTCAGCGTTTTTCCCAGTTCACCTTGAGCAGCTGCGGACTTTTCCTCGATTACTCGAAAAACCTGATCACCAGCGAAACCCGCGACCTGCTGGTGTCCCTGGCGAAGGAAGTGAATCTCAAAGGCGCGATCGATGCGCTGTACGCGGGCGAGCCAGTCAATTCCTCCGAAGGCCGCCCTGCCCTGCACACCGCCCTGCGCCGCCCAGTGGGTGACAAGCTGTCGGTCAACGGCGTGAACATCATGCCGGACGTGCACAAGGTGCTGAACCAGATCACTGACCTGGTCGGCCGCATCCACGACGGTTTGTGGCGTGGCTACACCGAGAAGCCGATCACCGACGTCGTGAACATCGGTATCGGTGGCTCGTTCCTCGGCCCGGAGCTGGTTTCCGAGGCGCTGTTGTCTTATGCCCATAAAGGCGTGCGCTGCCATTACCTGGCAAACATCGACGGCAGCGAGTTCCATGAGCTGACCATGAAGCTGCGCGCCGAGACCACCCTGTTTATCGTCTCGTCGAAATCCTTCAACACCCTGGAAACCCTGAAAAACGCCCAGGCCGCCCGCGCCTGGTACCTGGCCCAGGGTGGCTCGGAAGCCGAGCTGTATCGCCACTTCATCGCCGTGTCGAGCAACAATGCGGCTGCCGTGGCTTTCGGCATCCGCGAAGAAAATATCTTCCCGATGTGGGACTGGGTCGGCGGCCGTTACTCGCTGTGGTCGGCCATCGGTTTGCCCATTGCCCTGGCCATCGGCATGTCCAACTTCAAGGAACTGCTGTCCGGTGCCTACACCATGGACCAGCATTTCCAGAACGCGCCATTCGAAGCCAACATGCCGGTGCTGCTGGGCTTGCTGGGCGTGTGGTACGGCAACTTCTGGGGTGCGCAGAGCCATGCGATCCTGCCGTACGACCACTACCTGCGTAACATCACCAAGCACTTGCAACAGTTGGACATGGAATCCAACGGCAAGAGCGTGCGCCAGGACGGTACACCCGTGTCCACCGATACCGGCCCGGTGATCTGGGGCGGCGTGGGCTGCAACGGTCAGCATGCTTACCACCAGTTGCTGCACCAGGGGACCCAACTGATCCCGGCCGACTTCATCGTGCCGATCGTCAGCTTTAACCCGGTGTCCGACCACCATCAATGGCTGTACGCCAACTGCTTGTCCCAGAGCCAGGCGCTGATGCTTGGCAAGACCCGCAGCGAAGCCGAAGCCGAGTTGCGCGACAAGGGCATCTCGGAAGAAGAAGTGCAGAAGCTTGCCCCGCACAAGGTGATCCCGGGCAACCGTCCGAGCAACACCCTTGTGGTCGAGCGTATCAGCCCGCGCCGCTTGGGCGCGCTGGTTGCCATGTATGAGCACAAAGTGTTCGTGCAGAGCGTGATCTGGGGTATCAACGCCTTCGACCAATGGGGTGTGGAACTTGGCAAAGAGCTGGGCAAGGGCGTCTACAACCGCCTGACCGGTGCCGAGGAAACCCTGGCTGACGATGCGTCGACCCAGGGCCTGATCAACTACTTCCGTGGTCGTCACCGCGGCTGATTCAGGTATTGCAGGGCCAACGTCCGTTTGGAGGTTGGCCTTGAACCCTCCTCCTGCTGGGTGCATCTTTATGACTTGTGGCTAAAACAAGAATAAGGATCGCTCATGTTCGATATCAGCACGTTCCCCACCGCCGATGACGTCCGCCGGGCTGCGCAACTCAGTCAAGAGGACTATCAGCGCCTCTATCGCCAATCCATCGATCAACCGGACACGTTCTGGGCTGAACAGGCCAAAGGCTTTCTCGACTGGATAACCCCTTGGCACACCGTTCAACGCTCAGACATCAAGACCGGTGCTGCGCAATGGTTTGCCGGCGGCCAGTTGAACGTCAGCTACAACTGCATCGACCGCCACCTGGCGCAACGCGCCGATCAGCCGGCCTTCATCTGGGAAGGCGATGATCCGACAAAATCTTCCAAAATCACGTACCGCCAACTGCACCAGAACGTCAGCCGCCTGGCCAATGTGCTGAGAAGCCGCGGCGTGAAGAAAGGCGACCGGGTGTGCATCTACATGCCGATGATCCCGGAAGCAGCCTACGCCATGCTCGCCTGCACGCGGATTGGCGCGGTGCATTCCGTGGTGTTTGGTGGTTTCTCGCCGGACGCCCTGCGCGACCGTATTCTCGACGCAGACTGCCGCACCGTGATCACCGCTGACGAAGGCGTGCGCGGCGGTAAGCCAGTGGCGCTAAAACAGAATGTCGACAAAGCCCTGGCCAACTGCCCGAACGTCAGTACGGTGCTGGTGGTGGAACGCACGGGTGCGACCGTTAACTGGACCGAAGGCCGCGACCTCAAGTATCAACAGGCTCTGGATGCCGCAAGCGGCGACTGCCCGCCCGAGCCGATGGACGCCGAAGACCCGCTGTTCATCCTTTACACCTCCGGCAGCACCGGTAAACCCAAGGGCGTTCTGCACACCACGGGCGGTTACCTGCTGCAAGCGGCGATGACCTTCAAATACGTGCTCGACTACCGCGATGGCGAGGTGTTCTGGTGCACCGCCGATGTGGGCTGGGTCACCGGCCACAGTTACATCGTGTACGGCCCGCTGGCCAATGGCGCGACCTCGCTGATGTTCGAAGGCGTGCCAAGCTACCCGGACAGCTCGCGCTTCTGGCAGGTGATCGACAAGCACAAGGTCAACATCTTCTACACCGCGCCCACTGCCTTGCGCGCGCTGATGCGCGAAGGCCACGGCCCGCTGGAAAACACGTCCCGCGCCAGCCTGCGCTTACTGGGCAGCGTCGGCGAACCGATCAACCCGGAAGCCTGGGACTGGTACTTCAACGCGGTGGGCGAACAGCGCTGCCCGATTGTGGATACCTGGTGGCAGACCGAAACCGGCGGCATCATGCTCAGCCCCTTGGTCAGCGCCCAGCGGATCAAACCCGGTTGTGCGACCCAGCCGATGTTCGGTGTACAACCCGTATTGCTTGACGAGCACGGCAAGGAATTCAGCGGCGCCGGCAGCGGTGTGCTGGCGATCAAAGCCAGCTGGCCCGGGCAGATCCGCAGTGTTTACGGCGATCCGCAGCGCATGATCGACACCTATTTCAAACCCTACCCCGGTTATTACTTCACCGGCGACGGCGCGCGGCGCGATGAAGACGGCGATTACTGGATCACCGGGCGTATCGATGACGTGATCAACGTGTCTGGCCACCGCATCGGCACCGCCGAGGTGGAGAGCGCGCTGGTCCTGCATGACCTGGTGGCCGAAGCCGCCGTGGTGGGTTACCCCCACGACGTCAAAGGCCAGGGCATTTATGCGTTTGTCACGCCCATGAACGGCGTGGAACCCGACGATGCGCTGAAAAAGCACCTGCTGGATTTGGTCAGCAAGGAAATCGGCAGCTTTGCCAAGCCCGAACTGATCCAATGGGCACCGGCCTTGCCGAAAACCCGTTCCGGCAAGATCATGCGCAGGATTTTGCGCAAGATCGCCTGCAACGAACTCGACAGCCTCGGTGATACCTCGACCCTGGCCGACCCGAGCGTCGTAGAGGGTTTGATCGACAAACGCCTGAACCGATAGGAAGCCCCGAGTCGCCATGGAATTTATCCGCAGCCGTATCGAAAACCAGCTGATGAGCCTGACCGGCTTGTCGCTGGGCCAGTTGGACCTGGAAAACCCCAAGGGCGACCCCGGTCTGTTCGGGCCCGACTCGGTGAGTTGGCACGTACATGGCGATTTCAGCAGCATGCTTATCGGCGGCATCAGTGCCTTGATGCTGCAAGCTTTGCACCCACTGGCCCTGGCGGGCGTGTGGGACCATTCTAATTTTCGCCAGGACATGCTCGGGCGGTTGCGGCGTACCTCGCAGTTCATCTCGGGCACCACCTTTGGCTCGCGAAGAGATGCCGAATGGCTGATCGAGAAAGTCCGCACCATTCACCTGCAGGTGGTCGGCCATGCGCCGGACGGGCGACCTTATGCGGCCAGCGACCCGGAGCTGCTGACTTGGGTGCATGTCGCGGAGGTCAGTAACTTCTTGGCCGCCCACCTTCGCTACCGCAACCCGCACCTTTCAGGTCGAGACCAGGACCGTTACTACAGTGAAATTGCCTTGGTGGCCGAGCGTCTGGGCGCGCAGGATGTTCCGCATTCCCGGCAGGAAGTGTCGGATTATCTGGCACGCATCCGTCCGCAGTTGCTGTGCGATGACCGCAGCCGGGAAGTGTTGCGCCTGCTGCTGAATGCGCCCTCCCCCAGTACGCTTGCCAAGCCCTTTGGCGCCTTGATGATGCGGGCCGGGATCGACCTGCTGCCAGACTGGGCCAGCGCCATGCTCGGTCAGCACCAGAGTCCGCTGCAACGCCAGATGATCCGTGCCGGGGTCAAACGCAGTGCGCCGATGCTGCGTTGGGCGATGCGCAATGGTTCGGTGCAACGGGCCCATCGGCGGATGGGGTTGATGTAGGCGACGGCGCATAACTGTTAAACTTCGCGCCCTCATTTCCCCAGCAAGGCGCGCTCCATGTCTTCCTTGAATCAGGCGCTGCGCGCCGCCCTCGATCATCGCCAAGACCTGATCAGCGAACTGCACGCCCAAGACACCGACTGCTACCGGCTGTTCCACGGCAGCCAGGAAGGCGCCGGCGGCCTGACCATCGACCGCTACGGCCCTCAGCTGCTGGTGCAGAGCTTTCACCAATCCCTGGAAACGGCAGACCTGCTGGACCTGCATCAACAGATCAACCAGTACTTGGCCCTGGAATTGCTACTGGTCTACAACGACCGCTCCCGTGGCAATTCGCGCATTGACCGCGAAGACACGGTGTATCGTGCCGAACCTGCTGCACTGGAAGACCTGGTGGGTCACGAGTGGGGGCTCAATTACCGCGTACGCGGGCGGCATGCCGGGCAGGATCCGCTGCTGTTCCTCGACCTGCGCAACACCCGGGGCTGGGTCAAGGAACACAGTGCCGGTAAAAGCGTGCTGAACCTGTTCGCCTACACCTGCGGCGTCGGCCTGAGCGCGGCCGCCGGTGGTGCCCGCGAGGTGTGTAACCTGGACTTCGCCGAGGGCAACCTCGCAGTCGGGCGCGAAAATGGCCTGCTGAACCCACAATTGCCGACCATGCAATTCGTGCAATCCGACTACTTCCCGGCGATCCGCCAACTGGCGGGCCTGCCGATCACCCAGCGTCGCGGGCAGAAACTGCCGAGCTATCCGCGCCTGGAGCAACGTCAATACGACTTGGTATTGCTGGACCCTCCCGCCTGGGCCAAGAGCGCGTTCGGCACCGTCGACCTGCTGCGCGACTATCAAAGCCTGCTCAAACCCGCGTTGCTTGCCACCGCTGACAACGGCGTGCTGATCTGCTGCAACAACCTGGCAAAGGTCAGCATGGAGGATTGGCGCGAACAGGTGCTGCGTTGTGCGGAAAAGGCCGGGCGCCCGGTGCGTGACTGGACAATCATGACGCCCGGTGCGGACTTTCCCTCACAGGATCAACAGCCACCGCTGAAAACCCTGATACTCCAACTGTAAGACGTTTCCCAAAGGCCCTGCGCTTCGGAACCGAAAACCCGTGCCATACTCCAAGGCACTCTTGTTTGATATAGATGGCGCCGCCCCATGCCCAAAGGATTGATTCGCGCCGCTGGCGCTTTGTTGACCGCCCTTGCCCTTTACAGCTTGCTGGGCTTTTTGATTCTCCCCGGTATCGCGCTTCGCATTGCCAACCAGCAACTGGCCAATTACGCCACGGTGCCAGCACGGCTCGAGCGAATAGAGCTCAACCCGTTCAGCCTGGAAGTGACGGCATGGGGGCTCAAAATAGGCGAGCCTGGCAAAGAACAAGTGGGTTTCGAACGCCTCTACGCCAACCTGCAAATCGACAGTCTATGGACCCGAGCCCTGCACCTGGCTGATGTGCAATTGGACAAGCCCAAGACCGAGTTGCTGTTCGACAAGTCCGGCAAGTTGAATCTGGCGCAGTTGTTCAAGCTGCCCGCCAGCGAGCCCGCCCCGGCCGATCCGGATGCCAAGCCTTTCCCGCTGCGTGTCGACGGCATCAAATTGTCGGGCGGCTATGTGCACTTTCAAGACTTGCGCCCCAGCGAACCTATCGAATTTCTATACGACTCACTCGACTTCGAGCTAAAAAACCTCAGCACCCTGCCGGAAGACAATGCCGACATGACGCTGGTCGCGGCGGGGCCTGACGGTGGGAGAATCGATTGGAAAGGTAATTTCAGCCTGGTGCCGATTACCTCCGAAGGTACGCTGAAGGTCACCGATGGCAAGATGAAAGCCTGGTGGCCCTATGTACGTGATGCGTTGCCCCTGGTGCTGGAAGACGGTGTGCTCAACTTCAGCACCGAATACACGTTCAGCCTGGCCAAAGAGACTGAACTGAACCTGACCAACACCGCCGCCAGCATCGCGCCATTTGCCATCAAGGCACCGGACGGCCGCCCGTTGGTGCGCCTGGAGCGCTTGGACGTCAGCGAGACCACGGTGGACCTGGCCAAGCAGCAGGTAATCGTCGGTAAGATCCGCAGCAACAAGCTGGAAACCTGGGCGGCCCTTGAGGCCGATGGGCAACTGGACTGGCAGAAACTGTTCGCCAGCCAACCCAGTAAACCCGCCAAGGCGCCGGAGCCTGCCAGCGCTCCGGCCACTGCCGACTCGCCAAAAGCCGAACCTGCGGCGCCGAGCAAACCGTGGCAGGTGCTGCTCAAGGATGTGCAACTACGCAACTATCAAGTGCACCTGGCCGACCGTCAGGCCAAACCGGCGGTAGCGCTGGAACTGGGGCCGTTGAACGTCGATGTGCAGAACTTCGATAGCCTCAACCAGAACCCGTTCACCTTGAAGCTCGACACGGGGCTGGGCAAGCAAGGCAAAATCCAGGCGACCGGCGAGGTCAACCTCAACCCAGTCAGCGCCAAGCTGAAGGTCAATACCCAGGACATCGACCTGCGGGTCGCCCAGTCCTACATCAGTCCGTTCATCCGCCTGGAACTGCGTAGCGGCATGCTCGGCAGCAATCTCGATGTGAACCTGAAAGGCACCGCCCCTCTGAAGTTGCAGGTCACCGGTCGGGCGCAGGTCGACCAACTGCACACCCTGGACACTCTTAAAACGCGCGATTTCCTCAAATGGCAGCGCCTGGTACTCGAAGGCGTGAACTATCAGCACGGCGACAGCCTGTCGATCGACAAGGTCAACCTGCTGCAACCGTATGCGCGCTTCATGATCAATGATGACCGCACCACCAACATCGACGACCTGCTGATTCCACAGCCGGCCGACAGTGGTGCCAAGTCGGCAGCCAAACCGGCCAGCAAAGATAAGCCCCTTGGCATTCGTATCGGCCAGATTGCGATCAACGACGGCTCCGCCAACTTTGCCGACTTCAGCCTCACACCTAACTTCGCCACGGCGATTCAACAACTCAACGGACAAATCGGCACTATCGACAGCCGACAGGCCAAACCGGCCAGCGTCGACATCAAGGGTAAGGTGGACCGCTACGCGCCCGTTACCATCAAAGGCAGCGTGAATCCGTTTGATCCAATGGCAGCGCTGGACATCGCCACCAGCTTCAAGCGCGTCGAACTGACTAACCTGACGCCCTACTCCGGCAAGTTCGCCGGCTTCCGTATCCGCAAGGGCCGACTCAACCTTGACCTGCACTACGTGATCACCAAGGGCCAATTGAAGGCCGAAAACAAAGTGGTGGTCGAGCAATTGCAACTGGGCGAGAAGGTCGACAGCACTGATGCGGTGGACTTGCCGATTCGCCTGGCGATTGCGCTACTCAAGGACAGTGACGGCAAAATCACCATTGAGTTGCCGGTGACGGGCGATTTGAACAATCCACAATTCAGCGTAATGCCGATCGTTTGGCAAACCCTGCGCAATCTCGTGGTCCGCGCGGCGACGGCGCCCTTCAAGTTTATCGGTGGGCTGGTGACCGGTGGGGGCTCGGAAGACCTCGGTAATGTCTCGTTCGGCCCGGGTTCCAGCGAGCTGAACAAAGACGCCGAAGGCGCCTTGAACACGCTGGCCAAGGCGCTTAAAGAGCGACCTGCCCTGCGCTTGGAAATCGAAGGCACGGCCGCTGCCAGCAGCGACGGGCCGCTCCTCGCCGCGCAGCGCCTGGAACGCGAATACCAATACAACTACTACAAGATGCTGCAACGCCGCGGTGACAAGGTTCCGGCCCAGGCGTCCTTGCTGGAAGTACCGGAAAGTGAAAAAGCACCGTTGCTGGAAGGCATCTACCGCACCCGTCTGAAACAGCAGCCGCCGGCGGAGTGGAAAGACCTCAGCCGCGATGAACGTACCGCCAAGCTGAAGGACGGCGTGATCAAATTCTGGAGTGGCAGTGATGTGTTGCTGCGCCAGTTGGGCCAAGACCGCGCAAGCACTATCAAGGATTACCTGGTAGACAAAGGACAGTTGGAAGATGACCGGGTGTACTTCATCGATGCCAACCTGGGGCAGGCCGAGAAGGATGGTCGAGTGGTGACACCGATGCATCTGGATGCTGAGTAACCGGGCAGCCATACACATCTGAAAGTGAAAGCGGGCTTGCTCGCGAATACGGTGTATCAGCAGCTTATAAGTTGACTGACACTCCGTATTCGCGAGCAAGCCCGCTCCCACATTTGTTCTTCATAAGCCTACAGAATGTATTCCGAGCCAGAATAGAACAGGCCCCGACACAAGTGCCGGGGCCTGTAATGACCACATCCGTGTGGTCGGTCGCATGAACTTGTGAAGGTGCGTTGAGTGTATATCTAGCTCACTCGTCGCCGCCGGCGCCTAGTTCAGGCGAATTCTGGAGCGTTACTCTGCTTTCAGGCCATCAGCCGATACAGCTTTAACGCCTTTGATTTTCTTGGTGATCGCTACAGCTGTGTCTTTCTGCGCTTCAGTCACAGCAGTAGTCGACGACAGCGAGACCACACCTTGGTTGGTTTCGACTTTGATGTCGGTACCAGGAATGCCTTTCTCGGTGACCAGATCAGCTTTCACTTTGGTGGTGATCCAAGTATCGGAGGTCGCACCTTTAGCATCAGCAGCGGCGACCTTGGTTTTGTCGACGTTGTCAGCTTTGTATGCGCCACCTGCGTGCAGGCTGTCAGCAGAAACAGCTTTCACACCTTTGATTTTCTTGGTGATGGCGACTGCGGTCGCTTTTTGCGAGGCAGAGATCTTCACGTCGGAGGACAGGGTAACCACGCCGTTGTTGGTTTCAACTTTGATGTCCGAACCAGGAATACCTTTTTCTGTCAGCAGGTCGGCTTTCACTTTGGTGGTGATCCAAGTGTCCGAAGTAGCTTCCTTGGCCTGGGTCACTTCACCGGCCGCCAGAGTCATAGGGGCCTGGGAAGGTTGGGCGAAGGCAGCGTTAGCCATGGCCAGGGTCAGAGCGGTAGCAGTTGCGGTAGCGAGAGCGAACTTCTTCATACGAGTAACTCCTGTTTTATTAAAAGACTGCAGTGTGTGAACCTTGATGCTGCAGCGCTAACAGGGTTATTGCAGGCACTGTGCCAACTCTCCGCATCAAATTAAACCCTTATAAATCAATAGCTTAATAAAATTACTAATTTTCGGAATCGTGCAACTTGCATGAACATGAGCTTGCCTGCATGCAAGTTGCGGGTTTTAGATATAACTAAGCGACTGATTTTTAGACATTTTCTTATAGGCATAAAAAAAGGACTCCGAGGAGTCCCTTTTTCAGCGTACAGCTTTGGGGTAATTAAACGCCCGAAGCCTTGGCTGCTGCTACGTCCTTGATGGAGAGCTTGATACGGCCGCGGTTGTCCACGTCCAGTACCAGTACTTCCACTTCCTGGCCTTCTTTCAGAATGTCGGTCACTTTCTCAACGCGGGCGTCGCTCAGCATGGAGATGTGAACCAGACCGTCTTTGCCCGGCAGGATGTTAACGAATGCGCCGAAGTCGACGATGCGCTCAACCTTACCGACGTAGATCTTGCCGATCTCGGCTTCCGCAGTGATGCCCAGAACGCGCTGACGCGCCGCTTCTGCAGCTTCCTTGGTTTCGCCGAAGATCTTGATCGAGCCGTCGTCTTCGATGTCGATCGAAGCCTTGGTCTCTTCGCAGATCGCACGAATGGTCGCGCCACCTTTACCGATAACATCACGGATTTTGTCGGTGTCGATTTTCATCGCGATCATGGTCGGAGCATTTTCCGACAGTTCGGTACGGGACTGACCAATGATCTGGTTCATCTGGCCGAGGATGTTCAGGCGCGCTTCCAGGGCTTGGCCCAGAGCGATTTCCATGATCTCTTCGGTGATGCCTTTGATCTTGATGTCCATCTGCAGCGCGGTAACACCTTTGGCGGTACCGGCCACTTTGAAGTCCATGTCGCCCAGGTGGTCTTCGTCACCCAGGATGTCGGTCAGGATGGCGAACTTCTCGCCTTCTTTAACCAGGCCCATGGCGATACCGGCAACCGGTGCCTTCATCGGCACACCAGCGTCCATCAGCGCCAGGGAAGCACCGCAGACCGAAGCCATGGAGCTGGAACCGTTGGACTCAGTAATTTCCGACACAACGCGGATGGTATACGGGAACACGTCAGCAGCAGGCAGCATGGCGGCGATCGAACGACGAGCCAGACGGCCGTGACCGATTTCGCGACGACCAGCGCCACCCATGCGACCACACTCGCCCACCGAAAACGGAGGGAAGTTGTAGTGCAGCATGAACGGGTCTTTTTTCTCGCCTTCCAGGGTGTCCAGCAGCTGCGCGTCACGGGCAGTACCCAGGGTCGCAACGACCAGAGCCTGAGTTTCACCACGGGTGAACAGGGCCGAACCGTGAGTCTTAGGCAGAACGCCGACTTCGATGTTCAGCGGACGTACAGTGCGGGTGTCGCGACCGTCGATACGTGGCTTGCCGTTAACGATGTTTTCGCGAACGGTGCGGTATTCGATTTCACCGAAGGCAGCTTTGACTTCGCTGGAAGAAGGCTGGCCTTCTTCACCGGACAGCTTGGCAACAACCTGATCCTTCAACTCACCCAGGCGAGCGTAACGGTCGGCCTTGACGGTGATGGCGTATGCCTGGGAGATCGCGTCGCCGAACTCGGCACGGATAGCGCCCAACAATGCGGTAGCTTCAGGCTGTGGAGCCCAAGCCCAGGTTGGTTTGGCAGCTTCGGCAGCCAATTCTTTAACAGCGTTGATCACAACCTGGAACTCGTCGTGAGCAAACAGCACGGCGCCCAGCATCTGGTCTTCGGTCAGCTCTTTGGCTTCCGATTCAACCATCAACACGGCTTCCGAGGTACCGGCTACGACCATGTCCAGGCTCGAAGCTTTCTGTTGCTCGTAAGTCGGGTTCAGCAGGTAACCGGTGCTTTCGTGGAAGGCAACGCGGGCAGCGCCGATCGGGCCATCGAAAGGAATACCCGAAATAGCCAGGGCAGCCGAGGTACCGATCATCGCAGCGATGTCCGGATCGGTCTTCTTGCTGGTGGAAACGACGGTGCAGACAACCTGCACTTCGTTCATGAAGCCTTCTGGGAACAGCGGACGGATCGGACGGTCGATCAGTCGGGAAGTCAGGGTTTCTTTCTCGGAAGGACGGCCTTCACGCTTGAAGAAACCGCCAGGGATCTTACCGGCAGCGTAAGTCTTTTCCTGGTAGTGAACGGAAAGAGGGAAGAAGCCTTTGCTCGGGTCAGCGGTCTTGGCGCCAACAACGGTCACCAGAACGGTAACGTCGTCGTCAACGGTAACCAGCACTGCGCCGGAGGCTTGACGGGCGATACGGCCTGTCTCGAGGGTAACGGTCGACTGACCGAACTGGAATTTTTTGATAACCGGGTTCACGGTGTCCTACCTTCTTTGTGGCTCTTGGGGAACTTGTCTTCTTGCGAAATTCTTGGGCAATGTCGGGAATCGGCCCGACCCTCGTCCAGGGTAAAACGTGTATCCAGATAAAACTTGAGGCTGGGAGCCTGCCATGGGCCAGCGGGAATCCCACTGACACACGGCAGACAACCAACCTCTAGCGCAATCGCTTATTAGCGACGCAGACCCAGGCGACCGATCAGAGCCTGATAGCGACCCAGATCCTTGCCTTTCAGGTAGTCCAGCAGCTTACGGCGCTGGTTTACCATGCGGATCAGACCACGACGGGAGTGGTGGTCTTTACCGTTGGCCTTGAAGTGACCTTGCAGCTTGTTGATGTTGTGGGTCAGCAGTGCAACTTGCACTTCTGGCGAACCAGTGTCACCAACAGCTTGCTGATAGTCAGCTACGATTTGTGCTTTTTCTTGAACGTCGAGAGCCATGAGGCAATCCTTTTTTCAGGAAACCACCCAAAGGGCAGTTTCAACAGGCCAGGGACAAATCCCTGTATCTAAAAATGAGTGTTGACCATGCCTGTTAACAGCCACACTCGTTCGGTCATTCTGACCGAATCAGTCGACGCGGCGCGATGCGCCCGTCTTCGCTCACTTCACCGATACCGATAAAGCGACCGTTATGATCCTGTACCCTCACCATACCGAACTTCGGAGCATCCGGGGCACGTACCGGTTGGCCGTTGAGCCAGTAGAACGCGCTGTGCTCCGAGAAGTGCAGCAATGGCCAATCCAGCAAGCCGCTGTCTGAAGGCATCAGGAAGCGATCAACCGCTTCGTTGCCACCTTCAGCATGCACCGCTTCCAACTCTTCCAGCGTGACCGTCTGGGCCAGGCTGAAAGGGCCGGCCTGGGTGCGTCGCAATTCTGCAACGTACGCGCCGCAACCGAGCTTTTCACCAATATCTTCCACCAGGGTACGGATATAGGTGCCTTTGCTGCAGTCCACGGCCAAGCGGGCGGTGTCGCCTTCACAGGCGAGCAATTCCAAGCGCGCAATAGTAACAGAACGCGGTTCTCGCTCCACTACTTCGCCGGCACGTGCCAGCTTGTAAAGAGGCTGCCCATCGCGCTTGAGCGCCGAGTACATCGGCGGTATCTGACTGATTTGCCCACGAAAACCGGGTAGAGCAGCTTCAATATCAGCACGACCAACGGTCACGTCGCGAACCTGCAAAACATCACCTTCGGCGTCGGCCGTGGTGGTGGTCTTGCCCAGTTGCATCAGGGTTTCATAACCCTTGTCGGAATCGAGCAGGTATTGCGAGAACTTCGTCGCCTCGCCAAAGCACAGCGGCAACACGCCGGTGGCCAAGGGATCTAGGCTGCCGGTGTGCCCGGCCTTCTCGGCATTGAGCAGCCAGCGGACCTTCTGCAACGCGGCATTGGAGGTAAAGCCAATGGGTTTGTCGAGCAGAATGATGCCGCTGACATTGCGACGTATACGTTTGACCTGAGCCACCGCTTACTCC
Organism: Pseudomonas tritici; assembly: GCF_014268275.3. NCBI lineage: Bacteria > Pseudomonadati > Pseudomonadota > Gammaproteobacteria > Pseudomonadales > Pseudomonadaceae > Pseudomonas > Pseudomonas tritici. The sequence goes on from NZ_CP077084.1 coordinate 5,494,838, forward strand.
TTGGCGTCTTCAGGTGTGGAGGGGCGCTGGCTGTCTTCAGCCACGGCGCGCTCGATCAGAGCCGACAGGTGCGCACCACGCACGACACTTTCGTCGTAGTGGAAGTGCAACTGAGGAACGCTGCGCAGCTTCATCTCACGGGCCAACTGCATGCGCAGGAAACCCGCTGCCGAGTTGAGCACCTTGATGCTTTGTGCGATTTCTTCGCTGTTGTCCTGCCCCATCACAGTGATGAAGATCTTGGCGTGACCCACGTCACGGCTCACTTCAACGGCGGTGATGGTGACCAGACCAACGCGAGGGTCTTTGACTTCGCGACGGATCAGCTGGGCCAGCTCGCGCTGCATCTGATCGCCGATACGCTGGGTACGGCTGTATTCTTTTGCCATGTCTTGTTACCTGTTACTGCCACACGGTGAAACCCGTGGGGTCTGAAAGCGGCAAACGCCCGGCCTGACAAAAGCCAGACCGGGCGTTGCGTTTAGAGTCCGGACACAGCGCGGGACATTTGCATGCCCACACGCCGCGTGGCTCCTGAAGTGCGCGAGTTAGAGGCTGCGAGCAACCTGGACCTTCTCGTAAACTTCGATCTTGTCGCCAGGCTTAACGTCGTTGTAGCTCTTGACGCCGATACCGCATTCCATGCCAGCACGCACTTCGGAAGCGTCATCCTTGAAGCGGCGCAGGGATTCCAGCTCGCCTTCAAAGATAACGATGTCTTCACGCAGTACACGGATTGGACGGTTACGGTGCACAACACCTTCGATAACCATGCAACCGGCGATCGCACCGAATTTCGGCGAGCGGAACACATCACGCACCTCGGCCACACCCAGGATGTTCTCCCGGACATCGCTGCCAAGCATGCCGGTGAGGGCCTTCTTGACGTCTTCGATGATGTCGTAGATGACGTTGTAGTAACGCATGTCCAGGCCTTCCTGTTCGACGATCTTGCGAGCGCCAGCATCGGCACGCACGTTGAAACCGAACAGTACAGCGTTGGAAGCCAGTGCCAGGTTGGCGTCGGATTCGGTGATACCACCAACACCGCCACCGACAACGCGCACTTGCACTTCGTCGTTACCCAGGCCGTTCAAGGCGCCGTTCAACGCTTCGAGAGAGCCACGGACGTCAGATTTGAGGACGATGTTGAGCGTCTTCTTCTCTGCCTGGCCCATGTTTTCGAAGATGTTTTCCAGCTTGCCGGCGTGAGCACGAGCCAGTTTGACTTCGCGGAACTTGCCTTGACGGAACAGAGCCACTTCACGGGCTTTCTTCTCGTCCGACAGCACGCTCATCTCGTCGCCAGCGTCCGGAGTACCGTCCAGGCCGAGGATCTCGACAGGGATGGAAGGACCGGCTTCTTTGATTGGCTTGCCGTTCTCATCGAGCATGGCACGTACACGGCCATAGTTCGAACCGACCAGCACCATGTCGCCTTGGCGCAGGGTACCGTCTTGAACCAGAACAGTTGCAACCGGGCCACGACCTTTGTCGAGACGCGATTCAACCACAACACCGCGACCTGGGGCCGATGGGGTTGCTTTCAGTTCGAGTACTTCAGCTTGCAGCAGAACAGCTTCGAGCAGCTCGTCTACACCGGTACCGACTTTCGCCGAGACCGAAACGAACGGCGTATCACCGCCCCACTCTTCGGAAGTCACACCGTGAACCGACAGTTCGCTACGGATGCGATCGAGATCGGCGCCCGGCTTGTCGATTTTGTTCACGGCAACAACCAGTGGAACACCCGCAGCCTTGGCGTGCTGGACAGCTTCAATGGTCTGCGGCATCACGCCGTCGTCCGCTGCAACTACCAGGATCACGATGTCAGTCGCCTTGGCACCACGGGCACGCATTGCGGTAAACGCGGCGTGACCAGGGGTGTCGAGGAAAGTGACCATGCCGCGTTCGGTTTCAACGTGGTACGCACCGATGTGCTGGGTGATACCACCGGCTTCGCCAGCAGCTACCTTGGCACGACGGATATAGTCGAGCAGGGAAGTTTTACCATGGTCAACGTGGCCCATTACGGTCACAACTGGCGCACGGGAGAACGTCTCACCTTCAAACTTCAGGGACTCGGCCAGGGAATCTTCCAGGGCGGTGTCGCTGACCAGGGTCACTTTGTGGCCCAGTTCTTCGGCTACCAGTTGAGCAGTTTCCTGATCAAGCACCTGGTTGATGGTCGCTGGGGTGCCCAGTTTGAACATGAACTTGATGATTTCAGCAGCCTTGACCGACATCTGATTGGCGAGATCGCCAACAGAGATGGTCTCGCCGATCTGCACATCACGCACGACAGGGCCGGTTGGGCTCTGGAAACCGTGAGCGTTGCGTTTTTTCAGCTTGGCCTTGCCGCGACCACCACGACGGAAGCTATCGCTTTCCTCGTCGGTAGTACGTGGGGCAACGCGTGGCGCAGGCGCTTTCTCTTTGACCGAGGCACGATGCGGAGCATTTTTGCGCTCGCCATCACCGCCGCCGCCGCGACGATTGTTATCGTCAGCACGTGGCTTGTCCGGACGGCGAGGCTCTTCGCGCTTGCGGGCATCAGCAGCAGGTGCTGGTGCCGCGGCAACCGGAGCGGCTTCACGCACAGCTTCTACTGGCGCGCTAGGCGCGGAGACCGCTTCAGTAGTCGCAGGCTGGCGACGCGCTTCTTCTTCGGTGCGACGCTTGGCTTCTTCTTCAGCCTTCTGACGAGCAGCATTTTCTACTGCGCGACGTTCTTCCAGATCGCGTTTGCGCTCGGCTTCGATTTCTTCCGGGCTGCGTTGTACGAAGACTTTCTTCTTGCGTACTTCAACGCTGATGCTCTTGCTACCCGCAACACGCAGTGTGCTGGTGGTTTTGCGCTGCAATGTAATCTTGCGCGGTTCTTCCACTTTCGCCTTGTGGCTGCTCTTCAAGTGAGTCAGCAAAGACTGCTTCTCACTATCGCTCACACCTTCATCGGCGGCGGTGTGCGGCAGACCTGCCTCACGCATCTGCTGCAACAGGCGCTCTACCGGTGTTTTGACCTCATCGGCCAGTTGTTTCACCGTGACTTGCGTCATGCACTTCTCTCCTCAGGCCGCGCCTAGTTACTCGAACCAATGGGCTCGGGCGGCCATGATCAACTTGCCGGCACGATCTTCGTCAATGCCGTCGATGTCGAGCAGATCGTCAATAGACTGCTCGGCCAGGTCTTCGCGGGTAATTACGCCGCGCACCGCCAGTTCCATCGCCAAATCCTTGTCCATACCCTCAAGCGAGAGCAGGTCTTCGGCCGGATGGGCGTCTGCCAGCTTTTCCTCAGTAGCGATGGCTTTAGTCAACAAACGATCCTTGGCCCGAGCGCGAAGCTCGTTGACGGTGTCTTCGTCAAAGCCGTCGATGTTGAGCATTTCTTCCAACGGTACGTAGGCAATCTCTTCCAGGCTGGTGAAGCCTTCATCTACCAGCACCTGTGCCAGGTCTTCATCGACTTCGAGCTCTTCGATAAAGTTGCGCAGGATGTCACCGGTTTCTGCTTGCTGCTTAGCCTGGATGTCCGATTCGGTCATCACATTCAGGGTCCAACCGGTCAGTTGGCTGGCCAGACGCACGTTCTGACCACCACGACCAATGGCCTGAGCCAGGTTGTCTGCGCCGACGGCGATGTCCATTGCATGGGCATCCTCGTCAACGATAATTGCCGCCACTTCAGCCGGCGACATTGCGTTGATCACGAACTGAGCCGGGTTATCGTCCCACAGCACGATATCCACACGCTCACCGCCCAATTCGCCAGACACTGCCTGGACGCGCGAACCGCGCATACCAATGCAAGCACCTTGCGGATCAATACGCTTGTCCTTGGAACGGACCGCGATCTTGGCGCGCGAACCCGGGTCGCGGGACGCAGCCATGACTTCGATCAGGCCTTCGGCAATTTCCGGCACCTCGATACGGAACAGCTCGATCAGCATTTCCGGCGCGGTACGCGACAGGATCAACTGAGGGCCGCGGTTCTCGGTGCGGATTTCCTTGAGCAGCGCACGCAGACGCACGCCGACACGGAAGGTTTCGCGAGAGATGATGTCTTCACGGGCCAGCAACGCTTCAGCGTTGTTGCCCAGGTCAACGATCACGTTGTCGCGGGTGACTTTCTTCACGGTACCGGAGATGATTTCACCCAGGCGCTCGCGATAAGCGTCAACAACTTGAGCGCGCTCGGCTTCGCGAACCTTCTGCACGATGACCTGCTTGGCGGTCTGTGCAGCAATACGGCCGAACTCGATCGATTCGATCTTTTCTTCTACGACATCACCGACATTGGCGCCAGGGTGCGTTTCGGCAACCTTGCTCGGCCAGGTTTCGATGGCCGGATCATCAAGATCGGCTTCTTCGACGACCGTCCAGCGACGGAAAGTCTCATAGGCACCGGTGTGGCGGTTGATTTCCACACGCAGATCTACTTCGTCTTCAAAACGCTTTTTGGTAGCAGTGGCCAGGGCCAGCTCCAGCGCTTCAAAAATCACGTTTGCCGGTACGCCCTTTTCATTGGATACCGACTCAACAACCAGCAGTACTTCTTTGCTCATCGTACGCCTCGCCTTTCGCAAGCCATTGGATCCGCGGGATCCGCGTCTCAGCCAAAACTGGGAATAATGTTGGCCTTGTCGATCATATCGATCGGCAACAGGAACTCATGGTCTTCCACTTGCACCACAACGTCCTGCTCTTCTACACCGCGCAGAAGGCCCTGAAAATTGCGTCGCCCTTCGAATGGGGATCGCAGCTTGATCTTCACTTGTTCACCGGCAAATTTTGCAAACTGATCAATAGTGAACAGTGGGCGTTCCATGCCTGGCGAGGAAACTTCGAGGGTGTATTCAACGGCAATTGGATCTTCAACATCCAGCACACCGCTGATCTGACGGCTGACAATGGCACAATCGTCCACCAGCACGCCGCCCTCTTTATCGATATAAACGCGCAACATTGAGTGGCGACCTTGAGCCGAAAACTCAATACCCCAGCATTCATAGCCTAGGGCCACGACCACCGGGGCCAGCAAGGCCTGCAACTCTTCTAGCTTGCTCGACACCTGAACCCCCTCGTGCATGTATGTGCATGCTGTGCAAAATAAAAAAATGGGCGAAACGCCCATCCTTGAAACGCCGTCGAACAGCGGCGTTGAAAGTGTCCAGCTAACAAAAAGCCCCTTAAAAGGGGCTCCGCTAAAACTGGTTGCGGGGGCCGGATTTGAACCGACGACCTTCGGGTTATGAGCCCGACGAGCTACCAGACTGCTCCACCCCGCGACAAAGCTGGGGCGGAAGTATACGACTGATCCCCAACAGGGTCAATGTAACCTTCCACCTACAAGAAAGCCCGCAACAGCGGGCTTTCCTGATAATTGGTACCGAGAAGGGGACTCGAACCCCTACACCCTATGGGCACAACCACCTCAAGGTTGCGTGTCTACCAATTCCACCACCTCGGCAATACAGCGTTTACAACCTTCTTACTTCTGCTCTTGAGCTGGAGGCACGTCAGTCGCTGGAGTAGCCGACTTTTGCTCTTGAAGCACCGGGACATCATCAGAAGCCGGTTTTGCTTTTGGTACTTCCAACACTGCTGGGTTTGGCAAACCTACTTGAGTCAGCACATGAGCTTTCTCTTTAGCAAAGTAACCTAACCCTAAGCTGGTTATGAAGAAACCGGCGGCAAGTATAGCAGTAAACTTACTAAGAAAGGTAGAGGTACCTTGGCTTCCGAATACAGTATTTGAAGCACCTGCACCGAAAGACGCACCAGCATCTGCACCTTTACCCTGTTGCAGCAAAACCAGGGCAACTACGCCCAAGGCAGCCAACAGATGAAAAACGACTACGACTGTTTCCAGCATTTTTTCAGTTTCCCGCGGCGCGACAAATCGCACCGAACTCATCTGCATTCAGGGAAGCTCCACCAATGAGCCCCCCATCGATATCCGGCATGCCGAACAGTTCGACCGCATTGGCCGCCTTCACGCTGCCGCCGTATAGAAGACGCACACCTTGTGCGACTTCAGAATTCTCTGCCGCCAACTGCGCGCGGATGGCTGCGTGCACATCCTGCGCCTGTTGCGGTGTAGCAGTCAGCCCGGTACCAATGGCCCAGACCGGCTCGTAAGCAATTACCGCTTTTGCAAACGCACCAACACCCAGCTCCTCGATGATGCTGCCCAGCTGACGCGAGACAACTTCAAGAGTCTTGCCCGATTCGCGCTGCTCCAGGGTTTCCCCTATGCACAACACTGGAATCAAGCCACAAGCCTGTGCTGCGGCGAACTTGCGGTTGAGTGTCCCATCACGCTCGCCCATCATCTGACGGCGTTCGGAGTGCCCAACAAGCACATAGGAACAACCCGCATCGACCAACTGACTCGGCGAAATCTCACCGGTCAACGCACCTTGCATCGGTTCCACCGCAGAGTTCTGCGCGCCGACCTGAATCGACTTACCTTTCAAGCCATCAACCACTTGGTTGATATGCAGGCAAGGTGGAAAAACCGCAACATCAACACCGCTAGGCAAGGCCAGGTGACGAAGGCCGTTGATCAGCTCAGCGACACTGGCGCGGGTACCGTGCATCTTCCAGTTACCAGCTACCATAGTGCGACGCATGCTGTACCTCGTCGGTCAAAGTGGGCGCAGATGTTACCCAACCACATCATCACTGGCAAGCCGAATTCAGGCGCAAACTTCAGTTACCAGTTTTGCCAGGTCTTCGGCATGGCCGCGAACCTGTGTTTCGTCGTCACCTTCAACCATGACGCGCACCAGAGGCTCTGTGCCGGACTTGCGCAACAACACACGGCCACGCCCCGCCATCGCCAGAGTCACGCGCTCGCACGCCTCCTTGACAGCAGGGTGATCGATCGGGTTTTCGCCACCGGCAAAACGCACATTGAGCAGCACTTGCGGACATTTACGCAGCGCCTGACGCGCTTGGGCGAGGCTCTCTTCGCGACGACGCAATGACAGCAGTACCTGCAGCGCAGCAATAATCGCATCGCCTGTGGTGGTGTGCTGGAAGCAGACAACGTGCCCGGAATTCTCGCCACCCACCAGCCAATTACGCTCAAGCAGTTCGGCGATCACATAGCGGTCACCGACATTGGCGCGCACGAATGGAATCCCCAGGTCTGCCAAGGCCAGCTCAAGCCCCAAATTACTCATCAGTGTGCCGACAACGCCGCCTTGCAGCTTGTTACGCTCATGCAGGTCGCGTGCAATGATGAACAACAGATCATCACCATCAACAATGGCACCCGTGTGATCCACCATCAGAACGCGGTCGCCATCACCATCGAAGGCAATACCCAAGTCGGCATGCTCGGCAAGGACGGCCGCCTGCAACTGCCCCATATGAGTAGAGCCGCAGTTATCGTTGATGTTCAAGCCGTTCGGCTGGGCCGACAGAACCGTCACGTCCGCACCCAATTCCTTGAATACGCTGGGCGCTACTTTGTAGGTAGCACCATGAGCGCAGTCGACCACAATTTTGAGGCCGGCGAAATTGGTACTGCTCGGCACACTGCTCTTGCAGAATTCGATATAGCGGCCAGAGGCGTCGTTGATTCGCGACACCTTGCCCAGCTTGCTGGAATCAACCACCGTCATCGGCGCGTCCAGCAGCTCTTCAATCATCAACTCGATCTCGTCCGGCAGCTTGGTGCCCTGGCCCGAGAAGAACTTGATGCCGTTATCATCATGGGGGTTGTGCGAGGCACTGATCACGATACCGGCTTCAGCGTGAAAGGTACGCGTCAGGTAGGCGATCGCTGGCGTCGGCATAGGCCCCAGCAGCATTACATCGGCACCCGCGGCGGACAGACCTGCTTCCAATGCGGACTCAAACATGTAACCCGAAATACGGGTGTCCTTGCCGACCAGGATGCGGCACGCGCCCATACTGCGGAACGCCATACCCGCCGCCCAACCCAGCTTGAGCATGAAGTCAGGGGTAATTGGAAATTCGCCGACCCGACCACGGATACCGTCGGTGCCAAAGTATTTTTTAGTCATAAGTGCTCCATCATTCTTATTCGGCTGATTCTACCGCAGCAATCATACGCACCACATCCACGGTCTGGGCGACATCATGCACGCGCAAGATGCGTGCACCCTTGGTTATCGCGAGCGCTGCCAGTGCAAGACCACCGTACAACCGCTCGCCCACCGGACGATTCAGCGCCAGCCCGATCATGCTCTTGCGCGAAACACCGACCAACAGCGGCCGACCAAGTGCGTGCAGGGATTCCATATGCTTGAACAGGCTTAAATTGTGTTGCAGGGTCTTAGCGAAGCCAAAGCCGGGATCGAGGATGATCTTTTCAGCCGCAATCCCTACGGCAGCGCATTGAGCAATCCGCTCAGCGAGAAAACCACTCACTTCACCAACAAGATCATCATAGTGAGGACTGTCCTGCATATTGCCGGGCTCACCCAGCATATGCATCAGACACACCGGCAAACCGCTAGCCGCGGCAGCATCCAATGCGCCATCTCGCTGAAGAGAGCGTACATCGTTGATCAGCCCGGCGCCCAGGCGCGCAGTCTCGCGCATCACGGCAGGGGTCGACGTATCAACCGAGATGATCACATCCAACTCTCGGGAAATGCGCTCAACGATGGGCGCCACCCTCTCCAGCTCCTCCAGGGGAGAAACTACGCGAGCACCGGGGCGAGTAGACTCACCGCCGACATCAATAAGGGTTGCCCCTGCCGCCACCATTGCCTCTGCGTGACGCAGCGCGGCATCAAGCTGGCTGAAGCGGCCACCATCGGAAAAAGAGTCGGGGGTTACATTAAGAATGCCCATAACGTGTGTATGGGCCAAATCAAGAACCCGGCTGCCGCAAGGCAACCGGGTGGAGGACACAACAGAAGTCATTTCAAACCTTAGACGTCAGCTGCCGGGCCGCCGATTGGTGTTTCAGGGCGCTCATTCTGAACCACAGGCGGAGTGCCTGAAGTACCCGAACCACCTTCCCAATCGCGAGGCTCGCGCGGTGCGCGACCCGCCATGATGTCGTCAATCTGGTCGGCATCAATGGTCTCGTACTTCATCAGCGCATCAGCCATTGCATCCAGCTTGTCGCGATTGTCGGTCAGGATCTGCTTGGCCGTGCCGTAGCATTGGTCAATGATACTGCGCACCTCGGAGTCGATCAGCTTAGCCGTCTCACCGGAGAAGCTGGCGCTTTGACCACCACCGCCACGCCCCAGGAATACCTCGCCCTCTTCCTCGGCATACATCAAAGGACCGAGTTTTTCAGAGAGGCCCCACTTGGTGACCATGTTCCGTGCAATCTGGCTGGCACGCATGATGTCGTTGGATGCGCCAGTGGTCACACCGTCGAAGCCCAGCGTCATCTCTTCAGCAATTCGGCCACCGTACAGCGAGCAGATCTGGCTGATCAGTGCGCGCTTGGAAAGGCTGTAACGATCCTCTTCCGGCAGGAACATGGTGACACCCAGCGCCCGACCACGAGGAATGATCGACACTTTGTAGACCGGGTCGTGCTCAGGCACAACGCGACCGACAATGGCGTGACCGGCTTCGTGATAAGCAGTGTTCTGCTTCTCTTTTTCCGACATGACCATGGATTTGCGCTCGGCACCCATCATGATCTTGTCTTTCGCCAGTTCGAACTCTTTCATTTCAACGATGCGCTTGCCGGTACGGGCAGCGAACAGCGAAGCCTCGTTGACCAGGTTAGCCAAGTCAGCACCGGAGAAACCTGGAGTACCACGGGCAATCACGGCCGGAGCCACATCATCACCCATTGGCACTTTGCGCATGTGTACTTTCAGGATCTGTTCGCGGCCACGGATATCCGGCAAGCCGACCACGACTTGACGGTCGAAACGACCAGGACGCAGCAGCGCAGGGTCCAGCACGTCAGGCCGGTTGGTTGCAGCGATGACGATGATGCCGTCATTCATTTCAAAGCCGTCCATCTCAACCAGCAACTGGTTGAGGGTCTGCTCACGCTCATCATGACCACCGCCCATGCCGGCACCACGATGGCGACCAACGGCGTCGATTTCATCGATGAAGATGATGCAAGGCGCGTGCTTCTTGGCTTGTTCGAACATGTCGCGAACACGGCTTGCACCGACACCAACAAACATCTCTACGAAGTCAGAACCGGAAATAGTGAAGAACGGCACCTTGGCTTCGCCGGCAATCGCCTTGGCCAGCAAGGTTTTACCAGTACCCGGAGGACCGACCATCAGCACGCCGCGCGGAATACGACCACCCAGGCGCTGGAACTTGCCTGGATCGCGCAGGAACTCGACCAGCTCACCCACTTCCTCCTTGGCCTCGTCGCAACCGGCAACGTCAGCCAGGGTGGTTTTCACCTGGTCTTCGGAGAGCAGGCGCGCCTTGCTCTTGCCGAAGCTCATCGGCCCGCCCTTGCCTCCCGCACCGCCTTGCATCTGGCGCATGAAGAACATGAACACAGCGATGATCACCAGAATCGGGAAGCTCGCCACCAGAAGTTGGGTCCAGATGCTTTGCTGCTCAGGCTGCTTGCCCTCAACAACGACCTTGTTATCCACCAGATCGCCGATCAGACCGTTGTCCTGAATGGCCGGACGAATGGTCTTGAAGCTGTCGCCATCGACGCGCTTACCGGTAATCACGTAGCCATCAACCGCTACGCGCTCGACCTTGCCATCCTTAACTTGCTGGATGAAGTCGGAATAGTTGAGGGTCTGCGGCTCGTTAGGGCTGGAGAAGTTGTTCATCACCGTCACAAGGACAGCCGCGATGATCAACCACAGGATCAGATTCTTTGCCATATCGTTCAATTAACTACCCTCTGAAGCAAGCTCCGCTACTGGCGCGCGCTTCGCATGATATTCACCGGCCTAACTTACTACATTACCTACAACTCTTGCAGGCGCCGTCTGTAACCCTTTGTGAAACTTTGACTACACAATATTCGTAAAGCTTCGTGACGAAAGCGATATAAAAAAACCTATCGCCCTCCTCGAATTTCTCAAAAACGCTCTTCACTCGCAGCACCTTCAACACCGCGGAAGCCGCGGCACAGCAAATACTGCTCCCTCGACCTGTCGCGGGAAGAGTCAGGCTTACGCGTTTGCACCTTGTCGAACAACTTGCGGATGTTCTTGTGGTACTCGTCAAAACCTTCGCCCTGGAAGACCTTCACCAGAAAATCACCACCAGGCCGCAGAACCCGACCCGCCAAATCCAGCGCGAGCTCACAAAGGAACATCGCGCGCGGCATATCAACGGCCGGTAATCCACTCATATTGGGGGCCATGTCGGAAATCACAAGGTCTACCTGCGAATTTCCCACAGCCTCAAGGATCTGTGCGAGCACGGCGTCCTGGGTGAAGTCCCCATGAACAAAGGTCACATCCGGGATACTGTCCATTTCCAGGATATCGGAAGCGATCAAGCGACCCTGCCCACCAATCAGACGACTGGTCACCTGGGACCACCCGCCAGGGGCTGCACCCAGATCAATAACGCTCATGCCGGGACGTATCAACTTATCCTTGTCCTGAATCTCCAACAGCTTGTAGCTGGCCCGGGAACGGTAGCCGTCCTTTTGCGCCTTTTTGACGTAAGGATCGTTGAAATGTTCTTGTAGCCACTTAAGACTGGTTTTGGAACGGGCCACGGGCCACCTCGAAAATAAAACGGGTCGTGATTAACTGGGCGGTCCCGGACTCGCTCGGGTAAACTGGCCGCCGCTTTTTACAAGATCAGACGCAGGGGTCAGATTATGCCGCTCACTCAAGAGCAGAAGAAACAGTACAAATCCATTGGCCACCATCTGAAACCAGTTTTGATTGTGGCAGATAACGGTTTGACTGAGGGTGTGTTAGCCGAATTCGAACGCGCACTGAACGATCACGAACTGATCAAGATCAAGGTCAACATCCTTGATCGCGAAGCGCGCCTGGCCGCCATTGCAGAACTGTGCAAGGTGGGCAAAGCGGACCTGGTCCAGGTCATCGGCAAGATGGCGCTGCTGTATCGCAAGAACTTCAGCGCCAACAAGCAACTGTCGAACGTTCATCGCTTCAAGTAAACAACAAGGGTCACGGGCGTGCTTCGCGCGCCCCGCCACTCCATCCTGGTGCAGGCTGTATAACCAGCACCAGGCCGGAGAACCCTAGCACGAGATAGCTGAACAGCTGCCAGCGCAACGCTTCCGGCAGCCAGACATGCACAATGCAATACATTGCACACGCATACAGCGCCATCAACAGCAGTTGCCCGCGAATATCCCGCCACAAACTCCCCAAGCCTTCGGCCTTGACCAGCACCAACGCCTGGAGCGTCACGCACGCCGCCGCGAAACCCACCAGCAACGCACTGAGCAATCCATCGATTTCATCGATCAGCAACGGTGCCAGGCCAATCAGGCCCAGCGCCGGTAACACACCGATGTGCAACAACCACAGGCCGCCTACCCAAAGCATCTGGGAGAGCTGCCAAAGCATGGCGCCCGCATAGAGCGGGCGCCGTCTTTCAGATGTGACGAACTTCAACAATCTCGTACTCGATCACGCCGCTTGGCGTTTTCACAGCCACCACATCACCCTCTTCCTTGGCAATCAAGGCGCGGGCGAGCGGAGAACCAACGGAGATCTTGCCGAGTTTGAAGTCAGCTTCGTCTTCACCCACGATGTGGTAGACAACGCGCTCATCCGTCTCGACATTGGCGATTTCCACGGTGGTGCCGAAAATCACCTTGCCGGTATGTGGAATGGTCGTCACGTCGATGATTACCGCATTCTGCATACGGCCTTCGATGTCACGGATCCGTGCCTCGACCATACCTTGCTGCTCGCGAGCAGCGTGGTATTCGGCATTTTCCTTCAAGTCACCCAGCTCGCGAGCGGTGCCGATATCCTGGCTCAGCTTCGGGCGGACGACTTTGGTCAGATGGGCGTGTTCCTCTTCCAGGGCCTTGGCGCCCTGGACGGTCATTGGGTATTTGGTCATGCCTTCAATCCTGCGTGTAGATCTTGCAAGCGACGCACGGTCTTTTCCGGACCGAACTTGAGCGCTTCACAGATGGCTTCGCCAGCAGCAATGGTGGTGGTGCAGTAGATCTTGTGCTGCAAAGCGTTACGACGAATGGAATAGGAGTCCGCGATCGACTGGCGACCTTCGGTGGTGTTGATGATCAGGGTGACTTCGTCATTCTTGATCATGTCGACCACGTGCGGACGGCCTTCCGTCACCTTGTTCACGCGACGCACTTTCAGGCCGGCAGCTTCGATCAGCTTGGCGGTCCCGGCGGTGGCCACGACTTCGAAGCCCAAGTTGATCAAATCACGGGCCACGCCCGCAACCAGCGGCTTATCGTCATCGCGCACGCTGATGAACGCAGTACCGCCGGTCGGCAGCACTTCGCTGGCACCCATTTGGGCTTTAGCAAACGCCTCGCCGAAGGTATCGCCCACGCCCATCACTTCACCGGTGGACTTCATCTCTGGGCCCAGGATCGGGTCCACACCAGGGAATTTGGCGAATGGGAACACCGCCTCTTTCACGCTGTAGAAGTTCGGAATGATTTCCTTGGTGAAGCCGATTTCCTTCAGGGTCTTACCGGCCATCACGCGGGCAGCGATCATAGCCAGGGACACACCGATGCACTTGGAAACAAACGGTACGGTACGCGAAGCGCGCGGGTTGACTTCGATGACGTAGATGTCTTCGCCTTGCAGCGCCAACTGTACGTTCATCAGGCCGACCACGCCCAGTTCCAGGGCCATTTTCTTGACCTGTTCGCGCATCTCGTCCTGGATGTGCGCAGGCAGCGAGTACGGAGGCAGCGAGCAAGCGGAGTCACCGGAGTGAACGCCAGCCTGTTCGATGTGCTGCATGATCGCGCCGATCACTACGTCAGTGCCGTCGCAGACTGCGTCCACGTCCATTTCGATGGCGCAGTTGAGGAAGTGGTCGAGCAGCACCGGGCTGTCATTGGACACTTTCACCGCATCACGCAGGTAGCGCTTGAGCTCTTCTTCTTCGTAGACAATTTCCATCGCACGACCGCCCAACACGTAGGACGGACGCACCACCAGCGGGTAGCCGATCTTGCTGGCTGCGCGAATGGCTTCGTCTTCGCTGCGCACGGTGGCGTTTGGCGGCTGACGCAGGTTCAGGCGCTCAACCATTTGCTGGAAGCGCTCGCGGTCTTCGGCACGGTCGATGGCGTCCGGGCTGGTGCCGATGATTGGCACGCCGGCTTCTTCCAGGGCACGCGCCAGTTTCAGCGGGGTCTGGCCGCCGTACTGGACGATTACACCCTTAGGCTTCTCAACCCGGCAGATTTCCAGCACGTCTTCCAAGGTCACTGGTTCGAAGTACAAGCGATCGGAAGTGTCGTAGTCGGTGGAAACAGTTTCCGGGTTGCAGTTGACCATGATGGTCTCGTAACCGTCTTCGCGCAGGGCCAGTGCCGCGTGTACGCAGCAGTAGTCGAACTCGATGCCCTGACCGATACGGTTTGGACCGCCGCCCAGGATCATGATCTTGTCGCGGCCCGAAGGCGCGGCTTCGCACTCTTCCTCGTAAGTCGAGTACATGTAGGCGGTGTCGGTGGCGAACTCGGCTGCGCAGGTATCAACGCGCTTATAGACCGGGAAGATCTCCAACTTGTGACGGTGACGACGCAGCGCTTTCTCGGTTACGCCCAGCAGCTTGGCCAGACGCATGTCGGAGAAGCCTTTGCGCTTGAGCTTGAACATCAAGTCGCGGTCGATGCTGGCCAGACCCAGGGTCTTGACCTTCTCTTCCTCTTTGATCAGATCTTCGATCTGCACCAGGAACCACGGGTCGATCATGTTCATGCCGAAGATGTCTTCGACCGACAGACCGGCGCGGAAGGCGTCAGCCACATACCAGATGCGCTCGGCGCCCGGCACGGTCAGTTCGCGCTTGAGGATGCTCATGCTTTCTGGATTGCTCAGGTCGAGCTTCTCGTCCAGGCCGCAAACGCCCACTTCCAGGCCGCGCAGAGCTTTCTGCAGGGATTCCTGGAAAGTCCGGCCGATGGCCATGACTTCACCCACCGACTTCATTTGAGTGGTCAGGCGCGCGTCGGCTTTCGGGAACTTCTCGAAGGCGAAGCGTGGCAGCTTGGTCACGACGTAGTCGATCGACGGCTCGAAGGAAGCCGGGGTAGCGCCACCGGTGATTTCGTTCTGCAGCTCGTCCAGGGTGTAGCCGATCGCCAGCTTGGCGGCGATACGCGCGATCGGGAAACCGGTGGCTTTCGAGGCCAGCGCCGAGGAACGGGATACCCGCGGGTTCATCTCGATGACGACCATGCGACCCGTGTCCGGGCAGATGCCGAACTGGACGTTGGAGCCACCGGTTTCCACGCCGATCTCGCGCAATACCGCCAAGGAGGCGTTACGCATGATCTGGTATTCCTTGTCCGTCAGGGTCTGTGCCGGCGCAACAGTGATCGAGTCACCGGTGTGCACGCCCATCGGGTCAAAGTTTTCAATGGAGCAGACGATGATGCAGTTGTCCTTCTTATCGCGGACAACCTCCATCTCGTACTCTTTCCAACCGATCAGGGATTCGTCGATCAGCAGCTCTTTGGTCGGCGACAGGTCCAGGCCACGGGCGCAGATTTCTTCGAATTCTTCGCGGTTGTAAGCGATACCGCCACCAGTGCCGCCCATGGTGAAGGACGGACGGATGATGCACGGAAAGCCCAGCTTCTCGAGCACTGCGTTAGCTTCTTCCATGCTGTGGGCGATGCCCGAGCGCGGGCAGTCCAAGCCGATGGATTTCATTGCCTTGTCAAAGCGCGAACGGTCTTCTGCTTTGTCGATGGTGTCGGCATTCGCGCCGATCATCTCTACGCCGAACTTTTCCAGGACGCCTTCGCGCTCCAGGTCCAGTGCGCAGTTCAGAGCAGTCTGGCCGCCCATGGTCGGCAGCAGCGCGTCCGGACGCTCCTTCTCGATGATCTTGGCAACGGTCTGCCACTTGATCGGCTCGATGTAGGTGGCGTCGGCCATGTCCGGGTCGGTCATGATGGTGGCCGGGTTGGAGTTCACCAGGATGACGCGGTAGCCCTCCTCGCGCAGGGCTTTACAGGCCTGGGCGCCGGAGTAGTCGAATTCGCAGGCCTGGCCGATCACGATCGGGCCAGCGCCGAGAATCAGGATGCTTTTTATGTCTGTACGTTTTGGCATGGGTTTGTCACTCAAATCCGCAGGTCAGTCGGCAAGCCGTCTTGAACAATCTTTAGAGAGGCTGCGGGGGCCGCCGGAGTTAGGGGCCGCCCGCAGACCGCTCAGTCAGCGTCGCTTGGCCATCTCATTGATGAAACGGTCGAACAGCGGCGCTACGTCGTTCGGGCCCGGGCTGGCTTCAGGGTGGCCCTGGAAGCTGAACGCGCTCTTGTCGGTGCGCTCGATGCCTTGCAGGGAACCGTCGAACAGCGACTTGTGAATGGCGCGGACATTAGCCGGCAAGGTCGCTTCATCCACCGCAAAGCCGTGGTTCTGGCTGGTGATCATCACGACCCCAGTGTCCAGGTCTTGAACGGGGTGGTTGGCACCGTGGTGGCCGTGGCCCATTTTCAGGGTCTTGGCGCCGGAGGCCAGTGCCAGCAGCTGGTGGCCGAGGCAGATGCCGAACACCGGAATTTCGGTCTCCAGCACTTCCTTGATGGCCTGGATGGCGTAGTCGCATGGCTCAGGGTCACCCGGGCCGTTGGACAAGAACACGCCGTCTGGCTGCAGAGCCAATACGTCGCTGGCCGGAGTTTGCGCCGGCACCACTGTCACGCGGCAACCACGCTCGACCAACATGCGCAGGATGTTGTACTTGACGCCGTAATCATAGGCGACAACGTGATATGGCAGCTCAGCGGCATCGA
Organism: Pseudomonas tritici; assembly: GCF_014268275.3. Classification (NCBI taxonomy): domain Bacteria; kingdom Pseudomonadati; phylum Pseudomonadota; class Gammaproteobacteria; order Pseudomonadales; family Pseudomonadaceae; genus Pseudomonas; species Pseudomonas tritici. The sequence continues at coordinate 5,511,759 of NZ_CP077084.1, forward strand.
TAGTCGCGTGACTGTCGGTCTTCAAGTCCCAGACAGTAGAGCGCCACTCGTACTTCTCTTTAACGCTGACGACTTTCGCCAGGTCCATGCCTTTCAGGCCAGGGAAACCTTGCGCTGCGGCAATCGCCGCCTCTTCGGAGATATTGTCACCGACCATGATGCAGCCGTTCTGCGAGCCTTTTTCACGCAGGATGCGTGTCAGGCGGCGCGTATCGATACCAGCGATCGCCACAACGTTGTTGGCTTTCAGGTAGTCGGACAGCGACATCGTGTTACGCCAGTTGCTCGCAACCAGTGGCAGGTCACGAATCACCAGACCGGCCGACCAGACACGATCAGACTCGACATCTTCCGGTGTAGTACCGGTGTTGCCGACGTGCGGATAGGTCAGGGTAACGATCTGTTGGGCGTAGGAAGGATCGGTAAGGATTTCCTGATAGCCGGTCATGGCAGTGTTAAACACCACCTCTCCAACGGTCTGACCGTCGGCTCCAATGGCTTCGCCGCGAAAAATGCTGCCATCAGCAAGGGCGAGTATGGCTGGCTTAGTCAAGAAGACCTCCCGTAAATAAAGCCTGAAAGGGCGATCGCAGGTGTAAAAAAGCGGAGTGACGTATGGACACGTCACCCCGCTCATTCACTGAATTATTCTGCGCGCTTTTAGTGAACACACTAAAGCTGTAGCTTACAGAAAAAGGCTTTTTTGGTCCACCGCTAATGAGCCTTAAAGGCAGGGGAATGCGACAGCACGTCGCCTAGCGGGTAAAAACGGGGCCCAAGCATAAGCTTGAGGCCCTATTTTAGCGACTATTAGTGCAGATCCAGCACATCGCGCATGTCGTAGAGACCTGGCTCGCGCCCTTCCAACCACAGCGCAGCACGTACCGCGCCCTTGGCAAAGGTCATCCGACTGGATGCCTTGTGCGTGATTTCCAGGCGCTCGCCTTCAGTGGCGAACAACACAGTGTGATCACCGACCACGTCGCCCCCGCGCACAGTCGCAAAGCCGATGGTGTCACGCGCACGCGCACCGGTGTGGCCTTCACGCCCGTACACCGCCACTTTCGACAAGTCTCGGCCCAGCGCATCGGCGATCGCTTCACCCATGCGCAATGCAGTACCCGAAGGCGCGTCGATCTTGTGGCGGTGATGGGTCTCGATGATCTCGATATCCGCTTCATCACCCAGCACGCGCGCCGCCAGGTCCAGCAACTTGAGCGACAGATTCACACCGACACTGAAGTTCGCCGCGAAGACGACCGGAATATCCTTCCCCGCCTCCACCAGTAACTGCTTCTGCTCAGCCGTCAAACCGGTGGTGCCAATCACCATGGCCTTGCCCGCCTTGCGGCAGAACGCCAGGTTTTTCAGCATCACGTCCGGCAGCGTAAAGTCGATCAGTACGTCGAACTCATCAGCCACCTGCTCCAAATGGCCGGACAGCGAAACACCGATACGCCCCAGAGAAGCCAACTCACCGGCATCCGCACCGATCAACGTGCTGCCCGGGCGCACAATCGCCGCGGTCAGCCCGGAGGCCGGCGAGCGCTGTTGCACCGCTTCAACCAGCGTCTTGCCCATGCGCCCGGCAGCGCCCATTACGGCTATACGTCGCATATTCAATTCCTTACAGGTCGCCGAAGAAGCGCTTCACGCCATCGAAAAAGCCCGTGGTTTTCGGCGAGTGTGAGTCATCGCCTTCCAGCGAGCTGCGGAACTCTTCAAGCAATTCGCGCTGACGACGCCCCAGATTGACCGGCGTTTCAACCGCCACACGACACATCAGGTCGCCCGCTCCACCACCGCGCACCGGCGCAACGCCTTTGCCACGAATACGGAACTGCTTGCCGGTCTGCGTGCCCTCAGGAATCTTGAGCTTGACCCGACCGTCCAGCGTCGGGATTTCCAGCTCGCCACCCAAGGCTGCGTCGACAAAGCTGATCGGCACTTCACAGAACAGGTGCTTGCCGTCGCGCTGGAAAATCGAGTGCTCGCGCACGTTGATTACCACGTACAGGTCGCCCGTAGGTCCGCCTTGAGCACCCGCCTCGCCTTCGCCCGACAGGCGAATGCGGTCACCGGTATCCACGCCAGCCGGCACCTTTACCGACAGTGTCTTGTACTCTTCGACACGCCCTTCGCCGTGGCAGGAATCGCACGGATCAGAAATGATCTTGCCCTGGCCATGGCAGCGCGGGCAGGTCTGCTGCACCGAAAAGAAGCCCTGCTGCATACGAACCTGGCCGATACCACCACACGTCGGGCAGGTGATCGGCGAGGAGCCCTTCTTGGCACCCGAACCATCGCACGGCTTGCAGTTGACCAGCGTCGGCACGCGAATATTGACGCTGGTGCCGCGCACGGCTTCTTCCAGGTTCAATTCCAGCGTGTAGCGCAAATCGCTGCCACGCTGGGCGCCGCCACGCTGACCACCCCGACCACCGCCGAAGAAGTCGCTGAATACATCGCCGAAAATGTCGGAGAAGTTCTGACCGCCAAAACCAGCACCGCCGCCACCCATGCTCGGGTCGACACCGGCATGGCCATACTGATCGTAGGCCGCACGCTTGTTGGGGTCAGACAGGCATTCGTAGGCCTCATTGGCCTCTTTGAACATCTCTTCGGATTCTTTGCTATCCGGATTACGGTCCGGGTGATGCTTCATCGCCAGGCGACGGTAGGCCTTCTTCAGGTCCGCCTCGCTGGAGCCGCGCTCCACACCCAACACTTCGTAATAGTCACGCTTTGCCATAAGTCTTTGCACTCTTAAGGACGTTCGGCCAGACCCTCCTGAGCCCCGCCAAACTCGTTGAGCCCCAATACAGGCCCGGACCCAACTCACGTCAATTCAACGATCCTGGTCATTACTACTTTTAGCCAGGGACCCGGCCAAAAATGCGGTAGTTATTGCTCGGAAAGCAGGAGCATTCCCGATCACACCGCCAGCATCCGAACGCTGTCGCATGCTGTAAAAATTCGCCTACCCCAGACACGCCAACGCGGGAGCAAGCTCCCGCGCGGCGACATCCTACCAGTCACCGCTTAAAAGCGGTCAACCGGGCGACCAAGTTACTTCTGGTCTTTAACTTCTTCAAACTCGGCATCGACAACATCGTCGTGCTTGGCTTCAGGCTCTGCCTGTTGCGCTGCACCGTCAGCTGGCTGACCTTGTTCGGCATACATTTTCTGAGCCACTGGCGCGGAGACTTTGGACAGCTCTTCGATCTTGGCTTCGATAGCAGCCTTGTCGTCGCCTTTAACGGCGGCTTCCAGGGCAACTACGGCAGCTTCGATTGCGGCCTTCTCTTCAGCCGTCACTTTATCGCCAGCATCAGCGACCATTTTGCGTGTCGAGTGAACCAGTGCATCACCTTGGTTGCGTGCACCAGCCAGTTCAGCAAACTTGGCATCCGCATCAGCGTTGGCTTCAGCATCACGAATCATCTGTTGAATTTCTTCATCAGACAGACCGGAGTTGGCCTTGATGGTGATCTTCTGCTCTTTGCCGGTCGCCTTGTCTTTCGCGCCAACGTGCAGGATACCGTTGGCATCGATGTCGAAGGTCACTTCGATCTGTGGCACGCCACGGGGTGCTGGTGGAATCTCAGCCAGGTCGAACTTGCCCAGGGACTTGTTCTGAGCCGCTTGCTTACGCTCACCTTGCAGCACGTGAATGGTCACAGCACCTTGATTGTCGTCGGCAGTCGAGAACACTTGGGATTTCTTGGTAGGAATCGTGGTGTTTTTCTCGATCAGCGCGGTCATCACGCCGCCCATGGTTTCGATACCCAGGGTCAGCGGGCTGACGTCCAGCAGCAGCACGTCTTTCACGTCACCGGCCAATACCGCGCCTTGGATAGCAGCACCCATGGCAACTGCTTCGTCCGGGTTCACGTCTTTACGTGCTTCTTTACCGAAGAACTCAGTAACTTTCTGCTGCACCAACGGCATACGGGTCTGGCCACCGACCAGGATCACGTCGTTGATGGAGCCAACGTCGATACCAGCATCTTTCAAGGCGATGCGGCAAGGTTCGATGGTGCGCTGAACCAGGTCTTCAACCAGTGCTTCCAACTTGGCGCGAGAGATCTTCACGTTCAAGTGCTTAGGACCGGTGGCATCTGCAGTGATGTACGGCAGGTTCACGTCAGTCGACATGCTCGAGGACAGCTCGATCTTGGCCTTCTCAGCAGCTTCTTTCAGGCGCTGCATGGCCAGCGGGTCACCCTTGAGGTTCATGCCGCTTTCTTTTTTGAATTCGTCAACGAGGTAGTCGATCAGACGAATATCGAAGTCTTCACCGCCCAGGAAAGTGTCACCATTGGTGGCCAACACTTCAAACTGGTGCTCGCCGTCAACTTCAGCGATCTCGATGACCGAAACGTCAAAAGTACCGCCACCCAGGTCATAAACGATCACGGTGTGATCGCCTTTGGCCTTGTCCATACCGTAAGCGAGAGCCGCTGCGGTAGGTTCGTTGATGATGCGTTTTACGTCCAGGCCCGCGATGCGGCCGGCGTCTTTGGTCGCCTGACGCTGGCTGTCGTTGAAGTAGGCCGGAACGGTGATCACCGCCTCAGTCACTGCTTCACCGAGGTAATCTTCGGCAGTCTTTTTCATCTTTTTCAAGACTTCAGCCGAGATCTGCGGTGCAGACATCTTGTTGCCATTTACTTCAACCCAGGCGTCACCGTTGTCAGCCTTGGCGATTTTGTAAGGCACCATCTTGATGTCTTTCTGTACGACTTCTTCGTCGAACTTACGACCGATCAGACGCTTCACCGCGTACAGCGTGTTGTGCGGGTTGGTCACAGCCTGGCGCTTGGCCGACTGACCAACCAGGATCTCGCCATCATTTGCATAAGCAATGATCGACGGCGTAGTACGCGCGCCTTCGGCGTTTTCGATAACTTTAGCTTTGCCGTTTTCCATGACGGAGACACAGGAGTTGGTGGTCCCCAGGTCGATACCGATAATTTTGCCCATGATTTACTCTCCCGAAACTTGAATTTGGTTGCCGCAGCAGTGGTGGCTAACTGCGGTAGCACTTAAACGCTTGACTTATAGATGGGGGCCTTACGGCGTATTTCAAGCCTGCTCATCAATAGAAGGCGAAACCGGTGCAGGCGCCTTGCTCACCACAACCATCGCCGGGCGCAGCAAGCGACCGTTGAGCTGATATCCCTTCTGGAACACTTTCAACACGCTATTAGGCTCCAGGTCATGGCTTTCCTGCATGGCCATGGCTTGGTGATGTTCAGCGTTGAACGGTTCACCGCCCATTGGATCGATGGCTTCCAACTGATAACGCTTCAGGGTGTCCTGGAACATTTTCAGGGTCAGCTCGATCCCTTCGCGCATCGGGCGGATGTTTTCGTCGTCCGGGTTGGACAACTCAAGGCCACGCTCCAGGCTGTCAATGATCGGCAGCAAATCACTGGCGAACTTCTCCAGTGCGAATTTGTGAGCCTTTTCTACATCCTGCTCGGCACGGCGGCGGACGTTCTGCAGATCGGCGGCAACACGCAAAGACTGGTCCTGCGCAGCAGCCAATTGCTCTTCGAGCACTTGCACGCGAGTTGCCAGCTCATCGCCGACAGCCGAATTGGCGTCTGGAGTTTGCGTATCCTGCGTCTGTTCGTCAGCCATAGTTTTCTCCTTTCAAAATCATGCGCGAACTCAACTCGCGCTTCTGTTCCGGTATATGGGGTCACAATTTCCAGGTTCAAGGGCGAAGGCGTTACCAAAAGTCTTTCGACTGACCTTCATCAATTCCTGCTCACTAATTCCTGGCAGCGCTTAAAAAGACGCTGACTCAAGCAAATCGAGCTAAGCGTCAGGATTGTCAGCGCCAAACAAAACACTGTATAAATAACCAGACCTAAAGCCTGGGAGCGGCCAACATGCTCGTGCACCTGTCCGTACATAACTACGCCATCGTTGAACACCTGGATCTCGAATTGGATCGCGGGATGAGCGTAATCACAGGCGAAACCGGCGCCGGCAAGTCGATCATGCTAGACGCCCTGGGCCTTACCCTGGGTGATCGCGCCGACAGCGGCGTGGTTCGCCCCGGTGCGGACAAGGCCGACATCCTTGCCACCTTCGACCTGGCAGACATACCCGAGGCGGAAGCCTGGCTGGCCGAGCGCGACCTTAATAATGAAGGTCCGTGCATCCTGCGCCGGGTCATCACGGCGGAAGGCCGTTCACGTGGCTATATCAACGGCACACCTTGCCCGTTGGGCGACTTGAAAGCCCTGGGCGAGTTGCTGATAGATATCCACAGCCAACACGAACACCAGTCCCTGCTGAAAACCGACACCCATCGCCGCCTGCTCGACGAATACGCTGGCGCGACAGACCTTGCCCGCCAGGTGCAACTTGCCGCTCAACGCTGGCGCCAGACTCGCCAAGAGCTGGAGCGGCTCTCCAATTCCGGCGATGAACAACGCGCTCGTCATCAGTTGCTCAGTTACCAACTCGAAGAGCTGGAAAGCCTGGGCCTGGGCGAGAACGAACTAGAGCAGCTTGAGCAAGAACATAAGAACCTCACCAACGCAGAAACCCTGCTGGGTATCTGCCGGCAGGTGGTGGAACAATGTAGCGAGAGCGATTCCGGCAATGTGCTCAATGCACTGACTGCCAGCCTCAATCGCTTGTCGAGCGTGAACAACGCGTCCGGGTCGCTGAGTGAGGCCACTACCCTGCTCACCAGTGCACAGATTCAAGTAGAAGAAGCGGTAGGCGAACTGAACCGTTTCCTGGATCATTTCGATGCCGACCCGGCACGCCTGCAGGAAATAGAAGAACGCCTGGACACCATTTATACCCTGGCGCGCAAACATCGAATCCAGCCCACCGAAGTAGCGACGATGCAGCAGAAGCTACTGGATGAAATCGAGACCCTGAACGCCAACGATGAATCTATCGAGCGCCTGGGTGACGAGCTCGCTTCTTTCGCCCGTCATTACCAAGAGAAAGCGCGCGAACTGAGCGACCTGCGCCAACAAGCAGCCACTGGCCTGGCCAGCGCAGTGGAGTTGGAAATCCAGCGCCTGGGTATGCCCGGCGGACGCTTCACTATTGAATTGCGCACCAACGCCAGCAACGAACTGCAGCCCCACGGCCTGGAACAGGTGGAACTACTGGTCAGCGCCAACCCTGGACAGCCGCTCAAAGCACTGGCAAAAGTGGCATCTGGTGGCGAGCTGTCGCGGATCAGCCTGGCGATTCAGGTAATTACCGCGCAAACCTCTCGGGTGCCAACCCTGGTATTCGATGAAGTCGATGTGGGCATTGGCGGGCCGACGGCGGAAATTGTTGGCCAGTTGTTGCGGCGCCTGGGGGATCGAGGCCAAGTGCTAACGGTCACTCACTTGCCGCAAGTCGCGGCCCAAGGGCACCAGCATTTGTTTGTGCATAAGGTACGCGGCAGTGATGCAACACACACAGCAGTGTCCAAGCTGAATAAGTCGGAGCGCGTGGAAGAAGTCGCGCGCATGCTCGGTGGTATCGATTTGACCAAGGAGTCTTTGGCGCACGCGAAGAAGATGGTCGTGGCGACTAAGGCCTAAGCAGACAATTTTCTCCATTATAGAAAGCACGAAGGCGACCCTGAGGTCGCCTTCGATCGTTTTGCAGCGTCAATCTGCAGCGCTTGTTACTTTTTCTTACGGATGTACAGGACCAGATTATGGTCAACCAAATCGAATCCATGCTCCTCAGCAATCTTATGCTGCAGGGCCTCGATCTCAGGGCTGGTGAACTCGATAACCTCATTGGTATCCAGGTCAACCATGTGGTCGTGATGACCACCGTCAGCCAATTCGAACACTGCATGACCGCCGTCGAAATTATGACGAACCACCAGCCCTGCGGCTTCAAACTGGGTCAGCACACGGTAAACCGTGGCCAGGCCAACGTCCTCGTTAGACTCCATCAGTGCCTTGTAGACATCCTCGGCACTCATGTGGCGCTGCTCAGCAGAATCGAGCATTTGTAGAATCTTGACTCGTGGCAGAGTCACTTTAAGACCGGCTTTGCGTAGTTCGCTATTTTCAACCATGGTTAGCTTTCTCGCGGATGCTGCTTCGCAGCTTCTCTTAATACGGGTATGATCGGCGTTTACGTTGTCCCAGCCAAGATAGTGGAAGTCGCCCACCGATGCAAAACACCAAGCTCTTGCTAACCAGTTTCACCTTTGTGGGACTGCTCGCACTCGCCGGTTGTTCATTCCCCGGGGTTTACAAAATCGACATCCAGCAGGGCAATGTCGTCACGCAGGACATGATAGACCAGTTACGCCCCGGAATGACCCGACGGCAAGTACGGTTTATCATGGGTAACCCCCTGCTGACCGACACTTTCCACGCCGATCGCTGGGATTATCTCTACAGCCTGCAACCAGGTGGCGGTGAACGCCAGCAGGAGCGTGTCAGTGTCATCTTCAATGGCAATGACCAGCTTGTCAGCCTGTCCGGTGACTTCATGCCCGGCGTAAGCCGTGATGAAGCCCTGCTCGGCAAGGATAACGGCACTAACGTGACCGCACCTGCACAGGAAGGCGAGAAGCCGAAGTCTGAAGTACCGGCTAAGCCTGGATCTTTGCTCGACAAGATCCAGAAAGACGTCGACGGCGTGGAAACTGTTCCCGTCCCGACGCCGCAGCCTCTGGACACCAGCCCGCAGTAAGTTTGCGCCCAACAAAAAGCCCGGCATGCCGGGCTTTTTGCTGCCTGCCATTTGGAGGGCTTACGAGTTCTGCTGCTTGGCCAAAGCAGCCTTGGCTGCGCGCAGCCGGCGCACCTCTTTCGGGTCCGCCAGCAGCGACCGGTAAATCTCAATACGATCACCCGCCTGCACGGCACGCACTTGCGCGTCCGCGACCACCTTGCCGAATATCCCCAAAGGGCAATCAGCCAGATCCAGCTCTGGAAAGTGCACGGCAATACCTGACGCCTGCACCGCCGAGCGCACGCTGGTGCCCTCCGGCACTGTCACCAACAGCAAAACCTGGCGATCCACGGCGGCATACACCACTTCAATCTCAACCATGCAGTTGCTTGGCTCGCTGACAGAATGCATCCACCAAGGTATTGGCCGCTTGGTTGAATAGAGGCCCCAACGTCGCCCGCACGATAGGCCCGGCGTAATCAAAGGAAAGATCCAGGCTGATTTTGCAGGCCTTATCGGTCAGCGCCTTGAATACCCAGACGCCATGCAACTGGGTGAAAGGCCCTTCCTGCAAATTCATTTCGATGGATTTCCCGGGCACCAGCACATTGCGCGTTACAAAGTGCTGGCTGAGGCCGCCCTTCGCGACCCCAACGCTGGCGACCATGTGCTCATCGCTGCCCTCCAGCACTTCGGCCGTCGAGCACCAGGGCAAGAATTCCGGGTAACGCGCCACGTCGTTGACCAGGTCATAAAGCGCTTGAGCCGGATAAGGCAGCAGCGCCGAACGTTGAATATGCGTCGTCATGTGTGCGTTATTTCCACAGCTGAGCGGCAAACATCGCGAAGGAACAGCCCGATCCGCGAAAGAAAAAAACCAGAGAACTGCCCGCATTGTCCGGGATTCGTCCAACACGCTCAAGCACGCAGGTTGACCGTAGCCGACACGCTCGCAACTCCCTATAATGCCGCCCCTATGGCTAAACAAAAGAAACACCCCACAGGGACCATCGCGCAAAATAAAAAGGCGCGACACGATTACTTCATCGAACATCGGTTCGAGGCTGGTCTGGTCCTGGCCGGCTGGGAAGTAAAGAGTCTGCGTGCCAGCAAGCTGCAACTGGTCGACAGTTATGTGCTGCTCAAGGATGGCGAGGCGTGGCTGCTCGGCAGTCATATCACCCCGCTGACCACCGCGAGCACCCACGTGATTGCCGACCCGGTACGCACGCGCAAATTGTTGCTCAACGCTCGCGAACTGGAAAAGCTCGCCTCCGCCGTACAGCAGAAGGGCTACGCCTGCATCTGCCTGTCCTGGTACTGGAGCAAGCACCTGGTCAAGTGCGAGATCGCCTTGGGCAAAGGCAAGAAGGAATACGACAAGCGTGATACCGAGCGCGAGCGCGATTCCAATCGCGAATTGCATCGTGCTGTGCGTAACAAGGGCAAGGAAGACTGATCCTTGCTGCGGTGTAGCCCTGGGAACTTCCCTCGGCTACATTCCCTTGCGCCGCTCCGCACGCGCCACACGCTGAACCTCCTGACGCACCTCCTCCAACACTTCCTGCACATACAGCAGGTGACGTGTGGAAACTTCTCGCGCCTGCTCGGCCCGCCCCTCGATGATTGCCAGGTACAGATCCCGATGCTGACTGATCAACATGTCACGGGTTTCCGTACGCTGCTGGTACATGCCACCAATGTTGGTCACCACGTTACGCTTGAGCAAGTCGAACAGCCCGCGAATGGTGTGCAGTAGCACGGCGTTGTGGCTGGCCTCAGCGATAGCCAGGTGAAACCGCGCATCCGCCGCGCCCTCCTCCACTCGACTCGCTTCATCAGAGCGGGTGTAGCAATCCTGCAGCGCTTCGAAAGCTGCGGTAAGACGTTCGCGGTCGACTTCGGTGGCGCGCAGCGCTGCGTAATAGGCACAAGAGGCTTCAAGGGTCTGGCGAAACTCCAACAGATCACGCTGAGCTTCGGGATTGTTTTCCAGCAGGTGCAGCAGCGGATCACTGAAAGTCGAGCCCAATGACTCGGCCACGTAGTTACCCCCGCCCTGACGGCTGACGAGCAAACCTTTGGCAGACAATTTCTGGATCGCCTCCCGCAAGGAAGGGCGCGAGACGCCAAATTGCTCAGCCAACGCCCGTTCGGCCGGCAAGCGCTCGCCGGACTTTAGCGTGCCCTCGAGGATCATGCCCTCAAGCTGCTCGACGATATCGTCAGACAAACGGCGCTGACGCACCTGATCAAACCCCATAACTCATTCTCCACCATCCCGACCACTCGCCGGGGCCTCTATTCTGGCCTATCGAAGCGCTTGCAGCACCTATCAGAACGCCCTCGTTTCAACCGATCAGAACGACCTGCCCGCGGACCTACGACCAAAGTTTCGCGAGCGGCAAATTGACACACCCCTGCCAAGGCTTTTACTCTAGCCAACAGCGATTGTAAATTGGTATTACCAATTATCCAAGCTGACCAAACAACAACAATCAGGGGCCACCCCATATGCAAACCTGGCAACAGCTCTACAGCCCACTCGGCAGCCTCGGCCTGTCCGCACTGGCGGCGGTTATTCCGATCGTATTCTTCTTTCTGGCCCTGGCCGTGTTCCGCCTCAAAGGTCACGTAGCCGGCAGCATTACCTTGGCGCTGTCGATCCTGGTGGCAATCTTTGCCTTCCAGATGCCGGTGGATATGGCACTGGCCGCCGCCGGTTACGGTTTTGCCTATGGCCTTTGGCCTATCGCGTGGATCATTGTCGCGGCCGTGTTCCTGTACAAACTGACCGTCAAGAGCGGCCAGTTCGAAGTCATTCGCAGCTCAGTCCTATCGATCACCGACGACCAACGCCTGCAAGTGCTGCTGATCGGCTTTTGCTTCGGCGCATTTCTGGAAGGTGCCGCCGGTTTCGGCGCTCCCGTGGCAATCACTGCGGCACTGCTCGTCGGCCTGGGCTTCAATCCACTGTACGCCGCTGGCCTGTGCCTGATTGCCAACACCGCCCCCGTGGCCTTCGGTGCACTCGGCATCCCGATCATCGTTGCAGGTCAAGTGACTGGCATCGATGCGTTCAAAATCGGCGCCATGACTGGCCGTCAGTTGCCCCTGCTGTCGCTGTTCGTGCCGTTCTGGCTGGTGTTCATGATGGACGGCTTGCGCGGCGTGCGTGAAACCTGGCCGGCCGCACTGGTAGCGGGCTTGAGCTTTGCCATCACCCAGTACTTCACTTCCAACTTCATCGGCCCGGAACTGCCGGACATCACCTCCGCGCTCGCCAGCCTGATCTCCCTGACCCTGTTCCTGAAAGTCTGGCAACCCAAGCGCACAGCAGGTGCACAGATTGCCGGTGCGACTTCAAGCGCAGCGGTCACCGCCAGCGCCGGCGGTTTTGGCCTGCCACGCAACACGGTTGTCTCGCCCTACAGCCTGGGGCAAATTTTCAAGGCCTGGTCACCGTTCCTTATTCTGACCGTGCTGGTCACTATCTGGACCCTCAAGCCGTTCAAAGCCATGTTCGCCGCTGGCGGCTCGATGTATAGCTGGGTGTTCAACTTCGCGATCCCGCACCTGGACCAACTGGTGATCAAAGTTGCGCCGATTGTGACCAACCCCACTGCAATTCCGGCGGTGTTCAAGCTGGACCCCATCTCGGCGACCGGCACAGCGATTTTCTTCTCTGCGCTGATCTCGATGCTGGTGCTGAAGATCAATCTAAAAACTGGTCTTACCACTTTAAAGGAGACCTTCTACGAACTGCGCTGGCCAATCCTGTCCATTGGCATGGTGCTGGCCTTCGCTTTTGTCACCAACTACTCCGGCATGTCTTCGACCATGGCGCTGGTATTGGCGGGCACAGGTGCAGCCTTCCCATTCTTCTCGCCATTCCTCGGGTGGCTGGGCGTTTTCCTGACAGGCTCCGACACGTCGTCCAACGCCTTGTTCAGCTCGCTGCAAGCCACCACCGCGCATCAGATCGGGGTCAACGACACACTGTTGGTCGCCGCGAATACCAGTGGCGGTGTGACCGGCAAAATGATCTCGCCACAATCGATTGCCGTGGCCTGCGCCGCCACAGGTTTGGTGGGTAAGGAGTCCGACTTGTTCCGCTTTACCCTCAAGCACAGCCTGTTTTTTGCGACGATCGTCGGGTTGATCACCCTGGCGCAGGCCTACTGGTTCACCGGTATGCTGGTGCATTAAGGCCGGTACGTAATAGGGTAAGAATCGACGCCGGACACCCATTCCGGCGTCTGCTATTTCTGGAGGACCGATGAGCCTGCCTGCTGCTTTTCTGAGCGACGTCGCACAACTGATCCCGAAAGATCGGCGTTTCGACGATCCACTTTCCACCCTTGCTTTCGGCACCGACGCGAGTTTTTACCGACTGATCCCACAGCTGGTGATCCGCGTGGAGTCGGAAGACGAGGTGGTGGCGCTGTTGCAATTCGCCCAACGCGACCGTGTGGCCGTCACCTTCCGCGCAGCCGGCACCAGCCTTTCGGGCCAAGCCATCAGCGACTCAGTGCTGATCGTGCTGGGGGACAATTGGAACGGCCGCGAAGTTCGTGGGCAGGGCACGCAAATTCGCCTGCAACCTGGCGTGATCGGCGCCCAGGCCAATGCGTGGCTGGCGCCTTTTGGGCGCAAGATCGGGCCGGATCCGGCGTCAATCAATGCCTGCAAGATCGGCGGCATCGTCGCCAACAACGCCAGCGGTATGTGCTGCGGCACGGCGCAGAACACCTATCACACCCTGGCAGGCATCCGCTTGGTACTGGCTGACGGCAGCCGACTAGACACCGAAGACGCGGCCAGCGTGGCGGCGTTTCGCGAACAACACGGCACGCTGCTGGAGCGCCTGGCGGCATTGGGTCACGAGACGCGGGCAAACGCTGAATTGGCGGCAAAAATCCGCCACAAATACCGTCTGAAAAATACCACCGGGCTGTCACTTAATGCCCTGGTTGATTTCGATGAGCCGTTGGATATCCTCAGCCATCTGCTCGTGGGCTCCGAGGGTACGCTTGGATTTATCAGTGCGGTCACCTATGACACGGTGGTTGATCATCCGAACAAAGCCTCGGCATTGATTGTGTTTCCGGATGTCGAGACCTGCTGCAACGCGGTGACCGCCCTCAAGACCCAACCGGTCTCGGCCGTCGAGCTGTTGGATCGACGCAGCATGCGCTCGGTACAAGACAAGCCGGGCATGCCCGCCTTCGTACAACATCTATCGGAAAATGCCTGCGCACTGTTGATCGAATCTCGCGCAGCGTCGCCGTCTTTGTTGCATGAGCAATTGGCGCTGATCATGGCCTCACTGGCCGATTTCCCTGTGGAGAAACAGGTCGATTTCACCGAAGACCCGGTAGAAAATGCGCGCCTGTGGGCCATTCGCAAAGACACCTTTCCCGCTGTCGGCGCCGTACGCAAAACCGGCACCACGGTGATCATCGAAGACGTCACCTTTCCGGTCGAGCAACTGGCAATCGGCGTCAACCGCTTGATCGAACTGTTCGACAAACATCACTACGACGAAGCGATACTTTTCGGACACGCACTGGAAGGCAATCTGCACTTCGTGTTCACTCAAGGCTTCAACAGCGCGGAAGAAATCACACGCTACCAAGCGTTCATGGACGACGTGGCGCAACTGGTAGCGGTGGAGTTTGGTGGTTCGTTGAAAGCTGAACACGGTACCGGCCGCAACATGGCGCCGTTCGTTGAGTTGGAGTGGGGCAGCGACGCCTATCAATTGATGTGGCAACTCAAGCGGCTACTCGACCCCAACGGCATCCTCAATCCGGACGTGGTGCTCAGCGAAGACCCGCAAATCCACCTCAAACACCTCAAGCCGCTACCCGCCGCCGACGAGCTTGTGGATAAGTGCATCGAATGCGGCTTCTGCGAGCCGGTGTGCCCGTCGAAAGGCCTGACCTTGAGTCCACGCCAACGCATCGTGATCTGGCGCGATATCCAGGCGAAGAAACGAGCTGGCGTTGACACCACCGAGCTGGAAGCCGCCTACCACTATCAAGGCATCGACACGTGCGCCGCCACCGGCCTTTGCGCTCAACGGTGCCCCGTGGGAATCAATACCGGCGACTTGGTGAAAAAACTGCGCAGCCATGACGCCGACCGTACGAAAACGGCCGAATGGCTCGCCACTCATTTCGCCACTGCACTACAAGGCGCGCGCTTTACCCTGCATGTGGCCAATGGCGCGCGCATGCTGCTGGGCGCACCTCGCCTGACGAAGCTGTCGGCCAGCGTGACCAAGCTGTCCAAGGGACAGATTCCGCAGTGGACAAACGCCATGCCGCAGCCGGAGAAAGCCATCCGCTTCAGCCCGGCGGTCACTGACGAGCGGCCACGGGTGGTCTACTTGGCCGCCTGCGTCTCACGCGCCATGGGCCCGGCGGCGGGAGATAAAGAACAGATGTCGTTGTACGACAAAACCCGCAGCCTCTTGGAAAAGGCCGGTTACCAAGTCGTCTTCCCCGACAATCAGGACAACCTGTGCTGCGGCCAGCCCTTTGCCTCCAAAGGCTACGTTGAACAGGCCGAACACAAGCGCCAGGAATTGATCGGCGCCCTGCTCCACGCCAGCCGCGGCGGGCTCGACCCGATTTACTGCGACACCAGTCCGTGCACCTTGCGCCTGGTGCAGGATCTGGCTGAAACACGGCTGGATCTTTACGATCCTGTGCGTTTTATCCGCACTCACTTGATGGATCGCCTCGATTTCACACCACAGGCAGCCCCCATCGCCGTGCACGTCACCTGCAGCACCCAGCATCTGGGCGAGAGCCAGGCGCTGATCGACCTGGCCCGGCGTTGCTCCAACACCGTGGTCATCCCGGAAGGCATTCATTGCTGCGGGTTTGCTGGCGATAAGGGTTTCACCACGCCGGAACTCAACGCCCACTCACTGCGCACCCTCAAGGACGCGGTGCAATATTGCAGCGAAGGCATTTCCACCAGCCGCACCTGCGAGATCGGCCTAAGCCAGCATGGCGGCATTGATTATCACGGGCTGGTCTACCTGGTGGACCGTGTTACACAGGCCCGCGCCCACTGATCATGCAAAAATGAGCCTGCAAAAAAACAGAACCCTGGCGCGCCAGCGTAGTCATCTGCATAGGCCTCGACAAACGAGGCTCATCACTGATGTCGCTGGCAGCCGTTCAACGCCAGCAGCGTCGAGCCCTTTTGCGCAAGGAGATACCCTATGAAGCGTTCCGCTCTTGCTGGCTTGTTCATTACCGCTGCGATGCTGGCGTCCCCTGCTTTCGCGGCAGGTGATAAAGACCTGTGCCAGATCAACCTGGACAAAATCAACAACGGTAAAGCGCTGCTCGCCGCCGACACCAGTGGCAAAAGCGGCGAAATAGACACTGCCGTGTCCTCGGCCAAAGCCGCCCACGCCGCAGGTGATGACAAGAAGTGCATCGAAATCACCTCCAAGGCCCTGCAAGACCTGCAGAACAGCGAGAAAGGCGGCCAATAGTCGCCTCAGTCGCGCACGGCCAACCTTCGGGTTGGCCTTCCGTGACGGTTTGGCGTACACTGCACAGGCTTGTCACTCACTAAGAAACAACGAGTTACAAGCACGGGGCCGTTTAGGATTCGACGCCGGTCGCGAAACTTTAGGTGCATGCCGAGTTGGTAACAGAACTCGTAAATCCACTGTTGCAACTTCTTATAGTTGCCAATGACGAAAACTACGGCCAGGAATTCGCTCTCGCTGCGTAAGCAGCCTTAGCCCTGAGCTTCTGGTACCTTCGGGTCCAGCAATCACCAGGGGATGTCTGTAAACCCAAAGTGATTGTCATATAGAACAGAATCGCCGTGCAGTACGTTGTGGACGAAGCGGCTAAAACTTACACAACTCGCCCAAAGCACCCTGCCCTTCGGGTCGCTGAGGGTTAACTTAATAGAAACGGCTACGCATGTAGTACCGACAGCGGAGTACTGGCGGACGGGGGTTCAAATCCCCCCGGCTCCACCAAATAAGCTATAAAAATCAGGCACTTAGCGTTTATCGCAAGTGCCTTTTTTGTGTCTAAATGGGTGGTTTTGGCTCGGTTATGCCAGCCTTACGACAGCATGCACGGCCTTGAACAGCTTAAGAGGTTGGCTGTCTCCCCAGTCGCCACCTAGAAAATGCATGCAATTTGAAGGGATGCCGAGAATTACGAAAGGCACTGCCGCACCATTTACTGCGACCCTTCATCTGTGCGACTTTTGTGAGAAGGAACCACCAAGGCACCAGCTGTTCAAAATTCACAGCGGCGTCTTGAGTGCCGTGCTCTAATCGGCTGCTATGCAGTCAGGATGGCACCGGCCCTGCAGCAGAGAGATAGCTCGGCTTGAAAATGTGACGTGCGACCTTAAATAGCGTCTCAATACCGCCAGACTCCAGCGTAGCGGCCACCATAATTTAGGAAGAATCATGGCAATTTTCTTGGTCTTACCGACAGACCAGTCCGATCCAATATTGCGGGCGCTCAAAGATAATCAATCCCTTGGAACCGTCGACTTTACGGATCTTCCAAAAAACGGATTTGTAGTGAATTTCTCTGGCACCACCCAAGAACTGTCTAACCTGCTGGGAATAACCGACGGCTCGTCCGCATCGGGGGTAGTTGTGGCGATTAGTTCCTACTATGGGCGAGCACCTACCACGCTCTGGGAATGGATTAAAAGCAGGTGGAACTCATAAATGTCCAGCAAAAACCGCAGGTTTGGCGGCCCTGAGAACACGAACCCTATGGTTCCTGAGACGACACCTACCCCGGGCCCAGCTGAGTGGCAGATGAAGTCACTGAATGATCTTCATGTCGTTGTCGGAAAAATAGAGACTTCTCTTGATCACCTCGCGGAAAAGCTGGGAGAGCTCAAGGAAGACAACAAACAAGTCATGGATCGCGTCAATAAGGTTGAGACCAAATTGGTCGTGGCCAGCGCTGTATTGAGCGTCGTCTTGGGTGTGGCAGCTATCGTAGGCACCATTGCGGCAACTGTTGCAAACAAGGCAATCGACTTCGGTATGGAAATGGCTAAGGAAAAAATGAAAGCGGAGACTCCGTCGCTCCCTGCAAAGTCTTCCAAGTAACCTAGCTACACGCTGCGGCTGCTTCTCATATCCAACCTGCTGTCCAGCCTTACCGATAGCGCCGCACCCTTCACATCCGAGACGTCAGTTTTCCGTAGAACAGTGACTGCCCAAGGCGGTGCCTAGGCCTACAGCGCACGACATGGCACTTCACCCCGCACAGTACGCACCTCCGGATCCGTGCCCGCGCACCCCGCCGCCGTGTGGCTTTGACCTTTGAAAGGAAAATCATGAAAGCATTTTTGCTAATTCCGGCGCTGTTTTCACTTGCGGTATCAGCAGCTGAAATACCTACGCCGCCGGGGCCAAATCCCATGCAGTTTACCGGTCGTTTTTTTACGTTTGCAGCAAACGACCCGCTGGGACAGATTAAATCTCCTGCAAAAATTGGATACACCGTATTGGTTCTTGATGAGCAGATCACCGTTAGAACCGATACCGGGAATTTGGTCACCGCAGATCGTGTGCAGTTCGCGTTAGATGACGGAGATAGTTTGCCGAATGGAGTCAGGGTGAAGCTCGAGTGTGGCTTCGTTATGGGGGCAGAGACTCAGCACCACTTCGAGCCACTGTTTTGTGGTCAAAGCAAATGGACTGTCTTGCGATAGAAGCAGCTATCCCGCCCGCCCCCTCATTCATACGCTGACCGAAGTGATCCGCTCTAGGGGGAGCGCTCGGCGAAAACCACGGGCATATCAAGTTCGGCTTCACTATGTTGAAGCCCTCGGACTCAGGCTTATGCTCCCCCCGATCGCGCCTGTAGCGCACTGCTGAGTGGGTTTGTTGTTTCTGGTGTTCCCCTGCTCTGCTACCGTGGCGCCCTCTGATCGCAATGGAAGCAACAAAGAATGGACTCATGGAAGACTCTGGCAGTCGCCCTGCTGGCATCGGTCAGCACACAGGCCGTGTCAGGTGATGGCGCCAACCCTATCGCTGCCGCGATATTTCTCACAATCTCCGCGCCAACCATTTTAATTGGGGCGACTACATCTCTCACGACCGAGCCGCCAAAGATTTTCAAATCAGCCAAGACTGACGCCTTGGCGTTCATTGGTTCAGACGGCGAGATTCGCGGCGCCCAGTTTGAGCAAGCCTCAAGGTACTACCGCTCGATCAGCCCACCGCCTCTGATGTCAGACCCGCAACTGGCCAGGGCGATCGCAACTTCCCTCTGACAGCCACTTCCCTGCCGTCCACGGCGCAGGCCTTCTTGTATCTGCCTTGCCCTTCAGCAATCTGGCGATCAGCGGCCGTTACTCCACATTCCCATGCGCTAAAATTGAGCTGAGATATGGAGGGAATACCCATGGAAAAGTCGAAAACCGCAGAAGAGATACGCGCGCTCCTACTCAGCCAGCGTCCCGACCTTAAAGGTGATCTTGCGAAGATTTCCGACCTAGAGGTGCTGCAGCTCATGGCATGCGCCTACAAAAGCGCGATTGATATCAAAGAAGCTGAGCTGGTTGAGATCGATAGGCTACTGGACGAGGCTGCGAGAGCGCTCTTTTCTCCTAAACCTCATTGATCTCATCGGACATACACAGATGGACGGGGATCTTGTCTCTGCCCTACCCCGGTCCGCCCATGCACTCAGCGGTACTGGCAAGTAATGTTCCAGCCTGCTGTACAAGCTGTATCCACTCATCGCTGGTGATTAGTTCGGCAAGTTCCATTGCGTCAGCCCGCCTCAGCAAGCCAAAGTACTTAACCTCCGCGTCCATTTGATTTCCAGCCAGGGCAAACAGATCACGCCAGGCTGTCATGGCCAATCTTCGCTGTGCCTCTCTCATTGAGGGCCCCTAATGGTGAGATGAGTGAGTATGTATCAGGCTGCCGGGGGCGTTCGGCATGATCTCGTTATTGCTAACCAATGGTGGCTATAAGCCATTAATGCGAAGTATTGACTCAGTCACGGCAAGGATCTGATCAGTGCCACAAGTGCTACAGAGAGCCCGCCCAGTGCGGGCTTTCTGCTTTTGCGACATCCTTTTCACCTGGCATTTACAGAGCAGGGGGTAAGGTCGCCCTACTCCTTTGAAAAATTCCCATTAGGCCCGCATATAAGCGGGCCATTTTTTTGCCCGCGGCTATGCTTTTCATTCCCTCTACTGGAGACCATGCAATGCCATCCACCGAATACTCACTCCCTGACATCTTGGAACGGATCTATGAGAACCAACTTGCCCTAGAGGCAGCCATCATGGAGTTAACTCTATGGGCAGAGGATAGCGAAACCTCAAACGTAGGTGAGAACGTGCGTGGCGCCCTTGAGGTGATTGGCGAGAACGCTGGGCATATCAAGCAGGGCCTAGCTCGTATTAAACGGTCTGGGCAGGCATAACCCTTACGTAGATGATCAAAAGAGGATGAAGATGTTCCTAACCAAAGACGAAGTGGTTGACCTAACTGGTTACGAGCGGCCAGCAATTCAAGCGCGTTGGCTTAGAACTAATTCCATAGCGTTCATTCATGGTGGTGACGGCCACCCCAAAGTGCCAAAGCAATCGCTGCTAGAAAAAATCTATAGCGGGACCTCACTGGATCAAACTATAGAAACACCGCCCAGTGGCCTAAACGATATAAAAGAAACCTGGGACAAGGTGTCTGAGTCCGTGATGGCCGACATCCTGGGTACAACCAGGCGTGCCTTACAAGGGAAACGAGCCAGAGGTGTATTGCCGGAAGGCGTATGGTCAAAAGTCGACGGATCAATCCTGTATAGCATAAAAAGATTTGACGAGTTTTTAGATGCTCATTGGCCACCTGTTGCGGACACGTCAAACCTGAACGCGACCAACCTAAGACGCAAGCGGAACGCAAGGACGACCAATACAAAACCCATCATGCTGCTCATCTGAACGTCTTCTCAAAAAACTACTGATATCTGGAAAGAAGCTCAGTCGGAAATGATTGACGAGGTAGATTATGTTTTTGAGCAAAGAGGAAGTGGCAGCACTCACTGGCTATCAAAAGCCGAGCGCTCAAATCAGATGGTTACAGGAGCAACAGTTCGGATTTGTCGTGGGAGGTGACGGCATCCCAAAAGTACTAAGCCAAGTCGTAATCAGTCGCCTGGGTGGCCAGACGACTCAGAAAAAAAGCCCTGAGCTCCGACTAAAATAATGGCCGACATTAGCCAGCGGCAGGTGAACTCATGACCAAATTGACTCTCGCAGAATGGGCTGCGGAAAACTATAAAACCCCGCCCAGTCCCAATACCCTACGCAAATGGGCCCGCGAAGGCCGCATCACACCTAAACCTATCAAGCACGGGCGTAATTACTACGTGGATGCGAACTCTCAGTACCTGGAACCTGAGAAGCTCGCGAGAAGAATTCCTGGCAGCACTCTCATCGAAAGAGTCGAAGCAGCTCGACGAGTTCGCGGATTATGAAGATCGTGTCCCAAATAACCGTAAAACTGCCGAGGCTCATGGAGGTCGGTGAGTATCGAAAGCTGCGATATATCGGCAATAAACCAAGCCGGCAGCAGTTGAAGAAATGGATTGAGGAAGGCGAGATCATCGGCGAGATAACAGGGGGGATGTATTTCGTCGATGTACAAGCCGCGATCCTGGGATCGAATGATCCGCTGCTCGCACAGATGCTAAAAATTGACTGACTGTCATCCAAGCCTCTAGGGCATATCCAGAGGCTAGCCTTCAATTTTCGAGCGCATGCCACCAGTTGGACTAAAGTCACCCCTGCAGTCCAACTGAGTCGTAATCAGGAGATAGTCATGCCCAAGTCGACAGGCGGTAAGAGCAGCTCGGGATCATCTAGCAAAGGCGGCGGCGCAGGAAGTGCGCCGAAAGCACCGGCCATACCTAATCTGCCAAGCACTACTGGCAACCCTTCCGGTGGCGGACGAGGAAACGCACCGCCGAAAGGCAAGTAGCGTGTGAAGATCACCCCATACGCGAGTTGCTTTTTTGCCGCAGCCCGCCTCAACGACCCGCGCCAATAATTCTCACGGTAGGACGTTCAGTGCCTTTTCGTACAGCGCCTGGCGACCGGCCTGTCCGGTGAGTCCACCATTGATTCGCCGGGTGATCTTCACGAACCGCCCCTGATCTGCCAGGGTGTTCAACCCACGGGTGGACCAGAACCAGGCCGCCGACATCGCAGCGTGCTGTGGCAGTTCCAGCAATTCAGGGTTGCTGATGAGGTCCAAGCCCAGCGCTTCGCCGCACGCCGCGCAATTCGCTCGGCCGGTGATCTGGATAAGGCCCCGGCCACGGTATTTAGAACCATCGCCAGGCTCGGTATTGCCCAGATCGGCACGGCCCTCGTAACCGGCCTGTTGCGCGGTCGGCCCCCAGATCTCCCGCACGTACCGCAATTGACCTGACTCGTGACCCACCTGGGCGATAAATGCAGTAATGCGCAGCCTGGTGACGATTCCATACCTGGACATCGCCGCATTCAGTACAGGAACAAAAACGCCGGCTTGGCGGCCGGCGTTCGGAAGGATTTGCAGCAACTGCTGCTCGGTGATCGGCATAGCTTTCTCCGTGTAACAGCTGATCTGTATTTAACGAGCACCGCTATTTTTAAGCGGATTCCGAGACTGAAGAACTTACGTCCATGCCGCCAGATGGTTTGTCTGGCCAAGCCGCTTCTTGCGGCCAACCAGACTGACCTGTCACTCGGCCGAGTAAAATCCCGTAATCTTTCCATTTTTTCAGTTGAGATTTACGAGTTGGTAGCTCCGCCTCTTCCCCGGGCGTGGCCCAAACCTCTTCCCTGTCTGGGTCCTCCTTGGCGTCGATCGCATCCTGCAACTCAGAGATGCGTTCAGTCAGTGCTGTTTTCTGGGCGTTGCTCTCCTGCTTCAATCCCGCAAGCACTGCACTCTGGCTAGCCAAGATGTCCGCCTCGGTAGGCGGAGGGTAAACAGGATCACCAGGTGGCCCTTGGTCGGCAGGCAGGAAAACAACACCATCCGTAATAACATCCATTGAAGTGATGCCAACCCAGTTTTTAATCCCGTGCGGAGTGCCGTCCGGGTTGAACCAGTAGTGTACGGCCCATCCTAGGAATTGTTCCTGCGGCAGAACTTCGCCAACTTCACTTTCTGGAGCTTCAATCACTTCGCTCATATGCTGTCTTCCCATCCAAAAGCGCTTAGGTGGCTAACCGTGGCATTCGACGCGTAATAGACGTTGCTGCTCTCCGGCACTACCCGCATCAAGAAATTATTCTGGTTTGAGTTCGCCGAGCTGTTACTGATGTTGCACATCGGCATATTTGTTGCGGAGTTGACTGCACCATAAGCATTGTTAGGCGCCGCGGTTGTCTGCGTTGAGGCGCCTTGGTTGTATAGCCCTAGATAAACGACTGCGTCCGTCGGCGCTAAGAATGGCGCTAAGGGCACAGGGGTCCATGTCGGCGTGACCGGGTTGCCCGATATGCCTGAGATTAACCTTGGCGATCCCGCTACGTTTCCTCCAACCACGTATTGCCCATTGCGACCTTTCTGCAAATAGCTGAGCGGAAACTTGCTGCCCGTAGCATCCGTAAAGTCTCGGGAAACCCGAGCCCGGTGGGTAAACGCGCCAGGGAGTGGCGTGGCCGGGTTTACGTCCGTGGTGAGCCATCCCTTTGGCGCTGTGCCGTCCCAGATCACATGAACATAATAAAGAGTCGATGCCAGCTGGCTATTGGCGGCGCCTACTGCCAGGCCGCCTGCCCCAGCCACTGCGAACGATGCGGTACATGAAACGTTGCGAAGCGTGATGAACTGGCCCGCTGCGTTCTCGACCTGCAACTCATCAGCAGTGATAGCAATAACCGAGTCGGTTCCTGTGGCAGATACCCGGAGATTAAGCGCGGCCCCTCGAATACCAACCAGGTTTGCAGTCGTCGTTGGCAGCACATCAAGAAGGACAAAATCGACGCTATCGTATACGACGTCAGCAATTTGCCATTGAGCAAAAACAGCTGGAACCTTTACTCCGGCGGAGTTGTACTGTTTCAGAAGTTTCGGGCCCAGGCCAGAAACGTTTATCGTAGTATCCCCTCCGGCGCTAGCGACACTAAATCCGACCTGAAAGCGTTGATTGGGTGCGTAGGTCGTAATTGCCGGTACAGGGGTGAGTGTTAACGCTGCTGCAGTCCCACCTGTTGAAAACGCGGTAAAGGATTGCACCTGAACTACCGATGCCAATTTTTTTGGGGTAACAGCCACCAGATCGCTTGCGCCTGCATTGATCTGCGACTGGGTTGCGATCTTGATCCATCCGTAGGCTGATTCAGTTGCCTGGGTGATCACCTTAGCGATGGCCTGGAACACCCGGAGCGGGCTCATTGCCTTTGTAGAGGACTCGCCTGCCTCAGCTTCAGGCTGGCTTGCGAATTCAACAGAGGACTCCGAAATCTTCAGATCAATGGCTGCATTCAGCTGCGTGTTGTCGTCTTCGTCGGGTGTGAGGCCAGCCTCTTCGATAACCTTAATCATTTCCAGGGTTACCGCATTGCCCCACGCGGACGGGATCAGCGAACCGGGCGTACCGGCGACTGCGTCCTCATCAATAAATTTGCCATCTACCAACCCAACGCTGGGCACACTTTTCGGAAAATCCACGGTTTTACCCCTCAGTCGTAATTGATATACACAACGGTGTGTGCCGGCGCTGGCCGCCGGATTAGGCACTCCAGTGCATTCCCCGGGTTGGTGCCGAAACGCTCGCCCCAATAGCTGACACCGAAGCGGCGGCCCTGCCTCTGCCTGCCGCCAGTGTTAAGCGTCCACATGAACTGGGCGTTCCAAGTGCCGAAATGAGCTGAGCCAAAACGAGAACGCCCCATACGGGGCGCTCTGTGCTCAGTGATCGATGCGTTGGGATATCCCTGGCTTACCGCGATCTCTATGAAATAGCCGCGGCTCTGGCCGCCCACCTCCACCAGCCGGCGGCGAACCGCCAGGCGGCGATCTTCAAACGCTGGGTTCGGGCCGAGGCAGGTGTCCGGCAGGCCCATGATCGCCTCCCAGTCGGGAACCAGCTCACTAACCCCTGCCGGGTCCATTTCGTTCAGTAGCGCCACAGCCCGCGCATCCACGCGGGAGAACTCCAGAGCCACACCCGACAGCACCAGCGCCACTTCTGGCACAAGTTCAGGATCCCAGGCAGGTCCGGGCGGGAGCAGCCCTTTAAGCTGCAGTCGATACTCTTCCGCAGTTCTGATCACAGCCATGTGATACCCCCGAAGGTCAGAAGCTCGTTAGCGGCAGCTGTGACGTTGGCCGTCGGAGCGACCAACTGATGATCCGTCTCGCCAGCCGAGCCGCTTATCGATTCGGCGATATGCGTGATCAGTAGCGTCTCACCCAGTCCGGCCTCCCTGTCATGCAGATCAATCAGTTGAGCCTGGATTGCTGCGCGCACCGCCGAGGTATCAGGCACCGCATGGATCTGGTAGGCCACTGCCTTCTCCGCTGGTGGCAGCACATATAGCTCTGCAGTAACCGGCCGTAATGGCTCGATATAGGCCTTCACCTCAGCAAGTTGCGTGGGATTCGGGATTGGCTCGGCGTCCCCATCACGCATCACGAACAGACCAACAGTGCCAGGCCCAAGGTAGTTACCTCGGCACCATGCTCGCGTGACACCGGGCACCTCAAGTGCCCAGGTCTCGTAGTCATCTTTTGAACCGCCATGCGGGATCACGCGGTAGGACCGAACAATGCGCGCGCGCAAGGATTCGACGCTCTCTTGAGCGATCCCCCCGGTGAGCCCTGGAGCGAGCACGGTGAAGGTATTCACCACACCCTCCACTGGCTGGATCAGCCTCAACGTCAGGCCGGCGTCAGCATTTCCGAGAACACCCGCATCAACGGCAGCAATCGTGGTGGTGCTTACCCCCGCCGCAGTCGTTAAGCCGGCAGTGACCTTGTAGGTTCGGCCGTCATCGGCCTGTAGCACAGCGTCAACATCGAGCACCGCCAGCGCGGCAGCAGTGAATCCGACCGAGCCTTCAGCGGGCTGCGCAGGATTGCGGGGCTGGCTCAATCGTAGAATCGCTATGCGCTCAAGGGTTTCCTCGTCAGCGCGGTCGGGCAGGATCTGGTCAACGATCCAGTCGAGGTATCCGTACAGCCCGTACGCGGTGCCGCTCAGGGTCCTGGCCAGCACCTGGGCATCAGATCGGCGCAGCACATCACTTGCTAGGTCGCTTTGGGTGCGGCTGATGAGCACCGGCAGAGACGGCGTTTCAAACGGCATAGATCACCTGCCATGAAGAAGAGGGTTTGATTTCAAGCCGCGTGCCGCCAAGAATCGTCAGGGTCACAACCAGGTTCAGCCGGTTAATTCCGACTTTTTCACTACTGATCTCGATACCCACCACATGTTCATCGGTGAGCAACCAGCGCAGCGCCTCGTCGGCGTAGAACTCGGCATCGCGCTGAGTGGGCTCGGTGAGCTTTACCCGGCGCAGAAGCCACAGGCGGGAGCCGATCTTGTCGTCAGCGGTCGCTGGGTAGCTGTCACCCCACCAGCCATAGCGCTCCTCGTCATCGACCGGGTCATCCGTCGCAGCGCGGCGCCAGGTGAAAAGGCTGATCATCACCGCGCGCGTGAGAGCGGCCTCCACTGTGTTTGAAATAATCATTCAGCCTCCGGCACAGGCGGGCCACTTTGGCTGTTCCCGAACATCACGGAACCATGGACATGCTCTATCTGGCTGATACCGCCCGCCACCTGGTCGCCCTCGGAAACGATCCGTCCGGTCTGAGTGATCAAGGGGGTGTCAAAATTCACTGAGGTACCGGCCTTGATGTTCAGCGTCTGGGTTTCGATATCGATGATCTGCCCACGCTTGAAGTGGACCTTGTCCCCCTCATCCGTGAAGATGACCACCTCGCCCGGCTTAATTTCGCTGACGCGGTAGCGGCGGTCAGAAGCGACCAGAACAACCGCATGGGAGCGATCCCCCCCCAGGAAAGCTGTCAGCACTTCGGCGCCCGGCAGCGGATTGCAGGTGAAGCCGTAGGGTTCGAAATGCTCGACACCATCTTTCAGCTCACCCGCCGTCAGGCGAATTTGCAGTGATTGCATCTTCTTCCCGGCGTTTGCGAGCACGACGGTGCCGCGGGCCAGCATGCTTTTCAGGCTCATTGTTTTGGCTCGTAGTCTGCTGGGATGAGGTATTCGAAGTTGTCGCCCTTGCCGCCCTTTTTCAGCTTGCGGTTTTTCAGCGAGTCATTCGGTTCCGGCTCGTAACTGTCAGGTGGGCCGACTTCCATTTTTGTGACCATGCCGCCCTCTCCCAGGATGTAGGTCACCCGGGCTATGAGCATCCACCGGTCGTATCCGATAATTGGATCAATGACCCGGACCAGCATGTTGTGCTTCCAGAGTTGGCCGTTTGTCTGCCTCCACCCCTGAACCTCATAGGTGGTAGTCAGCGCCTTGCCCATGCGCGTGACGCTTTCCCAGTGCGCCCTTGCCTGGGCCAGGTCATTCGTAAGCTGGCCCGACTGCTGGATCACCATCACCCGCCGGCGAGCAACCCGTGGATCAGTGACCGTTGCCGAAACCTCGGCCGCCGCGGCGCCGAACTCATCATCGGTGCCGCTCTTCTGTCCGAGCACTCGGTACTCGGAAAACACCGCTGAGAAGTCGAGCCCGGCACTGCCGGTCTTGATGTTCTTGCCAACCTCAAGCGCGTCGAACGCCCGCCCCTCGCTTCCGGGCCTGGCCAGCACCACCATGCCGGTGGCGTCGTCAGTCGAGAAAACCCTGAACAGAGTGAGCAGTCGGTCGATGGATTCGAAAACCGTTTCACCAGGCTCGATGGTGTGGTCCGAGAGCTTGGCGCCTTCGGGGATCTCGCTGCGCACCTTGAGGCCGTAAGGCGCCGCAAGCGCTGAAACGATCGACAATATGCTCTGGTTGTTCCACTGGCCCGGCTCGTTGATTGCCGCACAATCGACCAGGTCAGCGGTCAGCGACCGACCGCTGATGGACATGGTGATTTGTTTGTCGTCGTAATCGATCGGCGAGGCGAACACCCATCCGGTAAGCACCAGGTCATCCCCGATTCGAATCTGGCACTTGCCCCCCTCTTTGATCGGCCGCCCAATGGTCTGCCCTGGCCACTTCCAGGTGACGCTTAAATTGAACGACCGGGCCTGATCCTCAAGTCCGGGGGCGATCTCGACCGATTTCCAGCCAGAGTAATCCGAACCGTTGACGCTGAGCGTCACGGTGTTTTCATCTTCGTCCACGGGTTACCTCTGGGCTATTTTGATCGGCCGTGCGGGCACAAATCCTGGGTGATGAATGCGGTTTCGCTCCACGACCTCGGACTCGCGCGTAGCGTCGCCGAAGCGCCGGTACGCCAGGACCAGCGCAGAAAGGGTTTCCGGAGGGGTAATTTCCACGAGGCGAACGCCGGAAGCAGCGACCGCCGTCAGGTGCTTGACGATTGTCTGCCGCAGGGCATTGAGCACCAAGTAATGAGCCGAGTCGGCTTTCAGCGATGCCTCAAGCATCGCCTCGTTCAATCCGTCGCGCAGCTCGAGCACATCATCTGCCACCGGCACCTCAGGCCTTTCGAAGGGCTGCACGGCCTGTTGATCCGCAGACGGCGTTGTGTCTGTGGACACAGGCTGAGAGGCGATCGGCATTTCGCTGACGATCAGAGCAATCTGAACGAGCAGTGCGTCTTGCACCAGATCGGCTGTGGCCTTCGATGCCGCGGCAGAGTCGACACCGCCGATCGTGCTGACAGTATTAATGCTGCTCACCGCTTCGGCCTGCTGGCTAGCGGTGGCCACGGTGTTGCGATAGCTGGAGTCGTTGCCCAGGTAGTCCTGGACTGAGAAGTCGCTAAAATAGCTGGAGAACAACGCCGAAAGCGAGCCTGGCGCATTCATGATCGACTGCGCCAAGCCGGTCAGGTTTGTGAAGACGGACACGAACGGCGCGAACTGGCGCTGGATTACGGTGTACACCGCCGACAAGTTGTTGCGCAGCCGGGCCAGACCCAGGCGTGCTTGGTCAACCTTGGCCATCGCAGCCTTGTATCGCGCCAGCGCCGAATCCCACATGCTCTCAGAAGCCTTCACCACCTGCTGCTGAGTATTGACCCTGGCCACGGGAAACTTGAGCGGCGTGTCCGGGTAGAACGTCACCAGCATGGTGACCATGCCACCCTGCTGATAGTCGTGAGTCAACTCAGCTTCGCCGGCCTTGACCTGCATTCGCCCCAGCCAAGGGTGAACCAGCTCGCCCGCACCTGGCGTTTGAATGGCCTCGAGGAACTTGTCGCGCCGCTCGAAGCAGTCGTCGCCGATGATCCAAATCGTGAGCCGGTGCACCTGGGACTGCTTGCCCAGTTGCTCGAAGTAAGGCTCATCCCGCTGAGGGAACTCGTGCAACTGCCCTTTCATGCCCACCGGCACCGAGGCCTGGGGGATCAAGAAACTGATCCCCCGGAACGAGGCCGGCAGCAGTTCGTCACGCCACGTTCTTTCTGCCATTTACTGCGTCCTCATGACGCCAACGGTTCGCGTACCGACGTTGGGCTTTATTTTCAAACCGGTCTGGCTGGCCTGCGGCTGATCGACGGTCGTTCCAGGCGGCGCGCCCTTGATGTTTACGTTTATCTCGCCGTTGACCTTCTGTGCCTGGGTAGCGGCGGTTTGCTGCAACAAGCTGCCAGAAGGCGGCATTTGCCCAGGGCGGCTCAGCAGTCGGTTGTTATCGATGCCAAAGGCTTCGTTGTTGGCCGCCCGCCGCGACTGAGCGGCCAACGCCGCATCGGACTGGAGAAACTCGCCAGTACCGCCGCCGGCGCCGGCATTGCGTTTCTGCTGGGCCTCCGTGAAAGCGTTCACCTTGTTGGTCGCGGTCTGGATGATCCCATCACCCCCATCGCCACCGCCGAACCATTTCATGATCGGCTCAATGATTGGCTTGAGCTTTGCCCATAACGATTGGAACCAGGCGGTTATGGGTTCCCAGTGCTTGACGATCAAGCCCAGGGGGCTCCAGTCGAAGATCAACTTCAAGAAGTCCATGGCGGGAACGGACAGAGCTACCAGCAGATCCCACAGCGCACCGAAGAACTTCGTCAGCGGCTCCCAGTTCGCCGTGATCAGAGCGATCGGCGTGTACTCGGCAAACTTCTTGAACAGCTCCCAGGCTTGCATCACCGGGCCTTCGATCTTGGCCCAGACCTTCTCGAAGAAAGGCGCAACCGTTGCCCAGTTTGCAATGAGCAGGCCGGCCGCCAGCGCGATACCCCGGATAACCAGGCCGACAATCGACTTCTTGGTCACGGCGTTGAACAGGGTCATCGCCATGGTGGTGGCCACCACCGCTACGCGGAGCACGCCGTAGGCCAATGCCGCGGCGACGATGCCTTTGATCAAGCCAGGATGCTGAGCGGCCAGTGTGGAAAGCTTGGAAACCAGGGGCCCGATGATGGTCAGGAAGTCGTTAAACGGTGGCAGCAGTGCACTACCCACCTCAACACCCAGCCGTGTCACTTTGTTCTGCAGCAGCTGCATCGCGTTGGCCGTGGTGGCCGAACGCGCGGCATATTCCTTTTGCATGGATCCGGCATAGCCTGACCCCTCGGCGACATCCCGGAAGCTCTTCTTCAGAAGATCAAGGTTTGTCAGCAGCGGAGCGATCGCGGTGACCGACTCCGAACCAAACAGCTCAGTTAAGAGGCCGGCCTGCTTATCCGGCGCTACCATCGCGATGCGGGCGAGCACATCCTCAATAGTGCCCTGTGCATCCTTCTGCATGCTCTTGGCGACCTTCGTCACGTCGAGTCGCAGAGATTTGAAGGCCTGGGCCTGCTGCTTCGTTGCTGCACTTCCCTTGGTCAGGGCCAGCATGAAGTTTTTCATGCCGGTTGCAGCAACCTCGCTCGGCACGCCCACGCCCGCCAGGGTCGCGCCCATCGCAGCGATCTGGCCTGAAGCCAGGCCAGCGATTGCGCCAAGTGGGCCGATGCGCGTGACGATGTCGGAGATCTGCGCGGCCGAAGACGGGCCCACGTTGCTCAGGTAGTTGATTTGGTCCGCCAGCTTGACCACTTCGGGCTGGGTCAGCTTGAACGAGGTGCGCCACTTGGCCATCATGTCGCCAGACTGCTCGGCGGTCTGATCAAAGGCAACGCCCATCTTCACGGCGTCTTCGGCAAACTGTTTCAACTCGCCGCGTGCAAAACCGGCCTGGCCGCCGGCGGCGACGATTGCGGCAATGCCGCTCGCCGCCATCGGCATGTTCTCAGACAGATCGAGTACATCCTGCCCCATCTGCTTGAACTGCTGCGGGGTGTCGAAATCCACCACCTTCTTCACGTCCGCCATGGCGGTTTCGAATTCGATGGCCGCCCGGGCGCCAGCAATAAACGGGGCCGCCAGGGCGCCGCCCTGCAAAGCTTCCTTGAACCCGATCTTGCCCAGGCCCGAGTTGTTCATCTGCTTGGTGAAGCCCGCAACGTTCTTACGGATCCCCGCTAGCGTCGGCGACAGCTTGTCGACGCCGGTGATCAACGCCTTGAGCTGGAACTTGTCCGCCATCACTACACCTGCTGGGATTGGTTAATGCGCTGGGCGTGCTCCAGCGATTCAAGGAGCACGTCCAGTGGCCGGGCCATCAATAGCTCCGGATCAACTTTCCAGAACCACGCCAGGTCATACGCGACCTCGATCAGCTGCTCGGTTGTGCTGATGCCGCGCTCATGAAAAAACCGGCCACCTGCCAGCTCAGCGTGTTGAGGTCCGCCAGATCGAGCTGGTTGACCGACGATGGAGGGATGCCTGCGCACACCGCGATGTATTTCGCGGCGACGTCCATGTCGAGGCTGACCTCCTCGTTTTTGTCGATCTTGTACGGCAAGGCCTTGATGGCCCGAACTTCCTGCACGGTAGGGCGGCGCAGGTTCAGTTCGGTCAGGGGCTCGCCATGCGCTTCAATAGGCGCCTGCAGCTTTACGGAATCACTCATTGCCAGCTCCCTTTGATGCCGTCGAATTGCAGCTCTACCGTGCCGTCGTCAGCCTTGAACGATGGCTCATCGACCAGGTAGGCACCCGAAAGCACGTAGACGCGACCGTTGTTGAATTCGCACGTGACCGTCATGTCGCGGCCATTCGCCAGCGTCTTGATCGGAAAGCCCGCCTCAACGATGGCTGTCATCTTCAAGTACGGCGCCAGTTCTTCTTCCTTGAAGAAACCCGGATAAACCGTCTCCCGCTTCACTTCCATCAACGGGGCTTCCGCGCCGCCGGTGATAGTGAGCTGCGTGCCGTCCACTTTTACGTAGGCGGTACCCGCTACTTTTTGACCCATGGTCTTTTCCTCTGGAATGAAAAAGCCCGCTCAAGGCGGGCGGGGTGATCAGGGTCAGCGTTACGCCGCGGCGTCGTACTGAAGACGGAATTGGTTGAGCATCGCGAAGATGCGCAGACCGTTGATGTAGTCCGGCGGGAACAACACGTTGACCCGGCTCGGGTCCTGGGTATCACGCTCCACCACCAGGTGCTCAGCGAACAGATCAGCGTTCTCGACGTGACCTTCCAGCTCGAGCTTCGCGTACTGGGCAATCAGCTCCCCGCGAATGGTGCTCGGCGTGACAATCGGCTGGCCTGCGCCGAAGCGGGTGCCGTCGTTGGCCAGCTTGTGGCGGCCGTACTTGCTGGTGATGACGCTTTGCATGCGGCGGATAATGTACGCCGACTGGTGCATGGTCTCGCTGTCCAGGTAGGAGTTATCCGCCTGGCCGTAGGCGTTCTTCTGATAGGTGGTGATCGAGCGCTGAATGCGCACGTAACCGCCCTCGTAGTACGCCGTGGCCAAGCCGTAGTTCAGCAGCGACTGACGCTCGGTCAGTGTGAAACGGTCACTCGCAGGGGCCGGATCAAGGCCTGGCATGCTGCCGCTTTGGGTTGGACGGCTGGCATCGGCCGAGATGAAGACGGCGGTACGCGCGGCCAAAGCTGCAGCCTGCACCCACACTGGCTGAGGTACACCAACTTCCACTGCCTGGATGGTCATGTGCTGATCGTTACGCACCTGGCCGGCAGCGACCAAAGTACCGATCGTTCCGCGCTTCGCGCTGTAGACGTGCCCGAACAGCTGCTTGGCCCAACTCCAGCGACCGACGTTGTCGTCCATCGCTTCCTTCCAGGCATTCAGCGACGTCGTGTCGGTCCAGGGCTGGCACAGGAACTCGAAAGGTTCATCACCCAGTGCGGCGATTGCATCAACCTGGTCGGGCGTGCCGACGCCCGCGGTCATTTGCGTAACCGCAACGGTCATACCGGCCGGCGTCATTTCGCCATTGGACTTGCCAAGGCGATTAAGCGCGATGCTGATGTCGTTACCGCTTTCGCCGGTCCACTTGCAGGTCAAAGTAACCACGCCCGCCGCTGCGACCGCTGTCACTGGAAGATCTGGTGAGGCATTGATCTTGACAGCCAGGGCGGCGGCCGCAGCCGTCGGTGTTGCGGCAGACGGCACCACGGATTGCACTCGCACGCCGCCGACATACAGGTTCAGCAGGCCGGCCTCGGTGGACGTGCCGGTAATGGTGATAGTCGCAGAAGCAACCTCACCGGTTTCGTTTTGCAGCGGCAGGCACCAGATCTCGCCGATCGGGTCGGTCTTGCGCCAGGCCTCGTACATTGCGGCGAGCATGGAGCCCTGACCGCCAATTTCCTTAGCCAGGGCCAGACTGGTAACCAGCACCAGCTTACCGATACTTTCGCCGACGGCGCTGTCGTTTACCTGGCCGACGATCAGCCGGCGCATGGCCGACGAGGCGCTGTTTGCTGCCGAGTTATCCATTTCCGCATAGAACAGCGGGACACGGATATCGGCCGGGATGTTGCTGAATCCGATAGGCATTATTTGGCCACCTCGGTTTTCGCCGCGACTGCAGCTTTGGTGGTAGTGGGTTCAACATCTTTCAACTTGACGTCGCCGTCAGCTTGGCGGCGGCGCCACCAGACGTTGTCGGGTACGTCCCGGCCTTCAACAGGCAACAGGTCGCCAGCCTCCGGATCGGGCACAGAGCGGCCTTTGGCCGGCACCACAGTGATGCGCTTGGTCATGGTGTTACGTCTCCTGAGAAATGCGCTTCGATACGCCCATCCGGGCCGGGTGATTGCAGGTTTGGATCCGCAGGGTCGATGCAGTCCATTTTGAAGTCCACACCGGTAAACCCGGTGAGCCCGTCGAGCTCGAGCTCTTGCCAGGTCTCGGCCGGCTGGTCAGGACGATTGCGCCCAACCTGGAATTCGGAGAAGAAGGTGAACTGGTAAACCACCCGGGCCCGGCTGATGTGCAGCAGCGCGCCCTTGCCATACTCGATGGGCGTGTATTCCGGTGACGGGATGTAGCCGAGCAAGGCGCGCCACAACTCGGCACGGATATCGTGCAGCAGGTCATTGGCAGCCTGGCCGCGCTCGTCAGTCGTATCCAGCACGATCACCACGTTGAACTGATCAGTGATGTCCTGAATGATCATGTTTTGCGCTTTGGTCGGGGTCGCAGCGTCGGCGGTTGCGATCACGTAAGCAGCCGGCAAAGCCAACTGCGCGCTCTCGACGACCGCGTCCCAGTCAATGCCGCCAGCCACCCGACCATCAAAGGATGGGCAAGCCAGCCGCAAGTGCGCGACAAGCGGGTTCAGCTTCATGTGTTTGTCCGGTGTTGTTGCGATCAACCCAGGGCAGCGGCGAAGGCAGCGGAAAGGATGGATTGGACTTGCGATGCAGAGTCCTGCAAGGCGTCGGCCATGTAGTTGTCACGCGGCTTGATGCGCCATTCACCCGCGGCACGCTCAGCAACAGCAGCTGCCCGTACGCCGGCGGCTCGGCGGTTCGACCTCCCTTTACCTGCGCCGGGTGCAAGCTTTCCGAGCTTGCGCCCCCTCTTCACGCCGTAGTGCAGATAGGCCGGATAGAACTCTTCCATTGCCGAAGTTTTGGTCGGGGAGATACGCACCAAAAAACCAGCGCGGGAAACCTTGAATTTCACCGACTCGACGGTCGCCCCAGTGCGGTTCACGGGATAGCCGTCCTGGCCCTTGCCCAGCACCAGATTCATCTGGGCGCGCTGAGCGATCAGCAACCCGACCTTGCGCATCCCGGCGCGGATCTTTCGCTTGTCGAAGGCATCACGCTCGAAGTTATCGAAGCCTTCGACGTGCAGGTAACCCTCAACCGAGGCCGAGTTAGACATAGATACCCCCGCCAGGCTTCAACAGCCCGAGCTCCTCCACCTCGAGCACGACGAACCGCCCGCGGCCGTTCATATCGAAACCACGTTTCACGCGATAAAGGGTGTCCTTGTGAACCACCTCGTAAGCGGTCGTGATTCCTGTTCGAAAGCGCAGGAATATACGGTGCGTGATTTTGTTTTCCGTCTGAGCGCTGTCGGTGTAAACCGCCGAACCGACTGGTTCGATCTTCGCCCAGCGCGGGTTGGCTTCAGAGAACAGGGAATCCAGCCCCATGTCTTCGGCAGGAACGTCGTCGCGACGCCGGAGCGTAACGTGCTTGTTTAGCTCGCCCGCACCAATCTCTCTGTACGCCATCTAGACCCCCAGTGCCACCCGATATGGAACCAACAAAGAGCGGGATCCGTGGGGTAATTCGATGACCGAGGAAGTGTTAATACCCGTCACCGCATCTTCTCGATTCGCCCACAAGTGCCCCAGAGTCAGAAGGCAAGCGGCAGTGATTGATTTATTTAGCACGATCCCGCGCGAAATCATCGCGGCAGCGCGCAACGACTCTTCATGCTGAGAACGTGCATCCAGCTCAGCCATGCAGCGATCTTCGTAATTCTCGATCACAGCAGCGGCCTGTAACGCCGCGCCGAGGTTCAAGCGATATTGTGACCGGAGCCCAACGACAGTGGCCGTCGCGGCTGCAAGCGAAGCATCGTCAACATAGATTCGGCGGTTCAGAAATTGCGCGGCTGCATCTTCCGCTGAATCGAGTTTCGACTGAACGTCAAACAAGTCTTCGGACTCCGCTCGCAGGTGTTTCATCGCCAAATTAATATCGATCACGCTCATGCTCAGTCAGCCTTTTTCTTATCGGCGGCCTTTGCCTTGGGTGCGGTCTTGGTCGCCGCTGGCGCGCCGGTGGTAGTCAGCGGTTTGGACTCAGACTCGGTTTCGGTAAGGTCGACCGAAGCCTCATCCTTGCTTTCGTCCGGCTCGGCATAGCCTTTCTGCAGCAACTGCCGGCCGTGCTGCTCACTGGTTAAAAACGAGGTGCCTTCAACCAAAGTTCTGCCGCCAAGATACAGCGGCTTGAGGGTCTTCAATTTCATTTCGACCTCCGAAGGGCCGCCGCTTGGGCGGCCCCGCTATATCAAGGGGTTGGAGTGGCGAAGGTGCCGTAGATGAACGCTTCCGGACGCTTAACAGCCAGCGCCAGACGCTCCTCGCAACGGATCGAGATCATGTTCTTCTCGAAGTCGTCGGCGTTTTCGGTGGAGATCACCACGTTGGCGTCCTCGCGGTCGAAGATCTGTGCGCCAGTTTGGAAGGCACCGGTCAGGAACTTGCCCAGGAACGCTGCCAGTTCGGTCGCGACAACTGGCAAGCCCCACAGAGTGGGACCAGCGAGGCTCAGCGGGTTGCCGATGATGTAGCGACCCAGGGTGTCCTTGGTCAGCTCGATCTTCGCCCAGTCGGTGAAGTGGAGTACGTGACCGCTGGCTGGCAAGCGTGCCAGTTGCGACTGGAGCATGGCCAGGCGCAGCTGGTCGATCTGAGTCATCGCGTCAGGCTCGAATGCTGCCGAATAAGCTTCGGCCTGCGGAACGATCCCGTGCAGGTGCACACCAGTGCCATCGCCGAACAAGATCTCCGACTCTTCGGCGTATTTCAGGCCGTAGCGCATTTCTGCATCGATGGTCGATTGCAGCTGGGCGAAGTCATCCAGGATTTGCTTCGACGCCTTGAACATGTGCGCGATGGTGGTGACCGGCGTGATCTTGGTGTTGAACTGGATGTCGCTGTACGGTTTCTGGGTGTTTTCAGCGACAACGCGTGCGGCGTTGGTAAAGCCGGTCTGTTGCACCCAGAAGATCGCCGGGGAAGTGGTACGCCCCGGTGCGATCAGATCACGGATGAACAGTCGCTGCTTCGGCATCACGTCGATACCTGGCAGGCGCTGTGGCTCTACTACGCCTTCAGCAACACCAGTGCTGAGCAAAGCAGCGTGTACCGGCACGCTTACGCGGCGGTTGCCTTGAATGCTCTTTGCGAACTCGGCCAGAGCTTCGCTTTTGATGACGGTGCCGCCGAGGGTTTCGCGTTGAGCGGCAGCGGCCTGGGTAGGAATTCGGGCGAACTCCTGCTCCAGTTCGCCGAGCTGGGCCTTGAGCTGTTTCTCAGCTTCGGTAAGGGTGTTGAACTTCAGAGCCATCTCATCGACGACAGCCTTGGTTTCTGCGGACAAGGTGCCGGCCTTCTTGGCCTCGCCCAAGGCTGATTCGGCCTTGGCGCTGAATTCGCTGGAAGCCTTTTCCAGCTCGGCACTCATTTTCGCAAGCAGTTGGGCTTGTTCGGACATATTGAATTTCCTTTATTTGGTAGCGGCTGCCGAGAAACGAGCGAGAGCTCGTTCCAGATCGGCTATCGGTTCGGCCAGATTGGCCAGCGTGTCGGCAGCGTCTTGCGTACCGGGCCCGGCAGCGCAAGGCGTGCCAGACTTGATTTCTTGAATCAGGGATCTGCGCTCACTGCGGGGCATGCCCTGCTTGGCAAGCAGCAGATCAAGTTTTCGGGCGGCTACCAGGCTTGCCTGAGTCTTCCCGCCCTCCTTGATCGAATCGGAATCAAGCAGTGAATCAGCAAAACCCTGGTCCACCGCCGCGGATCCACCGATCCAGGTCTCGGCATCCATCAGGGCCTGCATAGCCTTGAGGTCGCCGCCGGTGCGGGCTGCGTAGATATCGCCCATGGCCGCGTCGAACGGCTCCATCATGTCGGCCACTTCGCGGAACTGGTGACGGTTTCCGGCGGCGATGGTCCAGCCGTTGTGGATCATTAGGAAACCAGAGCGCGCGACCTGTAGGTCGTCGGCGGCCATGGCGATGATTGAGGCAGCAGAGGCGGCTAGGCCGAGCACCTTCACCGTCACATGGCCCTTGTACTCCCGGAGAATGTTGTAGATCGCCAGGCCCTCGAACATGTCCCCGCCTGGGGAGTTCATGTTCACCGTCACGTCAGCGCCGTCCATGCTGCGCAGCGCGGCCGAGATCCGCTTGGCGGTAACGCCTTCACCGGACCAAGGATCGAAGCCGATCGCATCGAGCATGGAAATGGTGTTCTTGGCATCGCCATCAGCAGCCTGGATGGTCGAGTTCCAACGCTCCATTGCCTGCGGCATCAGATCGAAGGAAACACCCGCGCACGGGCGACCCACCGGAGCTGCCGGTAGGCTACGAATTGTCATGGGTTATTCTCCAGAGCTGCCGGTAGAACGGCCTTTTTCAGTTGGGTTTAGCCAGTCGGACAGTGCAGACCTGACCCTTTCGCCGCTGTCCGCCCCCTGGCCAAGCTGCTCGATGGGCAACAGGTTCGATTGCACGGTGTACACGTCGCCACCGGGAATCGGCGGTAGGTTCTCCAGACGACGGACCTCATTGCGGCTCATCCATCCATTCTGCAAGCAGATGTTGTAGTAGCTGGCCCTGCCCTGGCTGTCGGCGCGGAGCAGGCCTTCGACGGCGAACTCGGCGAAATAGCGATCATCGCGGTCCAGCAGGCACCGGCCGATTTCCTGCTCAATATTTTCCAGCAGGGGCCGGAGGCAGTTGGTTAGGAACTGGAGGTTCTGGCCCTCAACGCTGGATGCCCAGCTGCTCTGCTTGTCCATATGCCCGACCATGAACGGGGGCACCCGAAACCACCGGCAAACCTCCTCAATGCCATAGGCTCGGGACTCAAGCATCTGAGCCGCCTCGGGGTTCATGGTGATGCCCTGGTACTTCAACCCTGCCTCGGCCACCATGATCTTGCCGGCGTTCTTAGAGCCCATGAAAGCCTGCAGACTGGCTCGAAGCTGCTCGCGCTGCTCGGGCTTGAGAGCGGTGTCGCTGCTCAATATCCCCGATGCCTGCATGCCCTGGGCGAAAACCTTGGCGGCCGCCTCTTCGGCTGAAATCGCAGCCCCCATGATCTCTTTGCCCGTGGATACCGGCAGCATGCCGCAGACACCATCCAGCCCGAACCCGCGAATGTGCATCAGGTCATCTTCGGCAATAACCCTGGGCTTACCGTCCTGCGTGTATTTGTACTCCAGACGCCCGCTATCCAAGCGCTTGACGGTCATAAGCTGTGGAAGCAACGGGTTCAGCGCAACGATCCGCGTACCGATGCGCTTCTTCTCGACGAAGGCGTTGCCGCGCAGGCAGATGCTTGCCACCACCATTAGCATGAAGCGACCCGGCGTCATTTCTGCGTTCGGACGTTTCGTGAGGATGTCGTAGAGCGGATGGCTAGTGGCGGCGATACGACCGCCGTCCGGGCCACGCTCATATAAACGCAGCGGCAGAGTGGAAACTGTCTCCGACAGCAACCGCACGCACGACCACACAGCCGATAGCTGCAGCGCCTTGTCGACCGTGACAACCTGGCCGCTTGCGGAAGTCCCGAACCATTCTTGCCAGAACGCCTTATCGTTCAGGCCTACGGGCACGCCGAGCCAGCTCTGCAGGGCCGACCTGACCCGCCCAGGCTTCTTTTCGCGCGCCATTAAATGCCTACCATGATTGGATTTTCGTAGAAGCCGCTGGTATCAGGCTCGCCAGCGTTTGCCAGCACCCTACCTATGGCCATGATCAGCGCAACGGCGCCGTCGATCTTGTTGTCATCGCCCTGCTTGATGGGGCGAACGATGTCATCGTTGCCCGGCATGTTTTTGCCGATCACGTTGGCTACGCACCAGGTCATGATCGGATTGCCATCATGGTGGAAGCGGCCAGCAGTAATGGCGGCCTCCAGTTCCTTCATGGGGTCCGACATGTTGGTGTAGTTCTGTGTGATCGTTATCGGGTTGAAGCCTTCATCATCAAGGTCGTGGCTCAGGCCGGTCGCGCCGTGAGGGTCGATAGGACACTCGCGAACTGGGGCCTGGTGATTGGCTTCCTTGGTATCTTCGAGGATCTCGCGATAGTCGATCTCGGCGCCGTCGGTTATCTCCAAATGCTTGGAATTGATCCAGGCCTGAAAGCGTTCCGACATACGCTTGTTGTCGCTGTCGTAGGCGGTGTCATAGGGCACCCAGAACTTAGGGGCCACACTGTAGTAGTGGGTCTTTCCATCTATAGCCCGCCAGAAAAGTCGCGCCCGCGAGTTCATGTCCAGCTTACGTGCCAGGTCGAACCCTGCGATCCACTCTTGCCCCTCGAACTGTTCCAGGGTGAGCGTGGTGTCTTCGCAGGATTTCCAGTCCTCCATGTTGAAGAACCCGGATTTTGCGCTCACCCATAGGTTGAGGTGCTTCGTTTTGAACGTGTTTGCAAAGCGCGCAGATCGGATGGCCCTGGCCTGCTGACTTTCTAAGTACTCCTGAAACACCGAGACGCCGTGGTTCGGGTTGGCCTTGGCCAGCATCTTCGGATCGGTCCAGTCGTCGCCCTCGTCGAGCGTCCAGATCCAGCCGAACAACTCTTCGTCTGGAACCGTTCCGGCCAGCATCTCAACGACCTGGCGGCGCTTGTCGTAGCACGGGCCTTCGATATCGTCGCCGGAGGTGGTGATGATGAACATCAGCGGTTGCCGCCTGGCCCCCATGCCGGTCAGCATGGTGTCGTACTGGGCAGAGGTGCGGTGTTCATGGTATTCGTCGACGATTGCGCAACTGGGCGAAGCACCATCTCCGGGGTCGCCAATCAGCGGCTCGAAGCGGCTGAAGTCGGACGGGATGTTCATGTTCGAGGCGTTGACCTCGATGCCCGCGGCTTGGATCAGCATGGGCGACTTGCTCACCATCAGCTTGGCCGGGCGGAACACTTCCCACGCTTGTTTCTCTGTGGTCGCGCCGGCGTAGACTTCGGCGCCGAACTCACCATCGGCCACAAACATGCTGATGCCCACGCCGGCGGCGATGACCGATTTGCCGTTCTTGCGTGGCACTTCCCAGTAGCTTTCGCGGAACCGGCGATGACCACCCTTCTTCTTGACCCAGCCGAAGGTGACGGCCATGCCAAAAAGCTGCCATGGCTCTAACGTGATGAGCTGTCGCTTGAACGCCCATTCACCCTTGGTATGGGGCAGCAGCTGGATCAGTTTCAGTTTCTTCTCGGCCTTGGCCGGATCGAACTTGAAGCGGTACCCACGCTTGCGGCTGGCAGCCATGTCGTCGAAGTGACGCTGAATTGCCTGGTGGATATATCGGCACGCCGGCACCTTCCCTCGAAGCACGGACCTTGCCCACGCCATCGCCTTGTCGACGTTGGGGTGGGCAGATTTGGTCATCAGGTTCTCAGCAGGTTGGCAAATTCGTTGGTTTCTTTCTCCTTATTGCCGCCGATCAGTCTCGTGCGACTGGCCGGGTCCAGGCCCAGCATCGAACCGAAAGTCACCATCTGGCGCATCGTTTCGTTCGCGGCGGTAAGTGCGGGGTTCTTCATCGGCCCGCCGGTGGCACCGGTAACGACGATGCCATGCTGCTGGATTGATTCCTGGGCAAGCCGCCAGTTGTCGTAGGCGCTACAGAAGGCCTCGACGTTGTGCAGATCAG
The DNA here is from genome assembly GCF_014268275.3 of Pseudomonas tritici. Lineage (NCBI taxonomy): Bacteria > Pseudomonadati > Pseudomonadota > Gammaproteobacteria > Pseudomonadales > Pseudomonadaceae > Pseudomonas > Pseudomonas tritici. The sequence goes on from NZ_CP077084.1 coordinate 5,553,300, forward strand.
TGATCGCCACCACGTTCTCGCGCAGCAGCTCTGGGACAATCATGTTCCACATGGTGGCGGCCCGAGGGGTGAACCACTCCGGCGGGTCGATCTGGGTGATCTTGGAAAACTGCGGCTCGGCTGTATTCAGCGCGCGCTTGCCAGGATTTCCGGCGAGTGCTTTTTTGGCCGTTGGCTTGGGTTTGCGACCACGGCCGGCGACCGTGGCGGTGCCTCCCATCGCGCAACTCCTGAATTTTTAATTTCGCGGGTGTAAGAAAACGATTGGGCGGACGGTCTAGAAGGCAAAAGGTGTGGACTTTTGACCCTCCCCCCACCCACAAATGAGAACCAGTCTCATTTGAGCTATTTACACTGCATTTTGCACGATTTTCTGCTTGGATTGCCCCAACCACCGTCTTCAGACGCTGTTTTCGTGCTGTGGCAGCTGTGGCACAGCGACTGCCAGTTGTTTCGATCCCAGAAAAGCACCATGTCGCCCTTGTGTGGGGTGACGTGGTCGACATCAGTGGCCGCGACCACCTCGCCTCGCCGATCATGCTCAGCACACAACGGATGGCGGGCTAGGAATCCCTTGCTCGCCTGCTGCCACTTGTAGCCATAGCCTCGCTGACTACTGCTCTCACGCTTCTTGTCAGCCACCTTGGCAGCTGCTGCCTTCGCGAGATCGGCGTGCTCATCGCAGTAGCGAGGGTTGCGGGTGAGCGCCCTGCACCCTTGAGCACTGCAAGGCTTCTGTGGTCTTAGTGGCATCAGTGGTCACTTGCTCTGGCTGCGTTTGATCTGGGCGTCTACCTGGTCAGCACACGTGTCGAGCAGGTTGATTGCCCTGTCCTTCAGCTCCCACACATCGCCATTCAGGCGAAGGTCGACTGCATCCGCATCAACCCGTTCGCACGGGATCAATTCAGGGGCTTCCAGCCTTACGGCCTGGGTCTTTGTCACTACCACCGGCTTTGCCGCGCAGGCCGTCAGGCAGAGGCTGAGCAGCCCAATCACGAACAGGCTTGCTGTTGCGCTTGAGGTCTTCAAAGTTCTTCTCCGCCTTTTTTGCTTTGTCCTGGCTGGCCCTGAGGCGCTTTGCCAGATCGGCCTGGTATTCGGCATTGCGCTTTGCTTCAGCGCGCAGGGTGGTGATGGTGGCCTGGCTCTCAGTGTTGGCCTTGATGGCTTCATCCTTGGCCTGGGTCTCAACGAGCTTTTCGTCTCGTAGATCCTCGACCCGTAGCTGCTGGATTCCAACGAGCAGCAGCCCGACCAGCGCAATGATGATTCCTGCAGCGATTGCCTTCATGCCGAATCCGCCTTTCTGCCCAGGAACCGGATGATCAGGTCACGGATCGCCGTCACACCGATGAAGCCAATGGCGCCACCGGCGGCCACTGAAAGACTGGGCGGCCACTCCACCCATTCGATGATGCTGCTTGCTGACAGGCTCAAGGCCCCACAGAGCAGCGCCTCGAACAAGGTGCGCCAGTAGTTCGGCTCTTTGGCGTCGTACAGCACGCGCAACAGCGTGATCGTGAAGGCCATGATTGCGCCCTGCCACAGCGGATTGGAGAGGACTAGCCAGACCTGGGCCCAGAAGTCAGGGTTTTTCTCAGGCATGTTCAGGGACATCCGGCAGTCCTCCCTTTAGGGGAGCATGAATAAAAAAGCCCACTCAGTGGCGGGCGGATGGCCATGTGCTACTTTCGAGTGGCTGTCATGGAGGCAGTACCAGTAACCGAAGGAGCAAAAATGGCAAAGTTTAAAGTTGCGCATATCCATGAGCAGGGGAATGACATGATCATCATCCCGCTCGACTCATCCTTCAATAGCAAGACTGACGGGCAACAGGCTGATGCGATGGAGGCATTTCAGATTGCCGCTTCATCGGCGGGGCTAAGGGGCGCGGTCGTGCTGATCTGGAAATCTGGGAGTTATGTGAAGTTCAGGGGGCCACAGCAATGGCACCCTTTTTTGAAAAGCCCAGGCATCTACCAACTAGTGATGGCCAACATCAACAAGGAGTTGACGATTCACTGATTGGCCGCAAGGACTCGTCACCGGCCTCAACCAGAGCTGACTCAAGGGCGGCAATTATCCGCTGAATTGTTCCGTCTTCGCGGTGCGACAGAAATGTCATGCCGCTTTTTTCGCCTTGAGACCAGATCACTTCACCACTTTCATCAAGTACACGTACTTGCATGACTGAACTCCAGGAACAGAAAAGGCCCGCCAATATGGCGAGCCTTGAATTAGATCAGCCCCACTACGCCCAGCTCGGAGCAACGGGTGTGGTAGAGCCAAAAACGAAAAAGCCCCGCACGATGACGGGGCGCTTGCACTGGAACAAGGCCGATGTAGGCCTATCTACTCAAATCTTAGTTTCTGGCTTTTCAGCAGCGAAACAAGAATTCCTGAGGCCATTTGCGATGCCATATATCTTCGCGTGTTGATCAACTGACAACGCTTCTGCTTCTGCAGAGGCCTTTTGGACCATACTCGCGATGCTTTCTTTCTGAGCAACAAATCCTGCCGTCCCGAGCGGACCTGTCTCAGCGGTGCCCAGCACGGTACTGGCAACGCCCGCCAAACCAGCGAATATTCCACCAGCGGCGCCTCCAGTGCCCGCCGCAACAAGCATCGCTCCGGCGAAACCAAAAACACCTCCGGTTGCACCAATCGCAAGCTTTGCTTCCTCAGCATTCTTGGATCGAGCCTCATAATTATTGTGGACTTTTCTGCAGAACGAGGCGGCCGTATTTAGATCATCCCAAGCGGCGATAAAATTTTTGTTATCGGTAGAAACGCCACGATAAGAATTCAGCGCATCAGGCGTAGGCGTTGTAACTGTGTGGCAACCGTAAACAGTCGTAGTCGCTAGGAAAACAAATGCGGTTTTGCGCATAGCTGATCCCCCCTCAAGATGGCCCCAATGGCCAAATACAAATCTAGTAGATTGAGGGAATAACGCTACGCAACTGACAAAATACTCAAGCCCAGCGTCGCGAGCTACAAAAAACCCGGCGCAATGGCCGGGTTTCCGATGTGGTGTCGCGCTTGAAAAGCTAAACACTGTGCCATCAAAACAGGTGTTTATCCGCGTGGAAAGTTATTTCTACGCAACTTCTCGAAACACCTCAATAGCGCAGTCCACCCATGCCACACCGGCCTTGATCAACTCGCGCGCCTTGGCCTCACCCATGTCGTTCTCCCGAGCAATCCGCAACGCTGGCCACTTCGCGCCGAAGTAAAGCCAGATGAAGTTACCCATCTGTGCGTCCCGGGTGGCGAGCTTAGCCACCGCACGATCCACCACCAGGGCAACGTCATCCGTGACGCAGTAGTTCTTGATACCGCCCTCCGTGACGTTGTTGTCGCGAATCAACGCATAGAGAGGAGACACGTACCGAGGCACGCCCATCCCATCCATTCGCCACCAGCCCCACTGCTCCAGCAGGTATTCAGTATCACCCAAGGGTTTGTCGACATACGTGCGCTTCTTCATGCGGCTTTCCTCGGATCTGGATCACTCAGGCCAAACAGGTCACGCAGCAACCGGTCGGCGGGTTTGTTCTTTGCATTTCCCTCGATTAACCAGCGCTGCCCAAAGTCATGGAACCCGATCTGAGCACGGCTGCCATGCCAACTGGCGACCATATCCAGCAGGTAGGCCAGCGCACTCGGCCCGCCGACTTTGACCTTGGCCAGTTCCTCACCCGCGATCTTCAGAAAGCGCCGCTCCAGGTCGCTCATACTTTTGCGCGGCAATGCCGCTGTGACGTTACTCATTGCCGTCTCCTGGCTGGTGGTTTGGGGTGGCCTGGGTGCCGCGTTGAACTAAAAACCTCCTCCTCGGAAGTGGATACTGATTCACGCTGGAAGCCTCGTTATTCATGGTGTCTGCGGGTAATGCCTCGCCTTCCTGTCTCGCGTATGTCCCACCGCGCAATGCCTCGAAACCTCGTTGATCGAGGTAGGCGTGCCAGGTCTCCAAGGCCTGCCGCTTGAGCTGCTCGGCGGACGTGTGGATGTAGGCCTGGTCGAGATCCTTCATGGCGTGGTTCAGCAGAAGCTCCCCGACCATGTAGTCGACGCCCAGGTCAGTCCAGGCCGTACGGGCGACCTTGCGCAGGTCATGGCTCGACCATTCGCCATGGGCCAGATGCGTGAACAGCGTGCTGGCCTTCGTCGCGCTGAGGGCTTGGCCAGAGCTTCCTGGGAACAGGAACTGACCGGTGTAGCCACTCCCTTGCTGCACAAGCCGGTACCGCTCGATTAGCGCCTTGGCCTGCACGGTCAGTGGCAGGGTGTGCGCCGCTTTGGTTTTGGTGTCCGCCGCCGGGATGAACCACTTGCCGGTTTCGGTGTTGACGTTCTTCCAGCGGGCCAGCCGGGTTTCACCCAGACGCGTGCCGTGGCAGAGCATCAGCCCTGCCAACGCGCACGCCGCCGGTGACTCGTCGAAGCGTTCTACCAACAGATGCAACAGGCCTGGCACATCGTCGGAGTGAAGCCGCGCCGCCTTGGCCTTGATCTTGGTCCGCACGAAGTCGGTGAACTCCAGGCCGGCCAGCGGGTTAACGGCTAGCAGGTCCAGGCGATAGGCCTGCCGCACAGCCACCCCCAAGACGCCCCAGACCGAGCGCACGAACGACAGCGCGTAACGCTCCTGCATCGGCATCAGCAGCAATCGGTCAATGGCCGGCCTGTTCAACCCAGCCAGCGGCAGTTGACCGAGGCGTGGCTGCAGGTGCCGCTTCAAGGCCGACTTGGCGCTGGCCTTGCGCTTCTCGGACAGTGCACGGTCGCGCGTCATGCGCTCCAGGTACCAGGACAGCAGTTCGCCCACCGTGGACCAGTTGGTGGCCGTGGACTTCGCCAAAGGATCAGCCGACCGGCGTGCCAAGATGGTCGGCAACGTCGCCAGCATCGCCTTGGCGTTGATGTCGGGATAGTTGCCAGCCTTGCCCCAGGACTTGCCCACCACGACGTGCCACGAGCCTTTGGCGCGGTCCACGGTCGAATAGCGGAACCTGAGCGCCGGGTGCCGGGGGTCGCGCAACTGGCGAACGTCACTGGCTTGGTTGCGGCGGATCTCGGCGTCGGTCAGTTGAACGTGCAGGGTTTTCGGATTATTCACCATGCTTCCTCCGCTGGCCCTTGTACTGCTCGGAGAAAGGTCGGCCGATCTCCACCTCTTCCTGGGTGGGCTCGCGGCCCGCGAAGTTTACGAAGCGGGCGAACTTGCCCTGCTGCTGCACAACGCACGAACCGACCGGCGCGTGCCTGCACTTGGGCATTATCAGCTCCGTCACACCGTTCTGGCCCTGCTCGTCGTCCATGTCGCGGTGGACCAGAATAATGCAGTGGGCGTCAGCCTCGATCTGGCCGGAGTCGCGCAGGTCGGAAGCAATAGGCTTCTTGCCTGGGCGCTTGGTCGAATCGCGGTTGAGCTGGGCCAGCAGGATCACTGGTACCTCCAGCTCTTTGGCGATGTTGACGATACTCGTCGAGATCTTGCCCAGCTCTGCGGTGCGGTTGAATGCCTTGCCGTCGGAGCCGATCAGGCCGATGTAGTCGATCACCACCACGTCGAGACCGTGCTTGCGCTTGACCTGCCGGCAGATGCTTCGGATGCGCGCGACGGTGAGCCCCGACTTGTCACAGACGTACAGCGGCTTGTCCATGATCTTGTTGACTGCCGATGTCAGCCGTGGCCAGTCCTCATCTTGCAGTTGACCGTTATCCAATACTTGCAGGTCGACGCTACCCAGGGATGCCAGGGCGCGGTTGGCGAGTTCCTCCTCCGGCATTTCCAGCGAGAACACCATGCCAACGCCCAGACCTGAGCAAGAAACGTGCTGGGCGATCTGCAGGCCGAGCGTGGTCTTACCACTCCCAGGCAGGCCGGCGACGATGGTCACTGTCTTTTTGCGCAGCCCACGGATCAGCTTATCCAGGTCGACCAGCCCAGTAGAAAGACCTGATTGAATGGAACCGTTGAACTTGGCATCGATGATGTCGATATTTCGGGTCACCACTTCGTCCATGCGCTTGTAATCAGGCTCCCCAGCGTCTAGGTCGCGCAGATCAGCCATGGCCTGCTGCGCGCTGGCGATGATTTCAGCCACCGGCCTGTTCTCGCTGGCCGAATCACGCACTGCGTCGGCAGCTTCGACCAGGCGCCTGAGCACTGCCCTCTCGGCCACCGTTCGGGCGTACGCCTTCCAGTTGGCGGTGCTGGGCGTGTTCTTCGCCAATTCGGCTGCGTAGGCGATGGTCGTGCCGCCACTCGGTAGGTAGGGTTTGAAGTCGTGAAGCGTGACAGGGTCGACCGGCGCGCCGGTGGCGTGCAGGTCAATCATCACTTGGTAAAGCGCAGCGTTCTCCGGATCGTGAAAGTCCGCGGTGGTCACGCTGGTAGTGATCGAGTCAAACAATTCACCATCCAGCATCAGCGCGCCGAGTAGCGCGTGCTCGGCCTCATCACTGTAAAGCTCGCGGTATTCGTTCATGCGCGACCTCGTGCCGAAGCCCAGGTGAAGCCGGCCAACAGCGCGCCGTTCTCGCGCAGACGGTCCAGCGCCCGGGCGCCGATGTACTGCTCGAGGCTTGGCGTGGACTTCCCTTCAACGTCCTGCTTCGACGTGGCGGGCAGGTTGGAGATCAGCACCGAAGGCCGGACCAGTTGATAACGCCGGTCGATGACCTCATGCAAGACCGCCAGCTCGTACGCGGTGCCCGCCTGGGCGCCCACCTCATCGATCACCAGCAGGTCAAAGCTCGCCAGCTCGTCGATCACGTCGCCCTCGGTGTATCCGGAGTCTCGGACTATGGATCGCTTGAATACCCGGATGATCTCGGCGGCGGTGGTGATCACCGCGATCGCGTTCAGCCCGATGACCTGGCGCACGATGCTGCAGGCCAAGTGGGTCTTGCCGGTACCGACATTCCCGGTCAGCAGCAGGTTGCGGCCGGCCTGGTAGTGCTGGCCGAAGTCGTTGGCGTAGCCCTGGCACTTTTCGAGGGCTTCGGACATGGCCTGGGTAGTGGCGCGATATGTGGCGAAAGTGCAGTCGGCAAACCGTGGCGTGATGCCAGAGCCCACCAGCGCGCCGTTGAGGCGTTCGGCGGCAACGTGAGCCAAGGCCTGGGTATGCTCGATACTGCCCACCGCCGCCACGCGCAGGCCGTGGAACTGGCATTGTTTGCATGGGCGGACAACCGTCGTTCCTTCGAACTGCTCAACCTCGGAGCGATCAACTGCGCCGTGGACAGAGCATTCGCCAGCGAACGAGCGCATTTCAGGCAGGCGACGGAAGTTAGAACGCTGGTTCATTGTCGCCTCCTTGGTACATGTCAGGTGTGTGGTCTGGCAGGTTGTTGAACGCCTGGCCGGTGGCCGTGCCGGGCTTGAGGACATCAGTCCAGCGCTCACCGTTGAGCCAGGTCGACGCCATCGGCACGAACTGCCCCTCATCTTTGGTCCAGTCGCGGGAAACGCGATGACTGCCCAGGGCGGTCATTAGGGTTTGGCGAAGTTCAGCGCTTGGCTTCAGCTTCTCCCATGCCTTGCGAGCGTCCTTCTTCGATTTTTTGTTGGGGTACAGCTTCCAAAACACTTCGAAGGCCTGAGCAAGGTCCGCATCACCCGTAGGTTTTTCAGTGCTTGCTGCCTTATTCAGTTCTTGCTTACCTTCAATACTTACTAGTGTCGGATTTGCCGGATACGGTTGAGCCGTAAGCGGTGCAGCCGTATACGGTAAATCCGGAAGCGGTGATTCCGAGACTACGTAGTGGTTTTCACCCAGCAATCCAGAACCCAGGCGATCTTGGCGGCGTTCAACGTAGCCGGCGGAAATCAATTCCTGCAAAAGGCCGTAAACACCATCCCTACCGGTTGGTTTGGATGACTTGGAGGTCTCGTTGCGAAGGTGGGTAACGGAAACCGCCCAGTGGTCAGGCTTGCCCAGCAGGAACACCAGCAAGCCACGGGCGCCCCAGCTCAAACGCTGGTCTTCGCTGATCGCCTTATTGAGCAGGTAGAAGTTCCCCTCTGGCCGAGGGGCGCGAATGATGCTCATAGGTCCAACTCCCGCGTAACACGGGCAATGAACGCGTCATAGGTCTCAGTCATGACGACGCCGCGATCCTCCAGGGCGACACGGCCAGCCTTGGCCAAGCCGTAGATCTCCCAGCGTTCGCGTTCAGGCAGATGCCGGCAATTGGAATAGCTGGACCAGGGGCCGGCGACTACTTCAGCGGTTGTGGGAGCCTGGGGAAGATTGCATGTGGCAATATCGTAGGTGGTCATTGAGGTTTCCCTCCTTCGACTACCGTCAGCACCGGCGGAAGTGTCGGACCGAAAGGCGCGCCAGGCTCGAATAGGTCTGGTAAGTCTTTGTCGGGGGCTGTATTGATCCACTCGATCATCGCTAAGAAACAAGCCTCGAACAGCGGACCACCCTCACCCCAAGCCTCAGATTTAGGGCTTACGCTATCCTCCAGCCGTGCGACGTAGATCAAATCGGCCAAGCTTTTCGCATTGCGCCCCGCCTCTTCCCTGTGCATCGGGTTGATGCTTAAAAGGTCGCACATCCCTGAAAAGCCGATCGCCTCATACGCACCCTCTGCGTCCCTGATCAGGTTGTAACCGAAGCCCACAAGGCCCTGTTTGATGACCTTGAGGTCGTCCTCGCGGTGACGCTTGGACTTATCGAGCAGCATATCCATCTGGCGCTGAGCAAACGGGAGAAAGGGCTTCAGCTTCGCAGCCTGCCGGCGAAAGATGCTGCGCTCAGCACGGATCTGCGCCTTGTGCCTCAGGCTATTCCGGATGACCCTGCGCATCAGAATGAACATGTCGCGCTGCGAAAGAGTTTTCCGTGCGATAGAGCCGATCTTTTCGGCGACCTTGAGATTGATGTTGTTCACAGGGAGGTCTCCGCGCTGAATTTGATGTAGGAAAAACGACCATCCCAGGTCTTTTTCATGGGAAGCTTTTGGCTCAAGTAGAGGTCGTGCAGCCTCTTGGCGCCGTCGATCAACAGCACCAGGTCGTAACGGGTGAATGTTGTGTGCCCCTCTCCCCGTATCTGCCTGGGCTTCTCGGTAAGCCACTTCTTCACGCGCGTGCGGCTGTAAACGCGGTAATGCGGACGACTTTCCAAGTCGGCATCGTTGAACACCCAGCCCATCTCCATGAGTGCATGGGATATCTGCGAGCAATTGACCCCGTTCAGCCGCTTCACGAATTGGAAGGGCGTCTCGCCGGCCATGAAGAAGTTTTCTAGGCTCTCGATCTTTGCGGCCTGCTGCTGGTTTTCCAGCGCCAGCAATTCATTCTGCTCCTCCAAGTCGGCAGCTAGACGCATTGCCTCGGCGCGGGTCCGCGGAACAGTGAGCTGTTGAGGTCGGAAGTAGTTGTTGACTAACTGCCGCTGGACGGTCCAAGCCAAATCGTCGGTAAGCGACTTGACCAGCATCAGGTAGCCCTGCTCGGCCAATACGATCAAACCGCGATTGGGCATGTCCTGTTCTAAACCGCGAATTTCGCTGCTTTGAGATCGGGACAACACAAAGTAATCAGCCCCATCAATCAGGCGGTCACGGTGTTCACGGAAATTACGCCCCGCCGTGTCATCTGGCCGCGCGTGTACCCGATCAATCATCGCGAGCGTGACAACTCTCTGGCCGCGATACTCGACGATGGGCAACTGGGTGTCGTGAATGGTGATGACAGCATCACCGCCTTTGAATTTGACGACGGTCATGGGCGGCCCCCGACGTGAATCGCGTCGTGAGCAGCGCCAGCGTGACGGTGCGGGAAAAGGAAGTTCCGGCTGCGAAACGTCACCATCTCTATGCGCCGCTCAATTTCTGCGGCTAGAGGGTTCTCGAAGCCGCCCAGCGACGGGATTACCTGCAGCATCAGGATTGACTTGAGCTCTCTGAAAGCTGCACGAGCCTCGTTCATTCGCGCCATGTCCTCGGGCGTTAGGACAGCATCATCCAAAAGCTCCCCTTCGAGGTGTTCGATAACTGAGAGAGAAGTAGTCATGGCTGCACCCCAGAGTTGCGCGCCACGTCTTCGGATTGCGCAGAATGTGGCGCGTAACCTTCGTACGGCCCAAACTGTCCTAGGCGCGCGCAAAGCTCGTAACCTGGGCGCTCTGCTGAGCGGACAGACTTGATGAGGTCGGTCATGCGTTCATCCACTCGAAGAAACTCTTCGAACTCCGCAGACCAACCAGCAGCCCAAATGATGCGAACTGAATGAGGAGAAACCTCCTGCTCCAAAATCGACTTAAGCTCTCGAGCAATGGCTTCATCGAGCACGGCAGGATATGAGCGTTTGCATCTAGCCTCTTCATAAACGACTTGCACCTCGAAATAGATGAAGCCGGCACGGTCGGCCACTGACCGAGGCAGGTGTTGCGCTTTTGGGGGCGCGGTGGTATTTTTTGGGTGTGACATATCGTTCCCCTTGAACGAGAAGTACATAAAGCCCACGCCAATGGGCTGTTTAAGGACCCGGCCGCCAAGCCGGGTTTTTGTTGCCTGCGATTTACCCATGCCGCAAATGGGTGGCTGGCCAAGCCGTGATATTGTTTTGATCCCACTCGAAACGACGGTCACGGAGACCTGGTTTATGAAGCTTGATCGGAGCCTGCAACTTAAGATTCTCACCGGCCTTGCCGCCGTGTATCCCCGAAGCCCCTCTTACGCCGAGTACGATCAGATTGCTGAGGGCGTCGACGAAGACGTCTTTGATGCGAACCTGTACTACCTTGCGCAACACGGTCTGGTTGCGGAATGCATGAGCTTCGCCATGAGCGGCGAGATTTTGATAAACATGGGGAAGCTTGCATGCACTGCGCAGGGCATGGATTTCCTCGCGGGGGATGGCGGACTGGGCGCAATACTGGGAACAGTGACGGTCAAGCTTCATGAGGACACTCTCCGCCAGTTGATTGAAGCCAAGGTGAAGGCGTCGAATGCTCCAGAAGATCAAAAAACCGGCTTACTGAAAGCACTCCGAGAAGCTCCTGGCGACGCCATAAAACACCTGACAGAGAAACTACTGGACTTGGGGTTGGAGAACGCGCCGAAAGCATTTCCGCTAATTCAAACGTTGCTACAGTCCGGCCATTCCTGAATTCGTCTGCGTTAGCGGCTCGGGTGAGGCGCAAGTAGCCAATCAGAACGCCTGGGCCCCATAGCTCCACGAACGCCTCCTCCACATCCAGATCAAGCTGTAGGAATAGCTCCGTACTGGATGCGGATTTGCGCTCGGCTAAGGCGATCATGCAGGTGGGGATCATCACGCCACCTCCGCATTACTGGATGTATGAACAGATGGATTGTCAGACTCTTCGGAGATCAGTGATAGGCGTATCGTTTCACTCAGCATCGGGGCATTTCCAAGCCTCGAGTTCCTAGCGATACAAGATGGAAAGCTTCTGATTTCTATAGCGGTGAATGTTCCGTCACCTTGCTCAATGACGAGAACATCTCGGCCGATACGAATAGCCTTACTCAGTGCCCCCTGAGTCATTCCCAGGAGCGAGGCCGCTTCTGGCTGACCGCGATCCTTTGCAAAATCTTTCAGATTGATCCGTTTCACGGCCACATCTCCAAACAGAACTTTGGGAAAATAGTACCTATGGCATTTTAACAAAGCAATACCTTTGGCATTTGTTAAACTATTACCGATGGGAATATTATTGGCTGATGAAAAAACCATTGCCTGCTGACCGTAAAGAAGAATGCCTTCGCTTAAAGGCAATTTTCACAGCCAAAAAGAAACATCTGAAGCTGACTCAGGAAAAGCTGGCTGAGCAGCTCGGGATTAACCAAAGCTCTGTCTCACACTATCTGAACGGAGTGAATCCGCTGAATACAGAGATCGCGGCTGCATTCGCCAAAATCTTGGATGTGCCGGTTTCTGACTTTAGTCCGCGCCTGGCGGAGATCATCGAAATGGTTGCCTCGTCGCGCGTCACTGCAGATTCTTTTCGGACAACCTGGGCTAAAGCCGCCCGCATCATTGATGCCCCACCCCGCGAGCAATACGTCCTAATACCGCAATATTTAGACGATAACTCGTTCATGCCAAATGTGAACGACGAGCATCGCGGGCTAACCGAAGGCATGGTATTCAGGCGCGGATGGCTTCAAGAAATGGGAGTTTCGTTTAGTAGTCTCAACATCGTTTACGCCGGCGACGACAGTATGGCGCCACATATTTTGTCAGGCGACGTGGTCATGATTGACACGTACAAGCCGACCTTGAAGGATGGTGAGGTATATCTCGTCCGCATGCCTGACGGCAGGACTAGCGTGAGGCGGGTAGCACAGCAAATTTCGGGAAACTGGATGCTTAGGTGTGACAACCAAGACAAGCAGATATTCCCAGACGAGGTTATCCCGAGTTCGGCAGCCGTCGATCTCCCATTGATTGGAAGAGTGATATGGCGCGGAGGAAGCGTGAGGGTATCCAGACCTTAAGTCGAAAAAAAGCCGCCGCAGTTGAGCGGTTTTTTTTGGTCAACTGAAAATAATATTGCCAAAGGCATTTACTAACATAATTACCTTTGGTACTTTTATTTCATCACATCCGAGCATGGAGCTTCAGACATGACCACCAACACCGTCACCGCCGGCAACTGGCAAGGCTCGCTCAAAATGGGCCTGGCTCCTCGCGAGCTTGAAGCCACTTTGTGGGCGGCGGCCGATCTGACGGTGAAAGAGATTGGTCGAGTCATGGGTATCAGTCCGAACACCGCTGAGAAGCGCCTTGAGTCTGCACGGTTCAAGCTAGGCGCCAAGACGATGCGCGGCTTGGTAATCGAGGCGTTCAAGCGCCAGATCATCACCCCTCTGGTAATCGTTCTCTGCATGGTGCTGACCGCCCAGCAAGCCAATACCGAACAGTTCGGCCGCATTCGCCGCCCAGGCGAGCGCCGTACTGAAACACGTGTGGCCGTCCGCCGAATTGAGGCCGCTCCAACCGTTTAACCAACCCTGATTTTTGCGAAAGCCAACAACGCGGTCGGGATTCGTTCGGCCTGGAGAAAGTGAATGTCACGCAAACCGGTCACACCGTTCCGGCTGTTCAAGGTGCTGATGTCGATCCTTATCTATATCAGCGTTTCCATAGGCTGGCTGCTCTTCACAGCCCCCGACCTGATCGACAGTACATCCGGTCTCGATGTGGCCGGGGCCCTCTTCGGCACCGCCGTTTGGCTGATAGGGAGCGCTTGCCTATTTCTGTTTATTACTACACCCAAGCCTGGCGAAACATCAAACACGAAGGAGAAAGGCCAATGAAGCTGATTCCCGCCATTGCCATGCTGCTGTTAGCTGGCCAGGCCTCGGCCGGCGAGCAACTGATCGACGTCCAGCACGACAGCGCCCGTGGCGTCACCTGCTGGATATTGAACAACACCGGGATCAGCTGCTTGCCGGACAGTTCGCTCCTACAGACGCCCACCAGCACCACCAGCGGCGGCGAGAGCCCAGCGGCACTGGCCTCTCTTGCAACATCCATGTGCCAAAGCGAGCAATTGACCGCCGCCCCGCTCCCGCAGAAAACGGGGTTCCAGCTATGAACTGCCGCAACGGTACCAAGGGCCATCGCCTGATCGAGTTGTTCAACGCCCTGCAGCGCCGAGAAACCACCTTCGGGCAGATCTACGCAATGTCGGCGTCGTGCGGTATCGACGCGCGCCGGGTGTTGGCCGACCACTTTCGCGGGAGTTCAAGCGATGGGTAAGTGGGATGTCGCGACACAGTTCGCGGATAACGAAAACGTGTCGCGACACGCGGAACGGTGAAGGTATGCGCTATGTGACCGTCAGGAAATTTGCCAGCGAGTCTGGCTATACAGAAGACGCGATCCGCTCAAAGATCCGTGACGGGATCTGGCGGCTCGGTGAGATATGGATCAAGGCGCCGGATGGCCGGACGCTTCTCGATGTAGAGGGATATGAGTCATGGGTAGAGGCGGGAGGGGAGTTCGGGCAGTCTCCGATTCGAGTATCGAAATCACGTTCATGTATCGGGGCGTCAGGTGCCGCGAGCGGATCACGCTCAAGCCCACCGCCACTAACCTGAAAAAGGCCGAGCAGCACAAGGCCGCGATCGAACACGCCATATCGATCGGCACCTTCGACTACTCAGTGACCTTTCCGGGATCTGCCCGGGCGGCGAAGTTTGCGCCAGAGGCGTCCCGCGAGACGGTGAATGGGTTCTTAACCAGGTGGCTGACTGCGAAGGAAAAGCACGTTGCCAGCAGCACCTTCGACGGGTACCGGAAGTTGGTCACGCTGCGCTTGATCCCTGCTCTGGGCGACACGATGCTGGTAGACCTGAAACGGAAAGCCGTTCGCGACTGGCTCGACACTCTGGAAGTGAGCAACAAAACGCTCAGCAATATCCAGAGCTGCCTGCGCTCCGCGCTGAACGATGCCGCCGAGGAGGAGTTGATTGAACTGAACCCGCTGGCCGGTTGGACCTACTCGCGCAAGGCCGCGCCGCCGAAAGAGGATGATGTCGATCCGTTCAGTCCCGAAGAGCAGCAGGCCGTGCTTGGCGCCCTCTCCGGCCAAGCGCGCAACATGATGCAATTCGCCTTGTGGAGCGGGCTGCGTACCAGTGAGTTGGTCGCTCTGGACTGGGGCGATATCGACTGGCTACGCGAAGAGGTGATGGTAAGCCGAGCGATGACCCAGGCCGGCAAGGGGAAGGCGGAGACCACAAAGACCGCAGCCGGGCGCCGAAGCGTGAAGCTTCTCCGACCTGCGCTGGAGGCGTTGAAAGCACAAAAGGCGCACACGTTCCTGGCTGACGCCGAAGTTTTCCAGAATCCACGCACCCTTGAGCGCTGGGCTGGAGACGGGCCGATCCGAAAAACGATGTGGGCGCCGGCGATGAAGAAGGCTGGCGTTAGGTACAGGCGCCCCTATCAGACTCGCCACACCTACGCGTCAATGATGCTGTCAGCGGGTGAGCATCCAATGTGGGTGGCCAAGCAAATGGGACACAGTGATTGGACCATGATCGCCCGAGTGTATGGGCGCTGGATGCCTGCTGCTGACCTCCATGCAGGTCAGCGAGCTGAAAGTCTTTGGGATGCTTCTGACAAAAATTTTAGCCAAAAAAAAGGGGCTGAATAGCCCCCTTTTCTCGTATCAATGATCACGCAGCAACAGCTCGTCTGCGCTTCATTGCTATGGCAATAGAACGCAACACATCATCAGCAGCGTTAACAATTTTGACATGCTTGATCACGAAGTCAAAACCTCGTTCAAGCACAAGTACGCCGAATAGCTCATCAGCGAAAGATTCGGAGATTGACTCTACCGAAGCTAGATCGATCACGATCTGTTCATGATCATGCAGCTGTCGATACAAAGCGCTCCGTTCCTTCGAGGCGAGGCTTCGGGAAGCTAGGTCACTGTGCCTAAAGGCAAATGTTTCCATCATTACCCCCTCAATAAATTCATAATATTTCTTACATCCTCAGCCTCAACAACCTTAGCGGCCATGAGACTAGATTCTTTAATGGAAAGGGAAACCGCAACCCCTCTCCACGGCTGGGCAAGCCGCCTAAAACTTTGCTGTCCACCTCGGCGCAACATCATCAAGCAGTCACCCGAAGCGATGTTCAAAACACCATCATACGATCTAGCAAGCTCCACAAGCTTCGCTAAGCCTAATCCTTGGTGGTGATTCCCGTTGCCTGAGTGAACAACTGCGGCACCACCAAACGGGCTTGATCCTAGGTAATCCTCAGGGACTGACTGCGCCCATTCATCTTCGAGCTTAGCAAGCTTCGAGGAGTTCCCTTCCTGAATGCACCACTCAACAGCCTCACGATCGGACTTAATTCCCTTGGATCCAGCGATTCGAGAGCGTTTGAGTTCCTCCAGGAAACCCATTCCACAATCAGCTAGAGAAAATTCTATAGCATGACCTGTGCCATTTTTGATGACCTGCCGCTGAGCGACAGAAAACCCTGTGCTAAGCCCATGAGACCAAACGTTGTCATGCATCTCGCCAACTACGTGGGTCAACTCCTTGAAAGCTGGACTCCTACTGTAGTCCACATCATCACACGACGCGAAGGACCGCAAGCAACTGTTGATCTGCGCCGTTGCTTTGTCAACATCATTTTGAGAAGCAAGGGGCGTCAAAGGAGCATAATTAACTCCAGCATTTTTTCGTTCATACTGATAATCATCTAGCCCCCACACTGCCTTTGCCAGGCCGACGGCAGAAAAATACCCCTCATGATTCTCATTCTCAAAAACCACAGACTCACGATTTACGCGCTTGTGAGTGAGGTAGGCAGCGAACGCAGCGATAAACCCTGGGGAGTAATATTTATCAGGCACCATGTGCACTGCTGCGGCGTCCAGATGACCATAATGCTTAGGAAGCCAATCAAGAGCTTCGACGAGGGTAGCCACGCTCATTCCTTTGATTTTTTAGTTAGCCCATCATTTTGACATCACTAGACCACCTGTTCAAAATTATCTGACATCTGGTAGGCCAGACATCTTTGATGCGTATAAAAAATGAAAGAACGTCAACTTAATGACAGCAAAATGGCAGCCTGAAGGCTGGAAGCCACGAACCGTAAGGGCTGGATGCGGGTTCAAATCCCCCCGGCCCACCACTTCGAAGCATCGACAAAACCCGCCTAGTGCGGGTTTTGTTGTTTTTGGGTCTCTGAAATCACCGCCAAACCGCGCTTCGGATTTTTCCTTCAAGATGTCGCGCCCTTGGTGAACTGGTTCCACTCCACCTACCCGGCTAACCTCTCCACGTCGCTGCAAAATCAGCGACCGGGTTTAGCAGCTCGGTTAATATCAAGGCCTGCAAAGCCACCATCCGTTCAAGCGATGCTTTCAGCATCCGCTGGTTCGCATTATGGCGGCTGTGCGTGGGGCACTTTCGGGTGCGCTGGGTTCCTTGATTCCTGGTCTGCTAACCCGCGTACGGTCGCCACCCTTTTCGTTTAGCAGCGATGTCTGGCGACTCCACTAATCAAGGAGATTCAGCCATGAAAAAAATCACCCCAAATCCCCCAACCACCCTCTTCACCATCGCGCCAAACATCGATCCCGAAACACTGCTGATCCAAGCCAGCGAAACCCTTGCATCGCTGGACGCAATCATCACAGACCTGGCCTTCGAACTCGACGGATTAACCCGTCAAAAACTCTTGGGTAGCCAGCAACTGGTGGTGCTGGGCGGATTACTCATCGAGCGTGTGCTCGTCACGCTGGCCTCCACCGCTGACGCGCAACCGTTCCCGACGTAACCTCAGTAGCAAATCAAAAAAACCGAGTCACGTGCAGGCTGACGCCGCTGAAAACGGTCCAACAACTCACCCTGGCAATCACCACTTCACACTGAGCTCAGGCTTTCACGCCCCTTTCACACTTGAGCGTCTATGGTTATACCAGCTCCTTGTGAATATCCCTTTCAAGCCCGCTTCTCCCCATCGCGGGCTTTTCTTTGTCTGCGATTTGCCATCGTCTAATTTCCCCGGCTCACGCTCTCAGCGCACCACCCAAGGGGCACATCCTTTACAATTCAATGCTGCACTACTGCCCTGTCTCCGAGAGACACCAGCGGCAGGCTCCGACTACAAGGACGAACGTCGCATTGAACAAAAACTCCTATGCCTACCTGATACCAACCACCATTGGCCTGCTACTCCTCATCGCGCTGATTCTGGTCTGGACATTCATTATCTGGCCGTCTGCACATTTCAACCCGATAGCTGAAAAGATCGCCCTGATCTCATCGCCAGCGCTGGCAATCATCTTGATGGTGTGGGGGTGGCATACCGGGAACTCCAGGTTCCTGCGCAAAAAACCGCTGGATCGATTAAAAGTCTTTTTCGGCTTGCTCATCGCCAGTGGCTTGGTGATGGATGCGCTGCTATCGGTGGTTATTCTGCTTACGAGCACGGTATTCAGCAGCTATGTGACTTCGTACGAATATGCAGCGGGAGGCAGGCATAATTGCGCAGGCATCCGGGTATTCGATACGGAAGTGAACAAACAGATTAAAATTTGCCGTACCAGCTACTACGGTGAACAGGGTTGGGTAAGGGTGGAAAAACGTAGTGGACCGTTGGGAATTGTTGTAATAGACACCACGCGCCTGTGACTTCCTATACCGCCCAATAGGCGCCCCTCACTATTCTCCCATCTGTTCACGAAACGTTCAGAAACACAGACGGATACTAGCCAACTGCAATGACCGTTCCCCCGGACGGTCCTCCTGCCTTGGTAGCCACAACCCATGACGCGTCCCGCTCCCCTATTACTCCTGCTTGCTGGTCTGTTGTTCTTCTTCGCCCTGGGTAACCATGAGCTGCAAGGCTCCACCGAAGCGCGCGTCGCCGGCATCGCCATGGCCATGCACCTGGACAATAACTGGGTGGTGCCCCAGTTGTTTCGTGAGCCCTTCCTGGAAAAACCGCCCCTGAGCCTGTGGATCGATGCCGGGGCCATTCGCCTGTTTGGCGGCACCACCTGGGCCGTGCGCCTGGCCTCGGCATTTGCCGGGTTGTTCAGCGTGATGCTGCTCTACGCAATGCTGCGCCGGTTCGGACGGCCGCAGACGCTGGCGTTCAGCGCGGCGTTGATTCTGGCGACCATGGCCAGTTACTGGAGCAATGCGCGCGGCGTGGGCGAGGATTCGTTGCTCAGCCTGGGCGTGACCACCGCGCTGCTGGCGTTTTACCAAGCCGTGCGGCCCGAGCACCAAGGTTCAAACACAGCCGCTTGGGCACTGTTTACCGCTGGCATGGTGATCGCCACGCTCAGCAAAGGCGTGCTGGGCCTGGCGATGCCGGGCATTGTGATTTTTGTGTACCTGGCCAGCACCAGCCTGATGGACAAGCGCCTACGCATCGGCGACTGGCTCAAGCCGGCGCTGTTTACCTTGTTGGCGCTTGTGCCACTGCTGATCTGGCTGGGCTTTCTGTTCCAGCGCGGCGGTATGCAGGCGGTGGGCGAAGTGCTGTGGACCAACAGCGTCGGGCGTTTCAGCGGCTCGTTTGTCGAGGCAGGGCACTATGAGCCGATGTATTACTACATCGCAAAACTGCCTCAAGCGTTCTTGCCTTGGAACATCCTGGTGTACCTGGGCCTGTGGCATTTCCGTAAAAGCCTGGTGCGCAACCGCTACCGGCTGTTTTTCAGTGTCTGGCTGGTGGGGCAGTTCACCCTGCTGACGCTGGCGTCCAGCAAGCGCACGGTGTACCTGATGGCACTGACGCCGGCCGCCGCCGTGTTGGCGGCAGAATATGCGCGGGTGCTGCTGGGCTGGCTGAAAGACCACAAGCCCGCGCTGTACAAACACCATAGACCACTAGTCAGCAGCGTTTTCACCCTGGCCGTGGCCTGCTACCTGGCAGCCGCCTTCTGGTTCGCGCCCAAGGCCGACGTGCGCCAATCGTTCGTGCCGGTGATCAGCCAGATCCAGGCGCTCAAAGACGAAGGCAAAGAAGTTGTGCTGTTTCAGCCCAATGAACGCATCGCCGGGGCCAGCGTGTTCTATCTGCGGGGCTACCTGCCCATCCTGCAAACCGAGGCCGAGTTGCACAATTACCTCGCCGCCAAGCCCGGCAACGTTGCATTGCTGGACCATACCAACGGTTTGAGCACGCCTGTGAGGGTCGCCAAGGAGATGTCGATCAATCGCCAGCCTTACTATTTCGTGGAACAGTAAGGCCGGCGCGCACATCAGTGCTTGGTGAGTTTGTCCAGGTAGCCCATGGCGAACGCCGACACGACAAAGGTCATGTGGATGATCACGTACCACATCAAATGCTCCGGATCGACGTTCTTGGCGTCCATGAAGATGCGCAGCAGGTGGATGGACGAGATCGCCACGATGGAGGCCGCGACTTTCATCTTCAGCGACGAAGAGTCCATGGTGCCGAGCCAGTTGAGCTTTTCTTTGTTTTCATCGATATCCAGCTGCGAGACGAAGTTCTCGTAGCCGGAAATCATCACCATCACCAGCAAGCCACCGACCAGCGCCATGTCGATCAACGACAACAGCAGCAGGATCACCTCAGACTCCAGCATGGTAAAAACCGTGGGAATGACGTGGATGATTTCCTGGAAGAACTTCAGCGCCAGGATCAGCAAGCCCAGGGACAACCCCAGGTAGATGGGCGCCAACAGCCAGCGTGAGGCGTACATAGTATTTTCGATAAAGCGTTCCATGGGATCTCACACAGCTTGGCTAAAAATGGTGGCGAGTATACCAGCGGTTACAAAACACCTGTAACCACGAGAAAACTGACCTGGGCGGCATCTGTAAGAGAATTTTTCTGCTAGTGTCGAGCCCAATAAAAATCGGCTCGATGATGTCGGACAGGAAAAACTCAGATGATGGATGTGCGATCCCCTTTGGCCAATCTCGGCCTGTGCGCGGCATTGCTGCTGGCCGGCGGCTGCTCCCCCAGCGACGAGCAGAAGCAGGCCACCCTCGAAGAGAAAACCGCACAATTCGAACACTCCCTCGACAGCATCCAAGACCCCAAGCTGCGCGACGCCGTTGCCGAACTTGGCGGTTCACTGCTGTTACTGGAACGGGCACGGGCCAAGCTTGCCACCAAGCCCATCGAAGCCGAATACGGCGAAGACAGCCTGGCCCTGCTCAGGCACTACCCCACGCCCCAGGCGCTGGTGGACACCTACATCAATGGCCTGTTCGTGCTGCGTAAAACCTCACACTCCGACTATTTGACGGACTTGCAGCCGGTCTTCCCGTTTAATTTCAGTGTCCCGGACCCATTCCCCTTTCCCCATGGCCTGGAATGGAAGTCCGTGACCTTGAGCAACAACAAGGTCATCCCCTTTCAGCCGGAATGGTCGGAAACCGATCCGGGCATCCAACTGAGCCCCAGCAGTTCCAACCTGACCAACCCCGACGACTTGACGGTGACCTACCCGTTTATCGACGGCATCGAAACCGAAAACAAGAGCCAGCCGCAACCCGTCAACCTAAAGGGCACCATTGAAGTGGTTGCGCCGGGCAAGGTGTTGACGTTTGATTTGTCGAAAAAGGACGTCGGCCACAAGCGTACCGAAGGCAATATCACCCTCAACCTGCTGCTCCTGGAGAAAAACTACGCCGAGATCGAGCTGATCAACAGCCAACCACTGGCACCGGAAGTGGGTGACGAGTCGCCCAACCCACTGCTGGTACAGGCACGGGACAGCACTGGGCAATTCCTCACACGCTCGGGCTCGATCAACGAAAGCAGCGCGCAGGTGGCGTTCTACGAGAAGCAACTGGCCGAAATGCGAAAGCAGAAAGTCTGGTCGGAGGCATTCGAAAAACAGCTTACCGATGAACAAAAAGCCTTCGAACACAAGCAGAGCAGCCATTACGCCAAGGTGTATTTCAATGGCGTGATCGACAACCTGCAGGTCAACGTACTGGATTTCTCCACCGCTACGCTTACCCGCAAAGACCTCGACCTGCCCGTGTTGCGCTTTGACAAGAACAGCCTGCAGCAAACCGTACAGGCCTTGCCAATGCCGGTCACCGTATACGACGACGGCGCCGCCAGTTGGCTCAAAGACGCGAGCATGACCGAAGAGCAGCTGAAAAACAGCGTCACCATCAGCCAGTCGGTCGAGGACGCCAGTGCCGCACACATCGTGTTTGACCACCCGTTCACCTTCAATGACGACCTGGTGGGCAGTGAGCGCAACAGCAGCGAATCGCCGGTGACCTTCTTTACCGCCGACGAAAAGGGCGAACGCGGGGAGCCGATCGAATTGCCGACTGAGGCCTTCGAACTGAACCCGGCGCGCGGCACCCTCACCTATGACCTCAACCTGTTTCCGGAAAACCCGGCGTTTGTGGTGGGCTCGATTCCACTGTTCCTGGCGACCATCGAAAAAGCCGACATTGAGGTAGGCAAGCTCCCCAAAGGGCTGTCGCTCAAGGACAACGCGCTGGTCGTGGACCAGAAGGAATTCCCTGCCGACAGCTGGCGCTTCTACGCCAAGGACGCCAGCGGCAACTACCTCAAGGAAATCCTGGGTGTGAGCCACCGCGCCGAGGAATACGGCACGGCGCTGTTTGACGTGCATTATTTCTACGGCCAGCCTACGTCCCTGGAAAGCTACCAACGCACCGACCTCAGCACCGTGCAGTACGGCTTTGAAGTCAAGCTGGACAAGCCCGAGAGCAAATAGCACTCAGTGCTGGGTATCACCATTGAGCTGTCGCAGATGGGCCTGCATGTGCAGGCTCCAGATCTGCGGATCGCCCGCCTGCTCATAGCCATGCAGGGTCAGGCTATCAACGATGGATTCCAGAATGTTCTCCGCCACGAAGGGGCCGTGAAACGGGCCCTGGGACTTGATAGTGGAGGGTTGTTCGCCGGTCATTCCGGCGGCAAACAACAACGTCCACATGCCGTTATCGCCCGCGAGAGGGCGAATGGAACATTCGATACGGGTGACTAGGCCAAAGCACTGGCGGGTGAGGCAAAGGTTGCGCGGCATGGCGGCGACCCTCGTTAGATCGGTGTTCAACCTGCGCCTGGGGCGAGGCTGTCTCTATCCAGCGACTCCTGTGGATATCCCTTGAACACAGAATAGAAGAAAACCGCGACAAACCAAGGCTGTAGGGACCAACGGCGCTGGCCCCTCAACCTAAGTCAAATTTATGGCGGTTTCGTGATTTCTCCGAATACACCACCGTCAATCTGGGAGCTGGCTTGCGTGCGATGACTGACGTCCAGGCAACATCTCCGTTAACGGGTAGACCGCTATCGCAGCATAAGTATCTACACATCTTCAAAGTGAAATTGCGTAGCAGAGGGCACCCTCAAGATGTGTTGATACCTATGGCTATCACAGCGGTGCGGCGACCCGACAAGCCAGCTCCCACACTTGACCGCATCACGACAAAAAAATCAGGTGGGTTTGGCTTCCGCCAACGCCTGCTGTGCCAACTCCTTCTCCGCCTCCTTCAAGTCTTCCTCGCTGATCATCTCGGCAATCGCGCGCAAGCGCTCTACCACGCGCGCATTGACCGTGCCTTCAGGGAACTGCCCTTCCGCATCCGGCTCACCGGCATCCTCACCCACCAGTAGGCTCAAGGCCTCATCCGCCTGGCGCACGGCATAGATGTGGAACTGCCCGGCGCGCACCGCCTGCAGCACCTTCTCATCAAGCATCAGCGTGGCGACGTTGGCTTGCGGAATGATCGCCCCTTGCTCGCCGGTCAGCCCGCGTGCTTCACAGAGGCGGAAGAAACCTTCGATCTTCTCGTTGACCCCGCCCACCGCCTGCACTTCACCAAACTGATTGATCGAACCGGTGATGGCAAAGCACTGTTTGAGCGGCGTCTTCGACAAGGCCGAGATCAAGGTGCACGCCTCGCCCAGGGACGCACTGTCGCCGTCCACGTAGCCGTAGGATTGCTCCAGCGCGATGCTGGCCGAGATCGCCAGCGGGAATTCCTGGGCATAACGGCTACCCAGGTAACCGGTGAGGATCATCACCCCCTTGGAGTGAATCGGCTGGCCGAGGTTAACCTCACGCTCGATGTCGACAATGCCGCTGCCGCCCGGGTACACCGTGGCGGAAATCCGCGCCGGCACGCCGAACGCCGAGTCACCGACCTCCAGCACCGTCAGCCCGTTGCACTTGCCTACGGCCGCGCCTGCGGTGTCGATCAGGATGACCCCGGCCAGCATGTCGTCGAGAATCCGTGCCGACACGCGCCCGGTGCGCGTGGCCTTGGCCTTGAGTGCGCGCTCGATATGACCGGCGTCGGTCATTTCGTCGCCCGCCAGGTGGCGAATGAAATCCGCTTCGCTGACCAGTTGGAACAAATCACCAATGCGCGCCGACAAGCGCCCCTGATGTTCCGCCAAGCGTGCGCTGTAAGTGGCCAGCCGTGCCACCGCATCCGAGGTCAGCGGCGCCATGCCTTCTTCCGATGTGCGGGTTTTGAGCAATTGGGCGAACTGCTCCAGGCTCTCATCGACCATCGGGATATCTTCGTCGAAATCCACCAGCACCCGGAACATCTCCTGGAAATCCGGATCGGCGTCCTGCAACGCGTAGTACAGCTGGCGGGAACCAATGATGATGACCTTGACCTGCAGCGGGATCATCTGCGGGTTGAGGGTCACCGTAGCCAGGCGGCCCAACTCGCCCAACGGCGATTCCATCTTCAGCTTGCGCGACTGCAGGGAGCGCTTGAGGGCGTCCCAGACAAACGGTTCGCTGAGCATTTTTTCGGCTTCAAGAATCAGGAAACCGCCATTGGCGCGGTGCAAGGCGCCCGGACGTAATTGCCGATAGGTGGTGTAGAGCGCGCCCTGGTCGGTGCTGTATTCGATACGGCCGAACAGGTTGTCGTAAGTCGGGTGCGGTTCAAATACCACCGGTGCGCCACCGTTGACCGGATGGCCCACCACCAGGCTTGGGCAGTACTGCTCTTCAAGCAGCTTGCGCGCCTGGGCGTCGGTCTTGGCGTCGTCCACCAGTTGCTCGACTACGGTCTTGAGCAGGTACACCTGCATGGCTTGCAGATAACCGCAGACAGCGGCGTTTTCCGCGTACTTTTCCGACAGCGGTGCGAGCAAAGGCTGCAGGGCCAGCGTGATGGTTTCTTCGTTGAACTGGCGCAGTTGGTTATTGGACTCACGTTTCCACTGCGGCAGGCTGGCCAGTTCCTCATTGAGACGTTCTTCCAGCTCGGAAATATCCGTGTGGAAACGCTCGCGATCGGCTTCCGGTAGCTGCGAGAACTCGGCCTCGTCCAGCGCCTTGCCGTCGAGCATCGGGGTAAAGGCGATATTGGAGCTGTCGCGGTATAGCGCGACGTCTTTTTCCAGGGCCAGGCGTTCGATTACGTCCAGGGCCTTGTCGTAGCGCTGGTTGAAGGCGCGGTCGATGGCACTCTTGCGCTGTTGATACGTCGGATGCTCGAAAACCGCCGGGAAGGTGGCGACCAGGTTGTCGACCAAGCCGTTGATATCGGCAATAAACGCCGCCGCCCCGCCGCCTGGTAGTTCCAGGGCGCGGGGTTCGCGAGGCTCATCGAAATTATTCACATAGACCCAATCTGCCGGGGTCTGCAGGCGTTTGCCTTCGGCTTTCAGGTAACGTTTGACGAACGAAAAGCGGCCGGTGCCGGGCTCGCCCATGACAAACACGTTGTAACCGGGGCGTGGCATGGCCACACCGAACTGCAGTGCTTCAACCGCACGTTCCTGGCCAAGCACACCGCGAAAGGGCTCCAGATCATTGGTGGTCGAGAAGCTGAACTGTTCAGCGGAGAAAGGGCGAGTCAGCGCTTCGGGCGCTAGACGCAAGCTGGCAGCAACAGGATCAGGCATCGGGCTTCCTTACATCAGGCGGGGCAGATAACGGCATTCTGGCTCCCGGTTACGCGCTCTGGCAAGGCGCGCTTGAGGGAAAGCATAGACGCGGGATGCGTCCCGCAAAAATAGTGCGACATCGCGAATTGTTTTATAAAAATACACGGAACCCTTAGAACGTGCCTAAACTCCAAACTGCGCGGGTTGGACTAATAACCGACCCCTAGGGCGCGTTGACGTGCCTGAACCCTTGTCCATTGGTTTGCACACAAAGAGAACAAAGCTATGAAACGGATCCTTCTCGGTACTCTCTTCACCGTCGTCTCCCTCAATGCAATGGCAGAAGCACCAGGTGGCCCGAACTGCGGTTGGGGCAACATGTTGTTTGAAGGCCAGCGCGGTACTCCAGCTCACTTCCTGGCCTCCACCACCAACGGTACTTCGGGTAACGCCACCTTCGGCATGACCTCGGGCACCAACGGTTGCAGCACCAACAGCGCCCTGAGCTATGGCGGCAAGTCCTGGATTGCCATGAATGGCATGATGAACGAGCTGTCCGAAGACATGGCCAAGGGTAACGGCGAAGCGCTGACTACCTACGCTGTGGTACTGGGTGTTGCACCGGAAGATCGCGAGCACTTTGCTGCCGTGACTCACGAGCACTTCCAGCAAATCTTCAGCAAGGCTGACGTGACTGCTGATGACGTGCACAACAACACCATTGCTGTACTGAAAAGTGATGCCCGTCTGGCGAAATACGCTACCCAGGCTTAAGCTCGACCTGCCCGCGCCTTTCGAGGCGCGGGTTTTATTTTTTCGACCTGTCCCCCCTTGGGTCTTTTTTTTATTTCGACTTAAGTAGCCCCCATGCTCAAACGCCTCGCTTGCCTGGCTCTCTTCGCCTGCGCCCCGCTGTACGCGGCACCGCACCTCGATGATCAACGTTTGCAGCAATTGGCCAATGACCCCTTCTGGTTATCCCTGGGCCACTACGAAGCCGGCAAGATCAGCGGCTGGCGCAGTTATGTCAGCGAAAAAAAGTTTTTCCTCGCACCTGACGGCGCCCATCACCCGGATGCGGAACTCAAGGCCACCGTCGACGCCCTTTACGCGCCGGCCAGCCTGGGTGAACAACACGCCCAGTGCGTGTACCCCGCACGAACCCGCTGGCTCAAGGATCAGTTGCAACTTACTGACCTGCCTGCCGTGGACTGCAAAGAATTCAAGCAGTGGTTCAAGGACGTCGCCCCCCATAGTGCGGTGATGATCTTCCCAGCGGCCTACCTCAACAGCCCCTCGTCGATGTTCGGCCACACTCTGCTGCGCATCGACCAGGCCGACGTGCAAAGTAACAACACTGCCCTGCTCAGCTACGCGATCAACTTCGGCGCCTATATCGAGGGCTCCGACAACAGCATTCTCTACGCCTGGAAAGGCTTGATGGGGGGTTACCCCGGCCTGTTCGCCCTGGTGCCCTACCAGGAAAAACTCTCCGAGTACCGTAGTCTCGAGAACCGCGACCTGTGGGAATACCGCCTCAACCTCACCCAGGTCGAGACCGAACGCATGGTCGAGCACGTGTGGGAGCTCAAGCAGATCCAGTTCGACTACTTCTTCTTTGACGAAAACTGCTCCTATCGCCTGCTGGAACTGCTGCAAGTGGCGCGCCCTGGCCTACGCCTGACCGAGCAATTTCCGCTGACCGCCATCCCGACCGACACGGTCAAGGCCGTGAAAGAGGCCGGTCTGGTAGAAAAGATCGACTACCGCCCTTCCCGCGAACGCGAACTGCTGGAGCGCGCCAAACCACTCGACAGCGACGAGCAGCAATGGGTATTGAAGGTCAGCGACGACCAGAAACAATTGCAGGAGCCTGCCTTCAAAGCCCTGCCCCGCGAGCGCCAGGCCCTGATCATCGACGCCGCTTACCGCCTGGGCCGCTACCGCGCCAATGGCCTGGAGCGCGACACCGCCCGCTCCCAGCGCAGCTTCGAACTGCTGCGCGCGATCAATCAGAACCCTGCGCCCGACCTTAAAATCGTACCGCCCGGCCTGCCGGAAAACGGCCATGAATCGCGCACCTGGCAAGCCGGCATCGGCACCCGTGGCGACAAAGCTTTTGGCGAATACGGCCTGCGCATGGCCTACCACGACCTCAACGACAACGCTGAAGGCTTCCCCCTCGGCGCGCAGATCGAAATCCTGCAAATGAAACTGCGCCAGTACGAGGGCAACCACTGGCAACTGCAGCAACTGGACCTGGCCACCATCCGCTCCCTGACCCCGCGCAATGCGCTGTTGCAACCCTGGTCATGGCAAGTCACCGGCGGTCTGGAGCGCGTGCCTGGCAAACACGACGACGAAACCCTGGTCGCCCACGTCAACGGCGGCGCCGGCGGCACCTGGCAACTGCGCGACGACATGCTCGGCTTCGCCCTTGGCACCGTACGCGTGGAACACAACAACGACTTCAACGAAGCCATCTCCCCCGCAGCCGGTTTCAATACCGGGGTGTTGTGGAGGAATCCGCTGGGTAATTTGAGTTTGGAAGCCAAGGGTGATTTCTTCACCAATGGCGAAGTGCGGCGCAGCATCAGCTTGAACCAGCAGTGGGAGCTGTCACGCAACCTGGGGCTGCGGTTGAGTGCACAGCGCGAGTACAGCCACCTTTCCACGCCGGTCAACGAAGTGATGCTTGAAGTGAAGTGGTATCACTACTAATCAAAGCCTGACGAAGATCAAAATGTGGGAGCGGGCTTGCTCGCGAATGCGGTGTATCAGTCACTGGAAACTTGGCTGAGCCACCGCTTTCGCGAGCAAGCCCGCTCCCACATTTGGTGTTGTGTTTAGCCAAACACCATCGTGCGGTCCGCACTTACAACACCTTTCTCACTCTCCCTTCACACCTCCCTGACAAATCCCGTTCTAGACTCTCCCTAACAGCCGTGAAACGGCCAGGGAGTACGCCATGTGGCGGTCTGCGTTATTGCTGTGTGCAGTGGTGTGGCTGGCGGGTTGCCAAACGACCCATCAGGATTTGCTGGCCAAGGGTTATCCACCGGCCTTTGCCGACGGTTTTGACGATGGCTGCAGCAGTGGTCGCCAGGCTGCCGGGGTGATCACCGGGGAGTTTCGCAAAAATGTGCCGCGTTATCTGAAGGATCGGCAATACGCCGAAGGCTGGGAGGATGGCTTTCGACAGTGCAAGGCCATGCGTGAAAACGAAGAGTTGCGCGACTACAGGGACAACCACTGGGATGACCGAGAGCGGGCCTGGCAGCACGAGAAAGACCGCGACGCCGCCAGGGCCTATCGCTCGCAATAGGTCGCTTTCAGACATCCATCGAAACTAATGCGCGGCGAACATGGCCCAAACTCCATAGAGGGAGAACACCATGAGCCGAGCTTTTGTAAACGAGGACAATGCTGCCGCCCAGGCTGATCAGCCGGTGGAGCGTCAGGTCAGTGAGCAGCCCAACCGTCTGACTGCGCAGGGTTTGGCGCAATTGCAGGCCAAGGTTGCGCAGTTGCAGCAGGAACACAGCGCTGAATCCGCCAAGGGCGAGCGCGCTGACAAACAACGCCAGGCCGACCTTGAACGGGATTTGCGTTACTTCAATCAACGGGTGCAGAGCGCCCAAGTGGTCGCACCGGCCACTTCCAGCGATAAGGTGCAGATCGGCAGTTGGGTGACGTTCGCCAATGAGCAGGACGAGCAGCAGCGCATTCAGTTGGTCGGTGAAGATCAGGCGGACGCCAACGCGGGCTTGATCAACTGGGGTTCGCCCCTGGGCCGCGCATTGCTGGGCGCCCAGGTGGGTGACGAGGTGCTGTGGCTGCGCCCCGTCGGCGATCAGTTGATCGAAGTGCTGCTGATTGAGCCCGAGGCTTAGACGATGCCTTGAGCCAGCATCGCGTCGGCGACTTTGACGAAACCCGCGATATTCGCGCCTTTCACGTAGTTGACCCGACCGTTTTCTTCGCCGTAATGCACGCAGGCATGGTGGATCGACTGCATGATGGCGTGCAGCTTGCTGTCCACTTCGCCCGCCGTCCACAGCAGGCGCATGGCGTTCTGCGACATTTCCAGGCCACTGACCGCGACACCGCCGGCGTTGGAGGCTTTGCCCGGTGCGAACAGAACGCCCGCCTCGATAAAGATATCCACAGCCTCCAGCGTGGTCGGCATATTGGCGCCTTCGGCCACGCAGAGGCAGCCGTTGCGCAGCAGGGTGCGCGCAGCATCGGCATTGAGTTCGTTCTGAGTGGCGCAGGGCAGCGCGATGTCGCAGGCCAATTCCCACGGGGTTTGACCCTTGCGAAACTCCAGGCCAAAACGCTCGGCCAGTTCGCTGATGCGGCCGCGTTGCACGTTTTTCAGCTCAAGCAAGGCCGACCATTGCTCCTCGGTCAAACCGCTTTCGGCGTACAGGGTGCCTTCGGAATCGGACAGGGAAATCACCTTGCCGCCCAGGTCCATCACCTTGCGCGCCGCGTATTGCGCCACGTTGCCGGAACCGGACACCGCCACACGCTTGCCCTCGACACGCTGGTTATTGCGCTTGAGCATTTCTTCGGCGAAGTACACGCAACCGAAGCCGGTGGCTTCCGGGCGAATCAGGCTGCCGCCGTAGGTCATGCCCTTGCCGGTCAACACCGAAGTGAATTGGTTGCTCAGGCGCTTGTACTGACCAAACAGGAAGCCGATTTCACGGGCGCCCACGCCGATATCGCCGGCCGGCACGTCCACGTCTGCGCCGATATGGCGGTACAGCTCGCTCATGAAGGATTGGCAGAAGCGCATGACCTCAGCATCGCTCTTGCCCTTGGGATCAAAGTCCGAGCCGCCCTTGCCGCCGCCCATAGGCAGCGAGGTCAGCGAGTTCTTGAAGGTCTGCTCGAAGGCGAGGAATTTCAGCACACCCAGGTTCACCGACGGGTGGAAGCGCAGGCCGCCTTTATAAGGGCCAATGGCGCTGTTCATCTGGATACGGAAACCGCGATTGACCTGGACCTTGCCATGATCATCCACCCATGACACCCGGAAGGTAATCGCGCGTTCCGGCTCGCAGATGCGCTCCAGGATGCCCGATGCCAGGTAGTGAGGGTTGGCTTCAAGAAACGGCCACAGGCTGCGTAGGACTTCTTCTACTGCCTGGTGGAATTCGGGCTGGTCTGGGTCGCGTTTCTTGAGGCGAGCGAGGAAGGATTCGACGGATTCGATCATGAAAAGTCTCGGCAGATTTTTAGTTGTTAACAGAGATTGAGCCGGACTTTATCAATTCGTTTCGCACTGCGACAGGGCAAAATGTCGCCTTTATGAATTTAAATGGTGCATTTGATATAAATAACTACATTATTTCGCCCCCAAATGGGGATTTCAGCTCAAACCATGCACCAATAGGTAGTCGGGCATCGCAGACAAGCCAGCTCCCACATTGACCGAGTACATCCGCATCAGCGCGGTCAAGTGTGGGAGCAGGCTTGCCTGCGATGAGATCACCTCGGTCACCCTGAAAAGCACGCAAAAAAAACGGAGCCCTAAGGCTCCGCTTTTTTCATACCAACCCGAATCAGGCCAGTTTCTTGTGGCGCACACGGTGCGGCTGGGCAGCAGCATCGCCCAAACGCTTCTTACGGTCCGCTTCGTACTCGGTGTAGTTACCTTCGAAGAACACCGCCTGGGAGTCATCTTCGTACGCCAGGATGTGAGTCGCGACGCGGTCAAGGAACCACCGATCGTGAGAGATCACAATGGCGGCGCCAGGGAAGTCCAACAGCGCTTCTTCCAGGGAACGCAAGGTTTCAACGTCGAGGTCGTTGGACGGTTCGTCGAGCAACAGCACGTTGCCGCCCTCTTTCAGGGTCAGGGCCAAGTGCAAGCGACCGCGCTCACCGCCGGACAGGTCCTTGACGAACTTCTGCTGATCGCCGCCCTTAAAGTTGAAACGGCCCACGTAGGTACGCGACGGGATCTCATAGTTGCCGATACGGATCTGGTCGGAACCGTCGGAAATCTGCTGGAACACCGTCTTGCTGCCGTCGAGGTCTTCGCGGCTCTGGTCCACGCAGGCCAGCTGCACGGTTTCACCGACTTCGATAGTGCCCGAATCCGGCGTTTCCTTGCCCATCAGCATGCGGAACAGCGTGGACTTACCCGCACCGTTACCACCAATAACACCGACGATCGCGCCTTTTGGCATGGAGAACGACAGGTTGTCAATCAGCACACGGTCGCCATAGCCTTTGGATACGTTCTTGAACTCGATGACCTTGTCACCCAGGCGCGGGCCGGCCGGGATGTAGATCTCGTTGGTTTCGCTGCGCTTCTGGAATTCCTGCGATTGCATTTCTTCGAAGCGTTGCAGACGCGCCTTGGATTTGGACTGACGCGCCTTGGCGCCTTTACGCACCCACTCCAGTTCTTCCTTCATGGCTTTTTCATGGGCCGATTGCTGCTTGGATTCGGCAGCCAGACGGTCGGACTTGGCTTCCAGCCAACCGGAGTAGTTGCCCTCGTAAGGGATACCGGCGCCACGGTCGAGCTCGAGGATCCAGCCGGCCACGTTGTCCAGGAAGTACCGGTCGTGCGTGATCGCAACCACGGTGCCCGGGAAATCATGAAGGAAATGCTCCAGCCAGGCGACGGAATCGGCGTCCAAGTGGTTGGTCGGTTCGTCGAGCAGCAGCATGTCAGGGGCCGACAGCAGCAGGCGGCACAGGGCC
Organism: Pseudomonas tritici; assembly: GCF_014268275.3. Classification (NCBI taxonomy): domain Bacteria; kingdom Pseudomonadati; phylum Pseudomonadota; class Gammaproteobacteria; order Pseudomonadales; family Pseudomonadaceae; genus Pseudomonas; species Pseudomonas tritici. The sequence goes on from NZ_CP077084.1 coordinate 5,585,410, forward strand.
ACACGGCGCTTTTCACCACCGGACAGGAATTCGACCTTGGCGTCCCATGCCGGCAGACGCAACGCGTCGGCGGCAACTTCCAGCTGACGCTCCAGGTTGTGACCGTCGCTGGCCTGCAGGATGGCTTCGAGCTTGGCTTGTTCGGCCGCCAGTTTGTCGAAGTCGGCGTCTTCTTCAGCGTACGCGGCGTAAACCTCGTCGAGGCGCGCCTGGGCGTTTTTGATCACGCTGACGGCTTCTTCAACCACTTCGCGAACGGTCTTGGTCGGGTCCAGGATCGGCTCTTGCGGCAGGTAGCCGATGTTCAGATCGGGCATCGGGCGGGCTTCGCCTTCGAACTCGGTGTCGACGCCGGCCATGATTTTCAACAGCGTGGACTTACCCGAACCGTTGAGGCCGAGCACGCCGATCTTGGCGCCAGGGAAAAAGGACAGCGAAATATTTTTCAGGATTTCCCGCTTCGGAGGGACAACTTTCCCCAGCCGATGCATGGTGAAGACGTATTGAGCCAAAATGTGGACCTCATGAAAAAGTGAGAACAGGCCTACGTAGCGTCATGGCGCTGTACATAGCATTGCGAATCCTCAAGGTTAACCTAAGTGGCCGAGCGTATCGAAATCTATCTGTTAGATTAGCCGCCCAACCCCTCAGAGGTTCCAGGAGACCCCCTTCATGCTTGGCGTCATTTCTGCACTCGGCTTGCTGCTATTAATGCCGGGCCCCACCAACACACTGCTATTGCGCTCGGGAATACTCACGGGGTTCAGGCGCGCCTGGCCGCTGAGCCTGCTGGAGTGCCTGGCGTACCTGACGCAGATATCCTTCTGGGGCTACCTGCTCAGCCATATAGGCGACAGCGTGCCTTGGGGGCTGAAGCTCGTGCAGTTCGCTTCGGTCTGTTACCTGATCAGGACTTCCTACCTGCTGTGGTGCCACCCCGACGAAACACTCAAGTCTGCACCTGAAGCACGCGTATCCAGGCTGCATTTCTTTCTGCTGACGCTGATCAACCCCAAGGGTTTGCTGATCGTTTCGTTCATCGTCCCCGTGCAGACGTTTATCGACCTGACGTTATATGTGCAGTTCGTCGCACAGTTCACAGCCGTGGTGGTACCGGTGGGGTGCGCATGGGTACTGTTCGGCGCCCGCATCAGACATGGCGGATACGCCTGGCTGACGCCGCACGCCATCAACCGCACGGCCTCTGTGGTTATCGGCGTCTTCACGCTCGCCATCCTGACCCGCCTGGCCGACAGCCTGATCCACACAGGTGCCTGACTTGAGTCCTGCCAGGCGGGGCTGGCACTTTGCCACAAGTCAGGGCATGCTAGCCGCCCTCCGGGCGTCCGGCTTATAGTGCACGTCGCGCGCCAGTCCAGCCAAACCGCAGGATCACAGCTTGTCCAAAGTCACGCCGCCTACTCCCCTGCGCGCCGCTCATATAGCGCCGGGAGCGCCCCTGCACGGCACCCTCAAAGGCGCATTGGCGACGCTCGTCCTCATGCTGCTCGCCTTATTGTTCTGGCAACTGCTTGACCAGTTGCAGCAAAACCAGAAGAACCAGCAGCAATACACCATCGACTACAGTGCCGACCTGGCCGAACAGATCAGCCTGAACATGGCCCTGAGCGCAAAAATCGCTCTTAACCTACTCCCGATGGTCGAGCCACCGCGCGACAGCGAACAGCAACAGGCCTTGATGCGCACCTTGCAGCGCTCGCTGCCGGAGCTGCGCAGCGTCGCCCTGCTCGCCCCCAGCGGCGCGATGATCAGTGACAGCGCCACCGACAGCCAGGACGGCGCCTGGCTTGAAGAGCTGGTGCAGCGCAGCCACTCCCAGTCCTATTACCTGAGCAACAGCAACGACGGCACCCTCATCTATCTGCTATTGCACCAGCCCAGCGGCGGTTCAAGGATGTACTGGGCATTGCGCCTGGCGCCCAACTACCTGGCCAACCTCACCCCCCAGGACGGCCAGGGCCAACGCCCGATGTGGGTCATCGAGAATCGCGTCAACCACCGCGTCATCAGCCGTGACAGCGGCATGCCGGCCCAGTGGGCCAGCGCCCTCACACCGGACGAACTGAATAAAAGCGTACTGGTCACGCCCCTGAGCAAGAGCGACTGGCAATTGCGTGGGCTGTTCGACCGCACCGCCGTGTTGGAGCAACTGTTGCCGGCGTTTATCGGCAAATGCCTGTTGGGCCTGGCGTTCTCGCTGATCCCGGTGATCGTGCTGTTGAACATGCGTCGCCGCCAGCGCCAAGTGCATGAAGGCCGGCGGCGCTACCAGGACATTTTCGAAGGCACCGGCGTGGCCCTGTGCGTGCTTGACTTGTCGGGCCTGAACGGTTTCTTCGACAAGACCCGATTGCAGACCCGTGAGCAATTGCACGACTGGCTGCAGGCCAACCCCGACGAGCGCCAGCGACTGCTCAAGGAGTTGCGCATCACCGAGGTCAACCAGGTGGCGGTGCGCCTGTTGAACGTGGGCTCCTGCGAGGAGGCTTGGGGACGCCTGATCGATGACTGCCCGCGCAATGCCACGTCCATCGGTTACCAGATACTTGATGCTGTCCTGACCCAACAGAGCCAGTTGGAGCTGGAAATCCAGCTCAAGGACGTGGCCGGCAACGAGCAATACCTGTGGCTGGTGATGCGCCTGCCCGAGCAACAAGACGACTTCAAGGCAGTGATCCTCAGTATCAGCGATATCACCAGCCGCAAGCTGATCGAGCTGTCGCTGGTCGAACGGGAAAGCTTCTGGTCAGACGTGGTCCGCACCGTGCCCGACCACCTGTATGTGCAGGATGTGATCAGCCAGCGCATGATTTTCAGCAACCACCATTTGGGCCACACTCTCGGCTACAACAAGGCCGAACTGCAGCAAATGGGCGAGTACTTCTGGGAAATCCTGCTGCACCCCGAGGACGCCGAGCATTACCATGATTTGCGCCAGCAGCAGCGCAATGTCGGCTACACCACGCAGTTGCACTGCCAACTGCGCTTCCGTCATCGCGATAACCAGTGGCGCCGTTTTGATATCCGTGAACAAGCCCTAGCCCGCGAAGAGACCGCGCAGATCAGCCGGATCATCGGCGTGGCCAAGGACATCACCGACCAGATCGAAGCCAGTGAATCCCTGCGCGACAGCGAACAGCGCTACCGCATGCTGGCCGAAAGCATCAGCGACGTGATCTGCTCCACCGACAGCCAATTGGCCCTCAACTATGTCAGCCCGTCGGTCAATGCCGTGCTGGGCTATGACGTGGATTGGGTGTTCAAGAACGGCTGGCAGTCGATCATTGCCAACCCGCAGCAACTGACCGGCATTTATAGCCTGATGGAGCAGGTCAGCCGCGCGCTGGGCGATCCCGAGGCGTTGAACAAGCTGCGTGATGACATTCAAACCCAGTTGTTCCTGTTCGATTGCCTGCGCGCCGACGGTCGCAAAGTGCCGATTGAGTTGCGCCTGGTGCTGGTGTGGGACGAACACGGCGCCTTTGAAGGCATCCTTGGTGTGGGTCGCGACATCAGCCAGCAGCGCCGCGCCGAGAAAGACCTGCGCATGGCGGCCACGGTATTCGAGCACTCCACGTCGGCGATCCTGATCACCGACCCGGCGGGGTATATCGTGCAGGCCAACGAGGCGTTCAGCCGGGTCAGCGGCTATGCGGTCAGCGATGTGCTCGATCAATTGCCCAACATGCTCACCGTCGACGAACAGCAGGAAGCCCACTTGCGCTACGTGCTCAAGCAACTGCATCAGCACAGCACCTGGGAAGGCGAAGTGTGGCTCAAGCGCCGCAATGGCGAGCATTACCCGGCGTGGGTCGGCATCACTGCCGTGTTTGACGATGAGGGCGACCTAGCCAGCTACGTGTGCTTTTTCAGTGATATCAGCGAGCGCAAGGCCAGCGAACAGCGCATCCACCGCCTGGCCTACTATGACGCCCTGACCCACCTGCCCAACCGCACGCTGTTCCAGGATCGCCTGCACACCGCGTTGCAGTCGGCCGAACGGCAGAAGTCGTGGGTGGTGCTGATGTTCCTCGACCTCGACCGCTTCAAACCGATCAACGACTCCCTGGGTCACGCCGCCGGCGACCGCATGCTTAAGGAAATGGCTACGCGCCTGCTGGGTTGCGTGGCCGAAGACGACACCGTGGCGCGCATGGGTGGCGACGAGTTCACGTTGCTCCTGCAGCCACGGGTCAACCGTGAAATGGCGCTGAACCGCGCGATCCATGTGGCCGAGCAGATCCTCGCCAGCCTGGTAAAACCCTTTGTATTGGAAGGCCGAGAATTCTTTGTGACCGCCAGTATCGGCATCGCCCTCAGCCCGCAGGACGGTAACGAGCTGAGCCAGTTGATGAAAAACGCCGACACCGCGATGTATCACGCCAAGGAGCGCGGCAAGAACAATTTCCAGTTCTACCAGTCGGACATGAACGCCAGCGCCCTGGAGCGCCTGGAGCTGGAAAGCGATTTGCGCCACGCCCTGGAACAGGACGAATTCGTGCTCTATTACCAGCCGCAGTTCAGCGGCGACGGCAAGCGCCTGACGGGCGCCGAGGCCCTGCTGCGCTGGCGCCACCCGCGTCGCGGGCTGGTGCCGCCGGGGGACTTCATCCCGGTGCTGGAAGAGTTGGGCCTGGTGGTGGACGTCGGCGACTGGGTGATCAGCGAAGCCTGTCGCCAACTCAAGACCTGGCACCAGAACAAGGTGCGCGTGCCGAAAGTCTCGGTGAATATCTCCGCGCGGCAGTTCTCCGACGGCCAGTTGGGCACGCGCATTGCCACTATCCTCAAGGACACTGGCTTGCCGCCGGCGTGCCTGGAGCTGGAGCTGACCGAAAGTATCCTGATGCGCGAAGTCAACGAGGCCATGCATATTCTCGACAGCCTGAAAAACCTGGGCCTGAGCATTGCGGTGGACGACTTCGGCACGGGTTATTCGTCACTCAACTACCTCAAGCAATTCCCTATCGACGTGCTGAAGATCGACCGCACCTTTGTCGACGGCCTGCCGTCAGGCGAGCAGGATGCACAGATCGCCCGGGCCATTATCGCCATGGCCCACAGCCTGAACCTGGCAGTGATCGCTGAAGGCGTGGAAACCCATGAGCAACTGGACTTCCTGCGTGAGCATGGCTGCGATGAAGTGCAGGGCTACCTGTTTGGGCGGCCGATGCCGGCGCATCGGTTTGAGGCGCAGTTCAGTAACGACGCCCTCTTCATGTTCGACTGAGTTTGTGTGGTTGGGGCTGATGGCCTCATCGCAGGCAAGCCAGTTCACACATCAAAATGTGGGAGTCGGGCTTGCCCGCAATAGGGCCGGCACTGGCACCGCTTATCCCTAAGTGAATCCCGCTTGTCCGCGACATGATGTCCTTTCATATGCCATCTAAAACCCATTGGGTTAGAATGCCCTCCTTTTCTGCCCCCGATCCTTGAGGACCGCCATGTTCAGCCGTGATTTGACTATTGCCAAGTACGACGCCGATCTCTTTGCCGCCATGGAGCAAGAAGCCGTGCGCCAGGAAGAGCACATTGAGCTGATCGCTTCGGAAAACTACACCAGCCCTGCGGTGATGGAGGCTCAAGGTTCGGTTCTGACCAACAAGTACGCCGAAGGCTACCCAGGCAAGCGCTACTACGGTGGTTGCGAGTACGTTGACGTGGTTGAGCAGTTGGCCATCGACCGTGCAAAAGAACTGTTCGGCGCCGATTACGCCAACGTCCAGCCGCACGCCGGTTCCCAAGCCAACAGCGCCGTGTACCTGGCCCTGCTGCAAGGTGGCGACACCATCCTGGGCATGAGCCTGGCCCACGGCGGTCACCTGACCCACGGCGCCAGCGTTTCGTCCTCCGGCAAGCTGTACAACGCCGTTCAATACGGTATCGATGCCAACGGCCTGATCGACTACGACGAAGTCGAGCGCCTGGCGGTCGAGCACAAGCCAAAAATGATCGTGGCAGGTTTCTCTGCCTACTCGCAGATCCTGGATTTCCCGCGCTTCCGCGAAATCGCTGACAAAGTGGGCGCGTACCTGTTCGTTGACATGGCTCACGTAGCCGGTCTGGTCGCCGCGGGCGTCTACCCGAACCCAGTGCCTTACGCTGATGTGGTCACCACCACGACCCACAAGACCCTGCGCGGTCCACGTGGCGGCCTGATCCTGGCGCGCGCAAACGCCGAGATCGAGAAGAAGCTGAACTCTGCGGTGTTCCCAGGCGCCCAAGGTGGCCCGCTGGAGCACGTGATCGCCGCCAAGGCAATCTGCTTCAAGGAAGCGCTGCAGCCTGAGTTCAAGACCTATCAACAACAAGTCGTGAAGAACGCCAAGGCCATGGCTGAAGTGTTTATCGCGCGCGGCTTTGACGTGGTGTCCGGCGGCACTGAAAACCACCTGTTCCTGCTGTCGCTGATCAAGCAGGACATTTCCGGTAAAGATGCTGACGCTGCCCTCGGCAAAGCCTTCATCACCGTGAACAAGAACTCCGTACCGAACGACCCACGTTCGCCGTTCGTCACCTCCGGCCTGCGCTTCGGCACTCCGGCGGTGACCACTCGCGGCTTCAAGGAAGCAGAGTGCAAGGAACTGGCTGGCTGGATCTGCGACATCCTGGCTGACCTGAACAACGAAGCCGTGATCGACGCGGTACGTGAGAAGGTCAAGGCCATCTGCAAAAAGCTGCCGGTGTACGGCGCTTGATAGCAGTTGCTTGAATAAGAAGCCCGGCTGAAGAGCCGGGCTTTTTTATGCCAATTCAAATGTGAAATACGGTCAATTGTGGGAGCTGGCTTGCCTGCTCCCACAGTTGGGCTGCGTTTCAAGTCAGGGTTGGTAGACCTTGGCAAAACCGTCGCGAATCTTCTGTTCCGGCAACTCATCGGCAATAAACACAATCACACTCTCCCGTGCCTCGCCTTCGGCCCACTCGGTATCCCAGTCGAAACCGTAGAGCTTCAACACGCCCTGGAACACCATGCGTCGATCTTCCCCGGCAATGTTCAGCACGCCCTTGTAGCGCAGCAATTGCTTGCCGTGGTCTTCCAACAGTTCGTTCATGAACTCACTGAGGCGGTCGATATCCAGCGGCTGGTCAGTGCGCAGCACCAGGCTGGAAATGCGGTCGATGGACGGCGCGGCGCTCACCGGGCGCAGGCTCATGCCAGCATTGAGGTTGAAGCCACGCACGTCGAACAGTTCAGCCAAGTCGATATTGCCATGGTCCACCACGCGGATCGGCGCACGGCGATTGATGCGGGTGAGGCGTTCGCTGAGCGCGTCGAAGGTGGCGTCATCCACCAGGTCGCGCTTGCTGACCAGCAGGCGGTCGGCAAAACCGATCTGGGCCTGGGCGATGGTCTGGGTCAGGTGGTGCTCGGCGTGGGCGGCGTCCACCAGGGTGATGATGCCGTCGAGGATGTAGCGCTCGCGCAGTTCCTCGTCGATGAAAAACGTCTGGGCCACCGGCGCCGGATCGGCCAGGCCGGTCGTCTCGATCACCAGGCGATCAAACGCGATCTCGCCGCTGTCCAGACGTTCGAGCAGCAAGTAGAGGGCTTTGGTCAGGTCGGTGTGGATGGTGCAGCACACGCAGCCATTGGACAGGGTCATGACTTGCACCGGTTCTGCGCCCAAGAGCTGGGTGTCGATACCGGCATCGCTGAATTCGTTTTCAATCACGGCGATTTTCAAACCGTGCTCGGCCTTGAGCAGGTGGCGCAGCAGGGTGGTCTTGCCGGCGCCGAGGAAGCCGCTGAGGATGGTGACGGGGATGGGAGAGGACAAAGAAAATTCTCCTGAAGGAACACAAAAACAAATGTGGGAGCGGGCTTATGTGGGAGCTGGCTTGCCTGCGATGCAAACACCTCGGTGTATCAGTTACACCGCAGTGATGCTATCGCAGGCAAGCCAGCTCCCACACAAACCGGCTCCCACAGGGGATCACCGCCAGCCCGAATTATCGGGTCAGCAGCACTTAGGCCCACCCTTGCCACCGTAACGGGCTTCCTGGCGCTCCCGAAAGAACGCCTTGTAGTCCATCATCGGTTTGTCCGGGTGCTTGGTTTGCATATGCTCGACGTACGTGTCGTAGTCGGGCATGCCGACCATCAGGCGCGCGGCCTGACCGAGGTATTTACCGAGGCGACTGATGTCATTGAACATGGCTGCAATCCTCTATTACGCGTCCGGTACAGCCTGGAACGGGGCTTCTTTATCCGTACGTTCTTTGTTGCCCCAGGCGGCGACGCCGACTTTGAGCGCATAGAACAGGATGCTGAACACCACGAACAGGAACAGCGCCGTCAGCGTTGCGTTGGTGTAGGCGTTCCAGATCACGTGCTGCATCTGGTCGATGTTCTTGGCCGGAGCCAGGATCTGGCCGTTGGCCAGGGCATCGCTGTACTTCTTGGCCAGCGACAGGAAGCCGATCGCAGGGTTCGCGTCGAACAGCTTGATGAAGCCCGCCGTGGTGGTGCAGATCAGCAGCCAGACGGCTGGCAGCATGGTCACCCAGATGTAGCGTTGGCGTTTCATTTTGATCAGCACAACGGTTGCCAGCATCAGCGCGATACCCGCCAGCATCTGGTTAGAGATACCGAACAGCGGCCACAAGGTGTTGATGCCGCCCAATGGATCGATCACGCCTTGGTACAGCAGGTAACCCCACATGGCCACGCAACCAGCGGTCGCGATCAGGTTGGCCGTCCAGGACTCGGTGCGTTTCAGCGCCGGCACGAAGGAACCCAACAGGTCTTGCAGCATGAAGCGACCGGCACGGGTACCGGCGTCCACCGCCGTCAGGATGAACAGCGCTTCGAACAGGATCGCAAAGTGGTACCAGAACGCCATGGTGTTTTCACCCGGCAGCACACTGTGCAGGATCTGCGCGATCCCCACCGCTAGCGTCGGTGCACCACCGGCACGCGCCAGGATGGTGGTTTCACCGATGTCATGGGCGACGGCAGACAGCGCCTCAGGCGTGATCGCAAAGCCCCAGCTGCTGACGGTCTGCGCCACGGTGACCACGTCCGTGCCGACAATCGCGGCCGGGCTGTTCATGGCGAAGTACACGCCAGGTTCGATCACCGACGCGGCAACCATGGCCATGATGGCCACGAACGACTCCATCAGCATGCCGCCGTAACCGATGTAGCGGGCATGGCTTTCACTGGCCAACAGTTTGGGCGTAGTGCCCGACGAGATCAGTGCGTGGAAACCCGATACCGCGCCGCAGGCAATGGTAATGAACAGGAATGGGAACAGACCGCCCTTCCATACCGGACCGGTGCCATCGATGAACTGGGTCAACGCCGGCATTTTCAGGTCGGGCATGGTCACCAGGATGCCAATTGCCAAGGCAATGATGGTGCCGATTTTCAAGAAGGTCGACAGGTAGTCGCGTGGCGCGAGGATCAGCCACACCGGCAGTACCGCCGCGACGAAGCCGTAGCCGATCAGCATCCAGGTGATCTGTATACCGGTGAAGGTGAAGGCCTTGGCCCAGACCGGGTCAGCGGCAATCTGCCCGCCCAGCCAGATCGAGCCCAGCAGCAACAGCACGCCGATGATCGAAATTTCACCAATGCGGCCCGGGCGGATGTAGCGCATGTAGATGCCCATGAACATCGCGATCGGGATGGTCGCCATCACCGTGAAGATGCCCCACGGGCTCTCGGCCAGGGCCTTGACCACGATCAGCGCCAGCACCGCAAGGATGATGATCATGATCAGGAAGCAGCCGAACAGCGCGATGGTCCCAGGGATGCGGCCCATCTCTTCGCGGACCATGTCCCCCAGGGAGCGGCCGTTGCGACGAGTGGACAGGAACAGGATCATGAAGTCCTGCACGGCACCGGCCAGCACCACGCCGGCAATCAGCCAGAGCGTGCCAGGCAGGTAGCCCATTTGCGCCGCCAGTACCGGGCCGACCAACGGGCCTGCACCGGCAATCGCCGCAAAGTGGTGACCGAAAAGGATGTGTTTGTTGGTCGGCACATAGTCCAGACCATCATTATTGACCACTGCGGGGGTGGCCCGCCGTGGATCGAGTTGCATCACGTTATTAGCGATGAACAGGCTGTAGTAACGGTACGCAACCAGATAGATGGCCACCGCAGCGACCACAATCCACAAGGCGTTGATCGCCTCGCCGCGGCGCAAGGCCACTACGCCCAGGGCGCACGCTCCTACAATTGCCAGCACCAGCCAGGGTAGATGGCGTAGCAGGCTATTATTATTTTTCATTTTTATATTCCAGCCAGGGTGGACAGAAAGGACAGCCATCCGGAGTTTAGCGCTACTGGCCTTAAAGGCCACCCCCCTACGTTGGTCTAGAGCCTTCTAAGGGTAAAAAAAGCAGAAATAACGGCCCGATGATGGCGCAGGGCTACAATCCTTCTAACCACAGAGGGTTTCACCATGACCGAGCAGCCGTCTGACCGCCGTCGTTTTCGCCGGATCGCCTTTGATGCCAAGACCGAACTTCGGCAAAACGGGCGCGAATGGCCAGTGCAATTAGTAGATTTGTCGCTAAAGGGCCTGTTGGTGCAACGGCCCGAAGACTGGAAGGGCAATAAGGCGCTGCCGTTCGATGTCGACATACGCCTGGATCCCAAGGCGCATATAAAAATGCAAGTGCGACTGACCCATGAGGATCATGGGCAACTGGGCTTTGTGTGCAAAGACATCGATCTGGAGTCGATCAGCCACTTGCGGCGGCTGATCGAGTTGAATCTGGGCGACCAGGAAGAGTTGGAGCGAGAGCTGGGTGCTTTGCTGGAGGTATGAACCGCCATTATGGTTGAGCATGAATGGCTGACAGGCGCTGGATTGGTGCTGCTGGGTGTTATAACGGGTTTTATCGGAACCAATACGGGAGGCAGCGTATTTCTAACCGTTCCAGTGATGATCTGGCTTGGGATACCCCCTCAGTCTTCGATAGCAACCGCTCGCCTGGCTTCGGTAGGCACTATGTTCGCCGGCTTGAGGCACTTTCATAACAGTGGAAAAGTGGATTACAGGCTAGCGGCCCCCGCGGCGGCACTGGGGTTGGCCGGCGCCTTGATCGGTGCAAGCCTGCTCGTGCAAATAGACCCCGCGCTGCTGCATAAAATCATTGGCGGCCTGACGCTACTATTGGTGGCACTTTCACTCATCAGGAAGCCTCATTCACCGAAGGCCACCCCCTCATCGCTCAGACGCTTTTGCGGCTATGTACTGTTTGTTCCCGTGGGCATGATTGGCGGTTTATTTGGCGGACAAGCCAAGTTATCAACTTATTTGTATATTATTTTTTTTAAAAAAACGATCAGTGAATCAATTGGTACTCGGAAAGTCGGAGGTCTCATCCTCTCAGTTGGCTCGTTAATAATATTCGGTATCAGCGGCATCATTAATTGGCAGTACGGATGTTGCCTGATCATAGGCACGCTGGTGGGCGCCAATGCGGGCGCCAAGTTTGCTCTACAGAAAGGCGATAAGTGGATGGAGAGCGCTTTCAATGTCGTCGTCGTTGCCTTGGCGTTGAAAATGCTCTTCTGGTAGCGGTTCTCTCACGGGAAAAACGACAGTTCAGGGAAATGCCGTACGCGTGGGGAAGTCGCTTTCCGTGTCCCAGTAACCCGCTTTCTGGCTCACCGCGACCTGCCACTGCCCATCCACAAAACGATAGGTTTGGTAGCGGGTGGCAAAATCATCCTCGCCATCACCGTCCATAAATGAAGAAACTTGCAGCAGCTCATCCGCGCCACCTTTGACCGGCGATGCAACCCGCCACGCGGCCTTGCCGGTCTGGGCCAAGGTCAGCGTCTTGAACTTGCCGTCAGCGTCCTTGTAACTCATAGGCTCAAGTTTTTGCTTGGCCGGCAGCAGCACTTGAGTTGCCGGGCCACTGTAACTCCCCATTGGCGCGGTCTGATCAATGATCAGAAAATACACCGCGTCCGGTAGGCCTTTGAGCGGGGCTTTCTTGACCTCGGCCAAGGGATAACCGAGGTCGTCGTGCGCGACTAAATCCCCCGACGCCGACAGCAATCGCACCTGGGCTCCGAGCAGCGGGTTTTCTACCAGGTCACCGGGTTCGTCGAACGAATCCTCATCCAGGCCACTGCCCCAACTGTCCTTGTGCATCTGGGCGCTGATGCGTTGATCTTCGAGTACCTGCAAGACGCTGCCGTCTTGTGTCACCAGTTTTTGGGCCAGGCGGTAACCGGCCGGCAGCTTGGCCGTGTCGGCCCACGCCATCGCAGGCAACCCGGCCAAGGCGATAAACAAGGCGATAACACCCCACCTACTCGATCGTTGCATTGCATCCATCCTTGATCTATTCGAAAAGTGCATCCAACGCCTGCTCCAAGCGCGTCACCCCAATAATCTGTATCCCCGGCGGCGACTCCTTCGGCGCATTACCCTTGGGCACGATGGCGCGCTTGAAGCCGTGCTTGGCTGCTTCCTTGAGGCGCTCCTGGCCGCTGGGCACCGGGCGTACTTCGCCCGATAGGCCGACTTCACCAAACACCAGCAAGTCATGCGGCAACGGCCGATTACGCAGGCTGGACATCACCGCCGCCATCAACGCCAGGTCAGACGCGGTCTCCAGCACCTTGACCCCACCCACGACGTTCAGGAATACATCCTGGTCATGGGTCGGAATGCCGCCGTGTCGGTGCAACACCGCGAGCAGCATGGCCAGGCGGTTTTGATCCAGACCCAAGGTCACACGGCGCGGGTTGGCCAGATGACTGTCATCCACCAGCGCTTGCACTTCCACCAGCATCGGGCGAGTGCCTTCCCACGTTGCCATTACCACACTGCCTGGGACTTCTTCCTGAGCGCGAGTCAGAAAAATCGCCGACGGGTTGGAGACTTCTTTCAGCCCCCGGTCTGTCATGGCGAACACGCCCAACTCGTTTACCGCACCAAAACGGTTCTTCACCGCCCGCAGCAAACGCAGGCGGCCGTCGGATTCGCCTTCGAAATACAGCACAGTGTCGACCATATGCTCCAACACCCGTGGCCCGGCCAGCGCGCCTTCTTTGGTCACATGGCCCACGAGGAAGATCGCCGTGCCGCTTTGCTTGGCATAACGCACCAGCAGCGCCGCGCTCTCGCGCACCTGGGACACACCGCCCGGCGCTGATTGCAGTTGCTCGGTGAAAATCGTCTGGATCGAGTCGATCACCATGACCTTGGGCTTTTCGATACGCGCCGTGGCAATGATGCTTTCGATGCAGGTTTCGGTCATGACCCGCAGTTGATCCTGGGGCAAACCCAGGCGACGGGCGCGCATGGCGACTTGCTGCTGGGATTCTTCGCCAGTGACGTACAGCGCCGGCATGCGACTGGCGATGCTGCACAGGGTTTGCAGCAGGATCGTCGATTTACCGATACCCGGATCGCCGCCGATCAGCACCACCGAGCCGTCCACAAGACCACCACCCAATACCCGGTCGAGCTCGCCGGAAGCGGTGGAGAAACGCGGAATTTCTTCAACGCTGACTTCGGCCAACGTCTTGATCTGCGCCTGTTGCCCGGTCCAGCCGGCACGGCCGGTGGGGGCCGCCGCGCCGCCGCTTTCGATCATGGTTTCAGTCAGGGTGTTCCAGGCACCGCATTCGCTGCACTGGCCGGCCCACTTGGGAAAGGTCGCGCCGCACTCCGTGCAGCCGTACATGCGCTTGGCCTTTGCCATTTGAGAACCTCCAACCGAAAAACCGCGATGATAGCTCAGCGCGGCGCCGGGGTCCGGATTTCACCGCTGGCCAATCGTGAAGCACTGTTGCCGATCGGGTCTTCGGCATTGAGGTCGGCGCCTTTGGCTTTCAACGCATCCAACAGCTCGACGCGCTTGAACAGCCCGGCATACATGGCCGCCGTCTGCCCGGCGCCATTGCGCTGGTCGGGGTTGCAGTCGGTGGCCAGCAGGCGTTGGGCAATTTTCAGTTCGCCCTTGAAGATCGCGCCCATCAGCGCTGTGTTGCCGCGTTTGTCCTGCACGCAGGCGTCGGCACCGGCGTTGAGCAAGCGCTCCACGGACGGGCCCTGGCCGTGGTACGCGGCGAGGATCAACGCGGTGTAGCCCTTGTCATCCTGGGTGTTGAGGCTGTAGCCGGAGTCGATAAAGGTATTGAGCATGTCGAGGTCGCCACGACGGGCGGCGTCGAAGTAGTAATCCTGCAACTGGGCCTTGAGCGCGACCGGGTCGGGCGACTCGGCGTGGGCGACAAAGGCCAGCATGGCCATCAGCAGACCGATAGAAATTCGCATGGGTGTTCTCCTGCCAAGGGTCGACGCCCGTCTCTGGGCGCCGACCATAACCAACGGATCAGTCAGTCAGTTTTTCCGCCAGCGCCTTCACGCGCGCCAGGTCCCCCTTGGCAACCTTGGCTACGCCAGTGCCGTACTCCGGGTCGGCTTTGTAAAGGAACGACAGGATGATGTGCTTGCTTTCATCATCGGTGGTTGCCAGCGAGCCGCCGAAGTTCTCGATCAGGTCCTGACGCTCTTTTTTATTGAAGGAGCGGTACAGATCACCGGCCTGCTTGAAGTTCTGCTCACGCTGGATCTTCGTCTGCTGGGTGCTGCCCGACAGGGCCGATTGGCTGTAGCGCGCGGTTTGCGGCTCTTCCCGAGGCTCCAGGCGGCTTGGCTGGTAGTTCACGCCGCTGGTGGTTTTGCCGAAATTCAGTGCGCCGTCCTGATTGCCATTGTTGACGGTCACGCGTGGCGCGTTGATCGGCAGTTGCAGGGCATTGGCGCCCAGGCGGTACATCTGGGTGTCAGCATAGGAAAACACCCGGCCTTGCAGCAGGCGGTCTTCCGACGGTTCGATGCCCGGAACCAGGTTGGCCGGGGCCATAGCCACCTGCTCGGTTTCCTGGAAGACGTTGGCCGGGTTGCGGTTGAGTACCATCTGCCCGACTTTGCGCTCGGGCACATTCGGCCAGATCTTGGTGGCGTCCAGTGGGTCGAAGTCGAACTTGGCCAGGTCTTCAGGCTTGAGCACCTGCACGTACAGGTCCCACTTGGGGAAGTCGCCCTTGTTGATATGCGTGACCAGGTCGTTGGTCATGTGGCTGTAGTCACGGCCCTGCACTTCGGTGACTTGCTTGGGATCAAGGTTCTTGATGCCTTGCAGGCTCTTCCAGTGGAATTTGACGTAGTGCACTTCGCCCTTGGCGTTGATCAGCTTGTAGGCGTGCACGCCGTTGCCATCCATTTCCCGATAACTGGCCGGGGTGCCGGAGTCGGAGTACAGCTCGGTCAGCGTGCGCGTGGACTCGGGCACGTGGGAGAAGAAGTCAAAGCGACGGGAGTCGTCATCGAGGTTGGTGCGCGGGTCAGGTTTGAACGCGTGGACCATGTCCGGGAACTTGATGGCATCGCGGATAAAGAACGTCGGGAAGTTGTTGCCCACCAGGTCCCAGTTGCCGTCGGCGGTGTAGAACTTGGTGGCGAAACCGCGCGGGTCGCGCAGGGTTTCCGGGGAGTGGTTGCCGTGGACCACGGCGGAGAAACGCACGAATACCGGTGTGGTTTCGCCCGCCGCGAATACCTTGGCCTTGGTCAAGTCGCTGAGGTTATCGGTGACCGTGAAGGTACCGTGGGCGCCGGTGCCACGGGCGTGTACCACGCGCTCCGGGATGCGTTCGCGGTCGAAGCGTTGCAGCTTCTGGATCAGTTGCACGTCTTGCAGCAGTACCGGGCCGTTGGCGCCGGCGGTCTGCGAGTTCTGGTTGTCACCCACCGCCGCACCGTTATCGCGGGTCAAGTTGGCGGCTTGCACAGAGAGGGACAGCAGGCTGGCGGTCACCAGTACCAGCGCGGTTCGCGCTGTAACAGGCCCGCGGCTCATTGGGGTTTTCATCAAGGTTTCCTCTGGTTTTTTTAATGCACATTCAGTTGTGCTTGCCAGAGGCTAGTGACCCGAGCGTCAGAAGATAAATAGAAAAGACGTACCAACCCGATTGATAAAATAATCTGGTAAGCACCTGATTTGGCGCGTATTTCGCGCGCGATTGATGGCACTTTGCAAACTATTTGCGATTTAATGTGTCGATAAAAACTAACAGTGTTAACGGTTGTGTCAGGCAAGCCCGCTACGACTGACTTACACTGAGCCCCACCCTTCTCATCTGTAACAAGGAATAACCTATGGGCGTGATCAGTGAGTTCAAGGCCTTCGCGGTCAAAGGTAATGTGGTCGACATGGCCGTCGGTATCATCATCGGCGCGGCCTTCGGCAAAATTGTTTCCTCCTTTGTAGGCGACGTGGTGATGCCACCCATTGGTCTGTTGATTGGTGGCGTGGACTTTGGTGACCTGGCAATAACGCTCAAGGCCGCACAGGGCGATGTGCCTGCGGTCGTCCTGGCGTATGGCAAGTTCATCCAGAGCGTGATCGACTTTGTCATCGTCGCGTTTGCGATCTTCATGGGTGTGAAGGCGATTAACCGCCTGAAACGTGAAGAAGCCGTGGCGCCAAGCCTGCCACCGACGCCGACCAAGGAAGAAGTGTTGCTGGGGGAGATCCGTGATCTGCTCAAGGCACAGAACGACAAGCCGCTTCAGTAAATACCGGTTTGAAAAAAAGGCGCCTGCTTGAGGCGCCTTTTTTATTACCAGTAGTTTTCTACCGCCACCTGACCAGGGCGACGGCTCAGGCTCAGATTCATATCGCGCTGCTTGAGCAACTGCCGTGTGTCATCAACCATCTGCGGATTGCCGCAGATCAGTACGCGGGAATGTTCCGGGGCCAGCTCGACGCCGGCCGCGCGTTCCAGTTCGCCATTTTCAATCAGCGTCGTGATGCGCCCATTCAGCGCGCCTGGGTGTTGTTCACGGGTCACGATAGGAATGTAGGTGAGCTTGTGCGCGTATTCGGCCAGGTACTCGCGCTCGCCCAGTTCCCTGATCAGCGCCTGATAGGCCAGCTCCTTGGCTTCGCGGGCGCTGTACACGAGGAGGATACGCTCGAATTTCTCCCAGACCTCGAAGTCCTGCAGGATCGACAAAAACGGCGCCACCCCGGTGCCAGTGCCCAGCATCCACAAATCGCGACCATCGACGAAACGGTTCAACGTCAGGAATCCGGTGGCCTGGCGTTCCACCATCAAGGTATCGCCCACCCGCAGGCGACTCAGCTCACTGGTGAACTCACCGCCCGGGACAACGATCGAGAAAAAATCCAAGTGCTCATCAAACGGCGAGGACACTAAGGAATAGGCGCGCCAGACGGTGCTGCCATCCGCCTTGGTCACCCCCAGGCGTACGAATTGGCCGGCAGTGAACCGGAAACCGGGATCGCGGGTGGTGCGCAGGGTAAACAGGCTGGGGGTCAGCGATTGCACATCGAGCAAGGTCTGGCGGGTGAATTTCTCAGCGCTGGCCGTCATGGGGGCCTCCGTTCAACAGGTGCCCTAGTGTCCCTCAAAGTGGCGCATGGAAACACCTATGGTTGGTAGTGGTATCGCGCGATGCGTGCAGTAGTGGCTATCCAATTGCACCGCCAATCAATTTGCTATTAGCCTTTCAACCCTGTCTATAAACACGTTGTTAGCTGATCGTTACACCGCCTTTAAACGCCTAATAAACCGTGACATTCAGACGGCCCGCGGCCAACGCCAGCAGGTTCCTTTGCAGAAAAATTCTTAAAGACCTGCGCGCCAGAACGAAATTTTCCTCTCGATATGTAGCCGTTGTCCTACACTCATTTTCGTGCAGCGTTGGGGGTCCAGGACGTACCTCAAGGCACGGAGAATTCCATGGAGTAATACCAATGATTAACTGGCGCAACACACGGCTTCCCAAACTGGAAGGCGAAGATGAGGTCACCAGCGTGTTTGAAATGGTGGGCATCAGAACGCTAGAGCTCGGCTTCCAACACTGTTCCTTCAAGATGAGCGCTAACCTGCCAAAAAACCAAGTCAATCCGATTGAATTCACCAACTACCCAAATGAATGGAAAACAGTCTATGACCAGGCGAGCTTCTTTGGCGTAGACCCGGTGGTGAAGCATTGCAGGGAGAACCCGCTGCCCATTGTCTGGAAGGAAGAAACCTTTAAAGACGTACCCAGCCTTTGGTCATTGGCGCAGACGTTAGGCGTGCACATGGCGCTGACCATAACCGTCCATGATTTCCGGGGCATGTTCAGCATGTTGACCCTGAGCCGTGGTAAAGGCGCAATCACGCCGGAAGAGCTCTACGAAAAATCCGGGCTGATGCTGTGGTTATGTCACGCGATGCATACAGTTCTGGCGCATAAATACGCCGACAAACCCAGCACCCACCCCGCCAGCCTATTGACCCCGCATGAAACGGAAGTGCTCATGTGGTCCGGCAAGGGCAAGACCGCAGCGGACATCGCCGCCATCCTTTGTTTATCCGAACGCACTGTAGGCTTTCATGTCTGCAGTTGCCTGAAAAAACTGGGGGTCAACAACAAGATCGCCGCCGTGCTCCGCGCCGCGCAAGACGGGATTATTTAACCCGCCAACAATCACCGCATGTAATCCCGCTGAAAAAAAAGTAACATTTGCGGCCAATTCTGAGTGTTGAGCAGCCCCCCCGGGAGGCCGCCCGTGGTTCACTCAGACGTCTCGGCTGGCCACTGCCGAACACTTATCGTTTACCCAGAGCCTCCCCCGCCATGCCCCTGCTCGAAAGCCCCTTCGCCCAGCTCGATCTGATCCGCCAGCCAGAGCAACATAATGATCCGCTGCAAGCCTTCGATGCGGCAGACGAGTACCTGCTCAATCATCTGGCCGAACAGCAGCCGACGACTGATACCCGCGTATTGGTGCTCAATGACAGCTTCGGCGCCCTGGCCGCCAGCCTACAAGGCCACGTGCAGGTAACCTCCAGCGGCGACTCATTCCTGGCAGCCCAGGGCCTGGAGAAAAACCTGGTGCGCAACAGCAAGGCGTTTGACGCTGTGCCGTTCATCCCGGCCAGCCAGGCCCCGGCCGGGCCTTTTGACCGCGTACTGATCCGCGTGCCGAAAACCCTGGCCCTGCTCGAAGAGCAACTGATCCGCCTGCAAGGCCAACTTGCGCCGGGCGCCGAAGTGATTGCCGGGGCGATGATCAAGCACTTGCCACGGGCGGCGGGCGAGTTGCTGGAGCGCTACATCGGGCCGATGCATGCATCGCTGGCGGTCAAGAAAGCGCGATTGCTGATCGCCACTGTTGAAGATCGTCCCGCGGCTGTCTCGCCGTATCCGACCCGCTACACCCTGGACGCGCCAGCCATCGAGTTGCTGAACCACGCCAACGTGTTCTGCCGCGAAAGCCTAGACATCGGCACCCGTGCGTTCCTGCCGCACCTGCCGAAAAACCTGGGCAGCGCGCGGGTGGCAGACCTGGGGTGTGGCAACGGCGTACTGGCGATTGCCAGCGCCCTGCAAAACCCCGAGGCGCAATACACCCTGGTGGACGAGTCCTATATGGCCGTGCAGTCGGCGGCCGATAACTGGCAAGCAGCGCTCGGTGAGCGCGACGTCATCGTACGCGCCGCCGATGGCTTGGCCGGCCAGGCGCCCGATTCGCTGGACGTGGTGCTGTGCAACCCGCCGTTCCACCAGCAACAGGTGGTCGGTGACTTCCTCGCCTGGCGTATGTTCCAGCAGGCGCGTGAAGCACTGGTAGTCGGCGGCGCCCTCTATATAGTCGGCAACCGCCACCTGGGTTATCACACCAAGCTGGCACGCTTGTTCCGGGGCGTCGAGCAAATCGCCACCACGCCGAAATTCGTGATCCTCAAAGCGCGCAAATAAAAAAGGCCCCGCCACTGCGAGCAGAGGCGGGGCCAAAAAACCGTGCCGCAAGGCAACGGGATGGGATGTCAGTGGGTGGTCAAGCCAGCCGCGTTCATGAACATGCGCATAAGGCTCGCCACGACGAACAAGGCCAGCACGCTGCCAGTCCAGATCATCGCCAGCCACCCCAGGCGCCGCCACAACGGCTGTTTCTCGGCCTGTTCAATCTCGTGCAACGTAGGCTTGCCAGACATGAGACGACCCTCCTAGTGATAACCGTCTTCGTGGGTGACCTTGCCGCGGAACACGTAGTAGCTCCAGAAGGTGTAGCCCAGGATGAACGGGATGATGAATAACGTGCCCACCAGCATGAAGCCCTGGCTTTGCGGCGGCGCGGCAGCGTCCCAGATCGACACCGATGGCGGAATGATGTTCGGCCACAGGCTGATACCCAGGCCGCTGTATCCCAGGAAGATCAGCACCAGTGTCAGCAGGAACGGCGTGTAGTGCGCGTTGCGTGCCACGGCGCGGAACAGACCGTACATGGTCACCAGCACCAGGATCGGCACTGGCAGGAACCAGAACAGGTTTGGCAGGGTGAACCAGCGCGAGGCAATTTCCGGGTGCGTCAGCGGCGTCCAGATACTCACGATGCCGATCACGGCCAGCACCACGAACGCCAGGGGCCGCGCCAGGTTGTGCATCTTCTCCTGCAACGGGCCTTCGGTCTTCATGATCAGCCAGGTGCAACCGAGCAACGCATAGGCCACGATCAACGCCACACCGCAGAACATCGTGAACGGCGTGGCCCAGTCCAGCGAACCGCCGGCGAACTGGCGATTCACCACCGGGATGCCATCGATAAACGCCCCCAGCGCCACGCCTTGGAAGAACGTTGCAGCCAACGAGCCGCCGATAAACGCCTTGTCCCACAGGTGACGCTTTTGGTCTTTGGCCTTGAAGCGGAACTCGAACGCGACCCCGCGAAAGATCAGCCCGATCAGCATCAGGATCAGCGGCAGGTACAGCGCCGACAACACCACCGAATAGGCCAACGGGAACGCGCCGAACAGTGCCGCGCCGCCCAATACCAACCAGGTTTCGTTACCGTCCCAGACCGGCGCCACGGTGTTCATCATCACATCACGGTCGGTCTTGCCTGGGATAAACGGAAACAGGATGCCGATACCCAGGTCGAAGCCGTCCATGACCACGTACATCATGATGCCGAAGATGATGATCACGGCCCAGATCAGCGGAAGATCAATACCCATCTCAATTCCCCTTGTGCTGGATGTCGTCGTGCTCATTGTCGGTGCCGTCATCGGCAGCAGACAAAGGACGTGCCGGCGTACGTTTCTGGCCAGGGCCGCCGTGGGTTGGCTCGGTCACGTCATGGGCCACAGGGCCTTTGCGCACCAAACGCATCATGTAGCCAAGGCCCGCACCAAACAGCGCGAAGTACACCACCACGAACAACACCAGGGTAATGGTCATCTGCGCCAGGCTATGCCCGGACGAAGCATCCGCTGTGCGCATCAAGCCGTAGACCACCCACGGCTGGCGGCCGATCTCGGTGGTGAACCAACCCGCAAGGATCGCAATCAGGCCGGATGGGCCCATCCACAACGCCAGGTACAGGAACGGTTTGGACGTGTACATCTTGTCGCCCCGGCGCAGCCATAGGCTGAACAGGCCGGTGAAGATCATCAGGAAGCCCAGGCCGACCATGACCCGGAACGACCAGAACACGATGGTCGAATTAGGACGATCTTCCGGAGGGAAGTCCTTGAGTGCAGGCACCTGTTTATCCAGAGAGTGGGTCAGGATCAGGCTGCCCAGGTACGGAATTTCCACCGCGTATTTGGTTTTTTCGGCCTTCATGTCGGGCCAGCCAAACAGGATCAGCGGTGTCGGTTCGTTGCCTTTGTTTTCCCAGTGGCCTTCAATCGCGGCGATTTTCGCCGGCTGGTGCTTCAAGGTATTGAGGCCATGGAAGTCGCCGATCACCGCCTGGATCGGCGCAACGATCAGGGCCATCCACATCGCCATCGAGAGCATTTTGCGGATCGCCGGATTGTCCTTGCCGCGCAACAAGTGCCAGGCCGCCGAGGAGCCGACAAAAAACGCGGTGGCCACGAAGGCCGCCGTGGCCATGTGCGCCAGGCGATAAGGGAACGACGGGTTGAAGACCACGGCGAACCAATCGGTTGGGATCACGCGGCCGTCAATGATTTCAAAGCCCTGGGGCGTCTGCATCCAGCTGTTGGACGACAGGATCCAGAAGGTCGAAATCAACGTACCCACGGCCACCATCACGGTGGAGAAAAAGTGCAGGTTGCGCCCGACCTTGTTCCAACCGAATAACATCACGCCGAGGAAACCGGCCTCGAGGAAGAAGGCCGTGAGCACTTCGTAGGTCAGAAGCGGCCCGGTAACGGCGCCGGCAAAGTCCGAGAAGCGGCTCCAGTTGGTGCCGAACTGGTAGGCCATCACCAAGCCGGACACCACGCCCATGCCGAAGTTGACGGCAAAGATCTTCGACCAGAAGTGGTAGAGGTCACGGTAAGTGTCGTTGTGGGTCTTGAGCCACAAGCCTTCCAGCACCGCAAGGTAACTGGCCAGGCCGATGGTGATCGCCGGGAACAGGATATGGAATGAGATGGTGAACGCGAACTGGATTCGGGCGAGATCTAGCGCCTCCAAACCGAACATAAGTTTTCCTCTTTCAGGTAATACCGAATGCCGGCCGGCGGCCTGCAATCACTGCCCCCATCGATATGGAGTACGCCGAATTTCAATTCGTTTCTTTTTTTGTCCAATCACGCTGGGATGCTTGCCTGGCCTGCCGCCTTGCACTGACGCTGCGAAGGCATTGACCTGGATCAAGCATTGCTAAAAGAGTAGTCCCATTTTTGCGGTTGGCCTGTGTGGTCTTTTGCCGCGTGACAGACTGCCTCAGCTCAGTTCTTGCAACTATCTGTTACAACTTAATGATAATCTCGGCGCTTCCTCCGGCCTTGACCCGAATTCCCGATGCCTAGCGAACCTGCGTTGCTGTTACGTCACCACCGCCCTTTCATCGCGTTCTGGCTGGCACGGATCTTCACCGCCAGCGGCTTCCAGATGCTCACCGTGGCCATCGGCTGGAACCTCTACCAACTGACGGGCAATGTGCTGGACCTGGGTTTGGTCGGCTTGGTGGAATTCGTGCCGCGCGTGCTGTTCATGCTGCACACCGGGCATGTGGCCGACCGCTATGAGCGACGCAAGGTCGCCGCCATCTGCCAGACCGTGCAGGCGCTGATTGCGCTGTCCCTGGCCATCGGTGGCCTGACCGGCAACGTAACCCGCGAGATGATCTTTATCCTCGCCTTCCTGCTCGGCGCCGCGCGCTCATTTGAAATGCCCACCACCCAGGCGATGCTCCCGAGCCTTGTGCCCGCCGCACTGTTCCCACGGGCCGTGGCCTCATCGCAGTCGGCCCAGCAGTTGGCGACCATTGTCGCGCCGGCCCTTGGCGGTTTGCTTTACGCCTTTGGCAGCGTGTGGGTGTATGGCCCCACGGTGGCGCTGTACCTCATTGCGTGCGTGCTGACCCTGAATTTGCCCGCGCGCCAGACGCCGCTGAACAAAGCCAAGGCGACCATGGACTCTCTGCTCGCCGGTATCCGCTTTATCCGCAGCCGCCCGGACATTCTCGGTGCCATCTCCCTCGACTTGTTCGCCGTGCTGCTGGGCGGTGCCACCGCGCTGCTGCCAGTGTTCGCCAAGGACATCTTGCTGACCGGCGCCTGGGGCCTGGGCCTGTTGCGTTCGGCACCGGCAGTGGGCGCGTTATTGATGTCGTTATGGTTGGCGCGGTTCGCGGTGGACCGGCATGTAGGGCGAGTGATGTTCACCGCCGTCGGCGTATTCGGCGTGGCGACCATCGCGTTCGGCCTGTCTACCTCGTTCTGGTTTTCCCTGGCGGTGCTGGTGGTGCTGGGTGCGGCGGACATGATCAGCATGGTGATCCGCGCGTCGTTCGTGCAACTGGAGACACCCGATGAAATGCGCGGGCGGGTCAGTGCGGTCAACGGTTTGTTTATCGGCGCGTCGAATCAGTTGGGCGAGTTTGAATCGGGCATCACCGCCCACTGGTTCGGCACCGTGCCTGCGGTGGTCATGGGCGGGATCGGTACGCTGGTGGTGACAGGGGTGTGGATCAAGCTGTTCCCGACCCTGGCGAATCGGGATCGGATGCATGTGCCGGTGGAAGAGCCCAAGGTTTAAGCCACACCGCAAAACACTGTGGGAGCTGGCCCGCCAGCTCCCACACTTGATCTTCAGTGGCTTGGAGATTGGCGTCAAAGCACTTTGTCCAAGGTGATCGGAAACTCCCGCACTCGCTTCCCCGTGGCGTGATAAATCGCATTCGCCACCGCCGCCGCCACACCCACAATACCGATCTCACCAACCCCCTTGGACCCGAGGGCATTGACGATCTCGTCGTGTTCTTCGACAAACACCACGTCAATCTCGCCGATATCAGCGTTGACCGGGATGTGGTACTCCGCCAGGCTATGGTTCATGTAACGCCCCAATTGATGGTCGATCTGGGTTTCTTCGTGCAGGGCCATGCCAATACCCCATACCACCCCGCCGAGGATCTGGCTGCGCGCCATCTTCGGGTTGACCACGCGCCCGGCGGCAATCGCGCTGACCACCCGGCTGACGTTGATCGTGCCCAGGTCTTCGTCCACGCGCACCTCGACAAATACTGCCGAATGGGTGGCAGTAGCAAACCCCTCGCGCTGCTTGTCGGGCTCGCTGTCGACCTGCACCTCCAACACGTCTTCGCCACTGTCCTTGACCAACTGCGCCAACGACACACTGACGTCACCCGTATGCAGCTGGCCGTCTTCAAAACGTATGGCCTCGGCCGCCTTGAATACCGGATACGTCTGCTGGGCAACGGCCAACAGCTTGGCGTTCAACGCTTCGCAGGCCTGCTGCACAGCCGTGCCGACGGAGGACACCGTAAACGACCCGCCCTGCAGCGGCGCAGTGGGCAACGATGAATCCCCCAACAGAAAGTCCACGTCCTCAACCGCCACGCCACTGGCCTGGGCCGCGATCTGGGTCATCACCGTGTAGGTGCCCGTGCCGATATCGGTGGTGGCGCTGCTGACGGTCAGTTTGCCCTCGGCATCAATACGCGCCTTGGCGCTGGCCTTCATCTGCATCGCCTCCCACACGCCGCCGGCCATGCCCCAGCCGATCAACTGGCGGCCGTCGCGCATGCTGCGCGGTTCCGGGTTGCGTTGGTGCCAGCCGAAACGCTCGGCACCTTCGCCGTAACACTCGCGCAGGGCTTTGCTCGACCAGGGCTTGTCTTCGTTCTGATTGCGTTCGGCATAGTTGATCAGCCGCAGTTGCACCGGGTCCATCCCCAATGCGCTGGCCAATTCGTCCATGGCGCACTCCAGGCCGATCACCCCGAGGGCCGCCCCAGGTGCACGCATGTCCAGCGGCGTGAATACATCCAGTGGCACCAACTTATAAGTCAGCTGCACGTTATCGCAGTGGTAGAGCATGCCGCTCCATTCCACCACGTGCTCACTGAAATCCTCGAAGCGCGACGTCTGGCCAATCGCGGTGTGCCCCAGTGCCAGCAGGCGGCCGTTGGCGGCGGCGCCCAGCTGCAAACGCTGCAAGGTGCGTGGGCGGTAGCCGAAGGTGAACATCTGCTGACGCGTCAGCGTGACCCGCACCGAGCGCTTGAGTGCCAGGGACGCCATCACCGCCAGCGGCAATTGGTACTGCGGGCGCAGGCCGGAGCCAAAGGCGCCGCCGACAAATGCCGCGAAGATACGCACCTGGCTTTTATCCAGGCCGAAGACTTTTTGCACATAGGCCTGGCAGTTCTGCGGGCCTTGGGTCTTGTCGTGGATGTGCAGCGTGCCGTCCGGCTGAAACAGCACGGTGCTGGCGTGGGGCTCCATCGGGTTGTGGTGTTCGATAGGGGTGCTGTAGTGCAGATCCAGGCTGACGGCAGCGCCGGTCCATTCGGCCTGGAAGTTGCCGCGCGGCTTGGGCGGCTTCTGCGGCGACGCGTACGCCTGTTCCTGCGAGGCCAGCAAGTCGGTTTCAAAGGCTTCGGTTTCGTACTCGATCTCCACCAGGGAGCCGGCATGTCGCGCCAGCTCGAGGTTATCGGCGATCACCAGCGCCAGTGGCTGGCCGCTGTACAGTACCCGATCGTTGTACAGCGGGCGAAACGGCGAGCCGTCGGCGGCATCATCGTCCTGGAAAGCATCATCGTAGCTGGCGATTTTTGGCCGATTGAGGTGATGGAGAACCTCCACCACACCCGGCAGCGCCAGCGCCTTGGTCGCGTCGATACGCAGCACCCGGCCCTTGGCCACGGTGCTCGACACTACGCTGCCATGCAACAGGCCTTCTTCGGGAAACTCACCGGCATACCGCGCCTTGCCTGTGACCTTGAGCAGACCGTCAACGCGGTCCAAGGGTTTGCCGATAGCACTCATGGGCGTTCTCCTGCGACAGCGGCGTCACTCAGGGCGCGAATAATCCCCCGGCGTGCCAGCTTGATCTTGAAGCCGTTGTGTTGCAGCGGCTCGGCGTCTTGCAACAGGGCATCGGCGGCGTGACTGAAGGTTTCGCGGCTAACAACCTGGCCGATCAGTGCGGCTTCCACCGCGCGGTCACGCCAGGGTTTGTGGGCCACGCCACCCAGGGCCAGGCGCGCGTCGATGATGGTGTCGCCGTCCAGCTCAAGCGCGGCAGCCACAGACACCAGGGCGAACGCATAGGAGGCACGGTCGCGGATTTTCAGGTAATTGCTATGGTTTGCCAGATGATCGGCGGGCAGTTCGATGGCGGTGATCAGCTCATCGTCGGCCAATTGGTTGTCCCGTTGCGGCGCATCACCCGGCAGGCGATGAAAGTCGGCGAACTCAATGACCCGCGAACCGCCGCGCCCCTCTACATGCACCCTCGCCTCCAGCGCTGCCAAAGCGACGCACATGTCGGAGGGATGGGTCGCGACGCACTGTTCACTGGCGCCGAGGATCGCGTGAATACGGTTCAAACCGGTGCGTGCCGGGCAGCCACTGCCGGGCTCACGCTTATTGCACGGCACGGTCGCGTCATAGAAGTAGTAGCAACGGGTGCGCTGCAACAGGTTGCCGCCGGTACTGGCCATGTTGCGCAGTTGCGGAGAGGCGCCGGCCAGGATGGCCTGGGACAGCAGCGGGTAACGCTGTTCGATCAGCGGGTGCCAGGCCAGGTCGGCGTTGCTCACCAACGCGCCGATCAGCAGACCGCCACCGGCAGTCTCCTGAATGTCATTCAGGGGCAATCCGGTGATATCGATGAGATGCTCGGGGCGGCTGATGTTTTCTTTCATCAGGTCCAGCAGGTTGGTGCCACCGGCAATAAAGCGCGACGCGGCGCTGCTCAGATGAACCGCTTCTTTCACATCCGCAGGCTTGCTGTAGTGGAAGGGATTCATTGTTCACCTCCCACTACGTCTTCAATGGCATCGCGAATATTGCTGTAGGCCCCACAGCGGCACAGGTTACCGCTCATCAGCTCTTGGATTTGCGCCGTGTCGTGGGCGCGGCCTTCATTGGCCAGG
The DNA here is from genome assembly GCF_014268275.3 of Pseudomonas tritici. NCBI lineage: Bacteria > Pseudomonadati > Pseudomonadota > Gammaproteobacteria > Pseudomonadales > Pseudomonadaceae > Pseudomonas > Pseudomonas tritici. The sequence continues at coordinate 5,612,827 of NZ_CP077084.1, forward strand.
CCGACGGCCGAGCAGATCTGGCCAGGGGTGCAGTAACCGCATTGGAAGGCATCGTGTTTGATAAACGCCTGCTGCATCGGGTGCAGTTGGTCGCCGTTGGCCAGGCCTTCGATGGTGGTGAGTTCGGCACCGTCGCACATCACCGCCAGCGTCAGGCAGGCATTGATCCGTTTGCCATCGCGCAAGACGGTGCAGGCGCCGCATTGGCCGTGGTCGCAGCCTTTTTTGCTGCCGACCAGGTCCAGTTGCTCGCGCAGCAGGTCCAACAGCGTGGTCCAAGGCAACACGGCCAGCTGGCGGTCCTGGCCGTTGAGGCGCAGGCGTATCGGGTGGCTGACGAACGGCTGGGCCGCCGCGCCATTGGGGGTCGCGCTCATAAACACCTCACGGGTTGGTGTACATCCGCGGCGTTAGAAAAGTCGCCGTCTCAGGGGTACGACTTCTCGTGGTTTTGAGCGTTCAAGAAGATTGATCAGCGGATATTGAGCAGGGTTTTCAGGGTATTTCGCGGGGGGTTGATCGAGGCGTTGCTGTATTCGAACCAGCCTTGGGCTTGGACATTCAGGTCAAACACATAGATGTAGCCCATCAAAGTGCCGGCCCCGCTGCAGGCCTCGCTGATGTTGCCGACCTGGCATACCGGCGTGCGCTGGCCGTTCAACACCGCGCCATTAAAGAGGCCAACCGGGTTATTGCCCAGGCCGACTTCCATCACAGAAACCCTGGTGGGCCCGCGGTGTTCACACATTTGGGTAGTGCTTACACGTTCCGGAATGGTCTCGCTGCACTTTGCCGACTCGACCTTGAACACACGCACTTCGCTCAAGGGCGGTGCAGTCGCGCCCCACGCCGGTGCTGCGCCGAGCAACAGGCTGATACAGGGGATCAGGGCTAGACTCCACGGGTTAGCGTTTTTCATGCTGCGGGTGACCTTCGTTTAAACGTCGGCGCAGTATGCCTCAAGGCCTCGGCTGCTGGTATGATGCGCCGCTTTTTCCGATCCTCTCTGAAACCAAAGGCGCTTGGCGCAGTTTGTGCTTTGACTTAGAGGTCAACAAATCACGACGCCACAGAGCGTCACAGGGAGCAGGCATGCTGGAAAAGCTGTTTCAACTCAAGGCACACAACACCAACGTGCGCACCGAGATCCTCGCGGGCATCACGACATTCCTGGCCATGGCCTACATCCTGTTCGTGAACCCTAGCATCCTCGGCGAGACCGGCATGGACAAGGGCGCGGTGTTCGTTGCGACCTGCCTGGCGGCGGCCATCGGTTCGACCGTGATGGGCCTGATCGCCAACTACCCGATCGCACTCGCGCCGGGCATGGGCCTCAACGCCTTCTTTACCTACACCGTGGTCCTGCACATGGGCCATACCTGGCAGGTTGCGCTGGGTGCGGTGTTTATCTCGGCGGTGCTGTTCTTCCTGCTGTCGATCTTTCGTATCCGTGAGTGGATCATCAACAGTATTCCCCTGCCCCTGCGCTCGGCGATTGCCGCGGGTATCGGCCTGTTCCTGGCGCTGATTGCGCTGCACAACGCCGGGATTGTGGTTGCCAACCCGGCCACGCTGGTTGGCCTGGGTGACTTGAAGCAACCGGCTCCAATCCTCGCCACCCTGGGTTTCGTGCTGATCGTTGCGCTGGAGGCCCTGGCGGTACGCGGAGCCGTGCTGATTGGCATCCTGGCAGTGACCATCGTGTCGATCCTGCTGGGCGTCACCCCGTTCGGCGGCGTGACCTCAATGCCGCCGTCCCTGGCCCCGACTTTCCTTCAGTTGGATATTAAAGGCGCGCTGGATATCGGCCTGGTGAGCGTGATCTTCGCGTTCCTGTTCGTCGACCTGTTCGATAACTCCGGCACCCTGATCGGCGTCGCCAAGCGCGCGGGCCTGATGGGCAAGGACGGCCACATGCCGAAAATGGGTCGCGCACTGATCGCCGACAGCACCGCCGCCATGGCCGGTTCGCTGCTGGGTACGTCGACGACTACCAGCTACATCGAATCGGCTGCCGGCGTGAGCGCGGGTGGCCGCACCGGTTTGACCGCCATCGTAGTAGCGATCCTGTTCCTGCTGGCGCTGTTCTTCTCGCCACTGGCCGCCAGCGTTCCCGCCTTTGCCACCGCACCCGCGTTGCTGTTCGTGGCCGTGCTGATGACCTCCGGCCTGGCCGAAATCGACTGGGACGACATTACCGTTGCAGCGCCGGTGGTGATCACCGCCCTGGCGATGCCCTTCACTTACTCCATTGCCAACGGCATCGCCTTCGGTTTCATCGCCTGGACCGCCATCAAGCTGCTTTCGGGCCGCTACGGTGAGCTGAACCCGGCGCTGGTGATTCTGTCGATTCTGTTTGTGATCAAGCTGGGCTGGTTCAACGCATGACTTTTGACGCCGCACGCTACACCGCTCAACTACAAGACAAGGTCACGCGCTTGCGTGACCTGCTGGCACCGTTCGATGCACCGCAGCCACAGGTCTTCGACTCGCCCCTGCAGAACTTCCGCCTGCGCGCGGAGTTCCGCCTGTGGCGCGAAGGCGGTGAGCGCCACTACGCGATGTTTTCCCAGGACGACAAGCGCACGCCGATCCTGATCGAAGAATTCCCTATCGCAAGCCTGCGTATCAACCAGTTGATGCCGCAACTCAAGGCCGCCTGGCAAGCCAGCGCCGCCCTGAGCCACAAGCTGTTCCAGGTGGAGTTCCTCACCACCCTGGCCGGCGACGCGATGATTACTCTGTGCTATCACCGCCCGCTGGACGAGCATTGGCACGCTGCCGCGAACCAGCTGGCTGCCGACTTGAACGTCAGCATCATCGGCCGCTCGAAGGGCAAGCGCGATGTGATCGGCCATGATTACGTGGTGGAAAAACTCGACGTTGGCGGGCGCACCTTCAGCTACCGCCAACCCGAAGGTGCCTTCACCCAACCCAACGGCACGGTGAACCAGAAGATGCTCAACTGGGCATACGAAGCCTTGGGTGACCGCCCGGATGATTTGCTTGAGCTGTACTGCGGCAACGGCAACTTCACCCTGCCCTTGGCAACCCGCGTGCGCAAAGTGCTGGCCACCGAGATCAGCAAGACCTCAGTGAATGCAGCCCTGAGCAACCTCGATGAAAACGCAGTGGATAACGTCACCCTGGTGCGACTCTCCGCTGAGGAACTCACCGAAGCCCTTAACGAAGTGCGCCCGTTCCGCCGCCTGCACGGCATCGACCTGAAGAGCTATGAGTTCGGCAGCGTGTTCGTCGACCCGCCGCGCGCCGGCATGGACCCGGACACCTGCGAACTGACCCGACGCTTCGACAATATCCTGTACATCTCCTGCAACCCGGAGACGTTGGCGGCGAACATCGCGCAACTGCATGACACGCACCGCATTACCCAATGCGCGCTGTTTGACCAGTTCCCGTGGACGCACCATATGGAATCCGGGGTGTTACTGACTCGGCGGTAGTTCAACGTCCTCAGGTTCCTTCTTGCGTGGCCGCCCGCCCTTCTTGCCATTGGCTCGGGCGGCGGCGGATTTGGCGGCGCTGCTTTTGCGACCGTTGCGCGAGGCAACCAAACTGGTGGCTAGGTCCATCAGCGGTTTGCTGGTGGCGATCAGGCCCGTGACCGAAACATCCAAGTCCTGGGCCTCACAGCACAGCGCCTTTCCGCCAAAGCCGACTTCAAGTTGCTCAAAGTCCTCCAAGGAAAACCCCGCGAACTCGGGCAGGCCAGCCACCGGCAGTACAACGCGACTGCCGTCGCTGAAGCCGATGGAAATGCAGTTGTCCTCATAACGCACAGAGCTGGCGCGGGCATAAAGGTGCCGTGTCTTACGCCCTCGGGCTATCGCCTTTTCGACATCGGCCTCAGTGAGCGGTTTATAGGGGACAACTTTGGCTTTTACGATTTGCTTCATAGTTCAAGCTCCACAAAACCCGGTGCCCTGACCAGATTCAAAATTGTTTTCTGCCCAACGACATCGTGCCGGGCACGCGCGATCACATAAACACCCGGCTGAATGATCAGCCCAGGCAACACCTCGCGGGCCTCCCAATCCCAGGAGTGATTCTCCAGGCAGACCGTTTGCAGGTATTCCCACCAGATCCTGCGTGCCCGCGCCAGGTAATGCCGCTGCATGATCGCCTCGCGTATTTCTTTCAAAACCGCCAGGGGTGGCTGCCGCCGCTCAGGCTCGACATCCCACAACTCAACATCCCCATCCAGAAAACTGAAACTAAAACGCGCATCCCATCCGTTCCCCCTCACATGCACATGGGGCGGGCAATGCTCATCCCTGATAAACACCGAAATCACATATCCCTTGTAAGCGCCTACTTTCATCGTAACCCATCCGTTAGGTTATTTTCCGCCAGGTAACAATTTTCCCGTGCCACCCGACAACCGGTTTCATATTCCCGAAGCTGTTTCACAGATTAGTAACCACAAAAAACCCGGCGAATGCCGGGTTGTAACCACTCATGCCGACGGCTGGAAATACCCCGCCAGCGCGCGCAAATCCTGCTCACTCAGCAACCCCGCGTAATACTTCAGCTGAATCCTCGCCAGCAGATACGCATGCCGCGCATTCGCCAAATCGCGACGGGCGGTGAAGAGTTGTTGCTCGGCGTCGAGTACATCAAGGTTGACCCGCTCACCGCCGGTGACGCTCTTTTTAGTCGCGGTAACCAGGGCGGTGGCGGAGCTGACGGCCATTTCATAGGCACGCACTTTGGCCGCGCCGCTGGTATTGAGGTTGAACTGCTTGCGCAACTCCACCAGTGTCGCCGAGGTTTGCGCGTCCAGCTCATACTGGGCCTGGGACAGCTGGTTCGCCGCCTGGCGGGTGGAAGCCGACACCCCGCCGCCGGCAAACAGTGGCAGGCTGACCTGAATGCCGACACTGTTGGTGTCGTACTTTTGGTTGTAGCTGCTTTCCGAGTCAGAGCTGGTCTGGCGACTGGTGGCGTACAGGCTGACCTTGGGCAGGTGGCCTGCACGTTTGCGCTCCACTTCATAGGACGCCACGTCCAGGGCGTGGTGCTGGGATTTAAGCTCAGGGTTATTAGCCATGGCCATTTCGCGCCAGGTTTCGAAACGGTTCGGCTCCAGGGGCGGGATATCGAATTGGCGGGTCAGCGGCGCCAGCTCTTCGATCTGTAAAGGTTGGCCGACGATGGCTTCCAGCTCGCGCAAGGCGCTGTCCTGAGCGTCCTGGGCTTCGATTTCTTCAGCCTGCGCCAGGCTCAGACGCGCCTGGGTTTCCAGCACATCCGTGCGCGTGCCCTCGCCGCCTTTGAACAGGCGATCATTAAGTTGCAAGCGCTCGGCAAACGCGCGTTTCTGCGCACGGCTCAGCTCGATACGTTCTTGCGCCAGCAAGGCCTGGCTGTAGGCATTGAGCACCCGCACCGCCAGTTCCTGGCTCTTGCCGCGAAAGTGCTCGTCGGCCATCAACGCCTGGGCGGTGCCCTGGCGAAATCGCGCATAGGCTTCGTAATCCAGCAACGGTTGCTGCAAGGTCAGAGTCGACGCGTAACTGCGGTAGTCACGGTCGCTGGTGACATCACCCGCCGTCACTTCAGACTCATTGCGCGAGTTGTTATAGCTCCACGACAAGTTGGGCAACAACGCCGCACGGCCGATCACGCGATTCTCTTCACCGGCTTCACGCGCCTGGATGGCCGCCTGAAAAGTCGGATCATTGCGCAGGGCCAAGTCGTACGCATCCAGTAAACCCAAGGCGTGTGCCGTCGAGGTACAACCGAAACACAAGGTAAACAGCAGCGCCTTCATTCTTCCACCAGGGCCATATGGGTGCGGTCCAGCAGGGGTTTGAACAGGTAGTTGAGCATCGAGCGCTCACCGGTCTTGACGAAGGTTTCCACCGGCATGCCCGGGCGTATCCGTACACCGTCGAGCTGCTGCATACCCGCCGCGCTAACCTGGGCACGCAGTGTGTAATACGGTTCGTCGGTGCGCTCATCGACCTGGCGGTCGGCAGAAACCAGCGTCACCTCGCCGGCCACCCGTGGCGTGGTGGCCTGGTTGAACGCCGAGAACAGCAACTCCACCGGCAAGCCCGGATGCACCTTGTCGACCATCTGCACTGGCACCCGCGCTTCGACCAGCAACGCTTCGCCTTGCGGCACGATGTCCATCAGTGCCTGGCCGGGCTTGATCACGCCGCCTTCGGTGTACACGTCCAACCCCACCACCACACCAGAGGCGGGGGCGCGTACCAGGCTGTTGGCCAGTTCGAACTCGGCCGAGGCCAGGCGATTGCGCAGGTCGTCGCTGCGGGTGCGGGTCTCGGCCAACTGGCCGCGCAGGTCTTTCTGGAAGTCTTCGCCGAGCTGGCGAATGCGCAAACGCAGCTCGAGGACCTGGCGTTGCAATTGGCCGATACGGCCGTAGTCCTCGGCGATGGCGCCATCGATTTGTGAGTACAGGCGTTCACTGTCGAGCAGGCGGTTGCGCGGAATGTAGCCGTCACGCGCCAACTCGCGCAGGCCTTGCAGTTGCTCATTCAACGCCGCGCGTTGCTGGACCTTGCTCGCTTGCGAATCCCGCGTGCCGCGCAACTGCGCCTCGGCCCCGGCGATGGTTTCGCGCAGGCCTTGTTGCTCGGTTGCCAAGGCCTGGGCGCGGCTATTGAACAGCTGCCGTTGCAGGTTCAGGGTGCTCGCCGCCTCAGGATCGTTGAGCAGTTCAGGGCCGAAGGTGATCGCCGACAACCCTTCGCTTTCGGCATTCAAGCGCGCCTCGCTGGCCAGGGATGCCAAGTACTGGCTGCGCAGGGACTGCATCTGTCCGCGCAACGGGGTTTCTTTCAAGCGCAGCAGCACCTGACCGGCGCTGACCACATCACCGTCGCGCACCTCGATACGTTCGACGATGCCACCGGCCGGGTGCTGCACGGTCTTGCGATGTCCCGAGACCATGACCTTGCCCGGCACCGCCACGCCTTTATCGAGTGGCGCCAATGCCGCCCACGCGAGGAACCCGGCAAAGCCACCGAGTACCAACAGCCAGCCCAGGCGCGAATACTTTTTGTCATCCAGCGCCAGCACATTGCTTGGCGCGTCGCTGATCAACACCGGTTTGCTCTGGCTCATGCCTGTTTTCCTTCACCGAGGCGGTAGCTCATGCTCATGGTCGACACCGGCTTGTTCGCTGCCGGTTTCTGCCGTGCCTCCAACACCCGCGCCGTCGGCCCGTAGGCCTGCAATTGGCCTTCCTTGAGGATCAGCAATTGATCAGTCAGGCTCAGCACATTGGGTTTGTGGGTGATCAGGACCACGGTGCGGCGCTGTTGCTTGAGCTGGGCGATGGCCTGGAGCAAGGCCTGCTCGCCCACTTCGTCGAGGTTCGCGTTGGGTTCGTCCAGCACGATCAGCGCGGGCAGACCGTACAGCGCACGGGCCAGCGCGACGCGTTGCTTCTGGCCACCGGACAAGCCCGCGCCGCCCTCGCCCAGTTGCGTCTCGTAGCCTTGGGGCAGTTGCAGGATCAGCTCATGCACGCCGGCCATTTGCGCGGCAGCCAGGACCTTCTCCGCGTCGACCTCGGCAAACCGCGCGATGTTTTCTGCGAGGCTGCCGGCAAACAATTGGATGTCTTGCGGCAGGTAACCGATGTGCGGCCCCAACTGCTGTTTGTCCCACAAAGCCAGGTCGGCGCCGTCCAGCCGCACCTTGCCGGCCAAGGGTGCCCAGGCGCCCACCAGTATTCGGGCCAAGGTGGATTTACCGCAGCCCGACGGCCCGATCACCCCCAGCACGTCGCCCGCCGCCAAGTTAAAACCCAGGTTGGCCAGCGCCGGCCGACGGCTGCCGGGCGCGCAGGCGCTGATTTGCTCCACGCTCAGTTGGCCTTTGGGCACCGGCAGGCTCATGCGTTCCGGCCGTGCGGGATTCGCCTCCAGCATCTGTGACAGCCGATCAAACGCCAGGCGCGCCGAGCCCCACTGTTTCCACACGCCAATCAACTGGTCGATCGGGCTGAGCACGCGGCCCATCAGAATCGAGCCGGCAATCATCATCCCCGGCGTGATATCGCCCTGCACCGCCAGCAAGGCGCCCAGGCCCAGCACCAAAGACTGCAATGCCAGGCGCACGCCCTTGGACCAGGCGGTGACGGTCGCGGTCTTTTCGCTGGCCAGGTTCTGCTGCGCCAGGAACGCCTGATGCTGGCCGAACCAACGCCCGCGCAACGTAGCGAGCATGCCCATGGCTTCGATGGTGTCGGCATTGCGCAGGTTGGCCGTGGCCTGCTGGCTGGCACTGATGGACAGTTGGCTGGCCAGGGCCATCGGCGCCTGGCTGACGTGATGGTTGACCCACGCCAGCACAATCAACACCACCGCCCCTACCAGCGCCAGCAGGCCGAGCCAGGGGTGAAACAGGAAGATCACCAACAGGTACACCGGAAACCACGGCGCATCAAAAAACGCGAACAACGCCTGGCCGGTGGCGAACTGGCGCAGGGTGGTCAGGTCATGCAGCGCCTGCCCCGCCGCCTGGGTGCCGCCCTTGAGTTGCGCTTCGAACGCGGCGTCGTACACCCGCTGGTTCAAGCGCATGTCCATCTGCGTGCCGAGGCGGATCACCACCTGGCTGCGCACCCATTCCAACGCGCCCATCAGGCCGAACAGGCCGAGGATCATCAGCGTCAGCATCAACAGGGTCATCTGATTGCCCGAGGCCAACACCCGGTCGTACACCTGCAGCATGTAAAGCGCCGGGGCGAGCATCAGCAGGTTGATCACCGCCGAGAACAGGCCGATGTTGAAGAAGCCACTTTTATAGGCCGCGAGGGCGGCCAGGGTTTCGTTGCCGGCGTGGCGCATCTGGGGATTCTCATGGGGTTGGGCGCGCAGCGTCGCCGCGTTGACAGGCGATACGACGCTGCGCAGAATTCGGCACCGCCGCCGCCTGAAGAATTAGAAGGCTTAGGCGACAGCGGTGTACTGCGGCGAATGGGAGAGCGATCTTCCATTCGCTTTTTTCATGCAGCAGAGGTTCAGGCCGCGAGGGCCCAGTCCTGCGCAACGTCTTGCACGCCCACCAGCGCCACGTCGGTGGTGGCAGCGGTGGCCGCGTGGGCAGCCAACCCAGCGCTGACTTCGTCAAAGGTGCTGGCGGTGGACAGACCGAAATCGTCCAGCAGGTCGTTGAGCACGGTTTCCAATGCCGACGTGTTGCCTTGCATCAAGCCGTAGATCACGCTCTGCACTTCGTTGCCGGTGCGGCCTGCACCTTCGGCGGCAAACAGGTCGAGACCGTTGAACGCCACCTTGTAGGCACTCAGGTCAAAATCGCTGCCTGCGCCGCCGGTCAGGCCCGTGCCCAGTTCGACGTTATCCAGGTTGCCCCACAGGTAGTGGTTCAGGTTGCTGCTGGCCGGCAAGGCCGGGTTGAACACATAGTGCAGGCCGTTGCTGGTGTTGCTGTCGGCGATAAACGCGTAGTCGGAGTTGTTGGCGCCATGCGTCGAATACTGATCGCCACTGAAGGTGCCGTTGCTGAAACCGCCGGTGTTACCGGTGCCATGACCTGCGGTGGCGAAACCTATGGCCCAGTCCGTCAGGTAGTCGGACAGCGACGTAGTGCCCAGGTACGACTCGTAACTAACAGAAATAGTCATCACTAAACCTCGTTATAAACAGCGCTATTGATCAGTACGCAGGTGCGCACTTTTTGCCCAACCCTGGGCAAAACCGTGGGTGGATCCAGTGCCTGCGCACCGGATCAGAATGTGTATTCGAGCATTCCGCTCAGCGTGCGCCCGCGCGCCAGGCTCAGGTTGTTGGCATCGCCCATGGCGACGAAATACGCCTCGTCCGTGGCGTTCTCCAACGCCAGCGCGATATTTAATTGATCGGTCATCCAGTAACTGGCGTAGAGGTCATACACGGTGTACTTGGGCCACATGGCCTGGTCGATGAACTGGTAACCCTGGTTATTCAGGTTTTCCCCATTACCGGAGCTGTAGCGAACACGAACGCCGGTATCCAGGCGCTTCTCCAGGAAGCGTGCCCCCACCGTCACTGAACCCCGATCCGCCGGTGTATACGTGGCGTTGCCCATGATTCGGCCGCAGCTTTCCTTGCTGTTGGCGACGTCGTCATCCAGCACTTCGTATTTAGTGACAGGCCTTCGCCCAATCGTGCCGTTGGGGCGCACGTACGTCTCGATCACGGTGGTTGACGGCCCGTTCTTCTTCGCACCGCCTATGTAATAGTTCTTCGAGCAGAACTCATTCGTGCCGATCATGTGGGTGTAGCTGAGGTTGGTATAAGCCCGGCCCATGTCGTAGTTGAATTGGTACTCAAGGCCTCTGAACCGGGTGTCATTGAGGTTATTGGTGTACGCCATGATCCCGTTGAAACCGCCCACGGAGGTTTCCGGCAAACTCACGCTGGTATTGAGGAAGGTGAAGTTCTTAATCTTGGTGTCGAAGTACGCCACCTTGATGCCCAGTCGGTCGTCATTGAAAAACAACGACTCCTTGAACACGTTCATCCCCACTTCCCAATCGCGGGACTCTTCGGGCTTGAGGTAGGGGTTGGGAAACACGCGCTCCCCCGAACCGCCACCGTGCGGGCGGCCGCTCATGAAGGTTTCCGTCACGGCCGGCGGGCGCCAGCCTTTGCCCCAGCGGGCATACAGTTGCAGCCAGTCGAGCCCGGGCTTGATGCCGATACCAAAGGTCGGAGAGAACTGCCCCTGCTCACGATCAATATCGAAAATGTCCTCGACGCGCTTGGCGCCTACCGAGCTTGAGTAAAAACGGTCGCGCTTCCAGAGCGTCATCCCCGTAACGCCTTCCAGCCGATAGCGGTCGTAACGCAGGCCGGCATCCACGGTCAGCCAATCGTCATAGTCGTATTGGAGGGTGTTGAACAGGCTGGCGATGGTGCGCTTGCCTTCCGGGTCTGCACTGGGGGTGTAGGGCAATGAACCGCTGGCGACCGTATTGCTCGATTCAACCTTGTTGGTGCTGGGCTTGAACCTGTCTTGATACATCTCCAGGCCATAGCTCCAACTCACGTGCCCCACGCGGCCCAGGTCAAAGCGCGACGTGTTTTCGCCTTGCAGGCCCCAGGTGTCGGTCTGGAAATGGTCGGTGTAGCCCGGGGTGTAGTTGCCGGAACTCACGGACGCCGTATTGGGTGCGTTGGCGCGATCCAGTTGGGTGGTGACGAAATACAGCTTGGCCTTGAAATCTATCAGCGGGTTATCCGGGCTGTAGCTGTAGTCCAGCGCGACATTTTTCGCGTTGAGGTTGTTTTTGCTGGTACGCAGGTAGTAGGTGCTCTGAAGGTCATCGGCGATGTAGCCCCAGGCATCGTTACTGTCGGCGTCGCTTTCCAGGTAGCTCAACTGCACGCGCTGATCGTTGGGCAGGTTCAGGCCAAGCTTGACGATCTGCGAGCGGGTCACGCTGCCGGTGTCACCGACTTCGCTGTTCAACCAGTCGTCAAAGGCTACCGGGGCGTACTTTCTGGCGCGCATGTTAGTGCCCAGGTTGTCCGCGTTGCGCTTGCCGCCACGGTAGTTACCGAAGTGGCGCTCGCTGTAACCCAGCATGACATCGCCGCGCTCATCACCGAAGGCAAACACGCCACTGCCATTGAAGTCGGTGCCGTTGCCCAGTTCACCGATGCCGCTGCCGGCGCGAATTCGCCCGCCGTATTCTTTGCCGTCCTTGAGAAACTCGCTGGCGTCCAACGTCTTGAACGACGCAATACCGCCCAACACCGCCGCACCGCCCTGCCCCGACTGGCTGCCCTTGTCGATCTGGATGCTGGAGACGAACTCCGGATCGATCAGCATGGTGCCGTTGCGTTGCTGGTGGCCGTTGACGTTGAAGTTCTGGCGCATGCCGTCGATGTTCATGTTGACGCGGCCATAGTCCTGCACGCCGCGAATATTCACCGACAACCCAGGGTCGCGCTGGTTGACGGCGGTGTAGACCCCGGCGGTTTCTTCAAGCATGTCGGCGGCGTGACGGGGCGGGCGTTTATCGATCATGTCACGGCTGATCACGGCCACGGACTTTGGGCTCTGGTACACCCAGTCGCTGGCCTGGCCTTGGGTGTTGCCAGTAATGGTGGTGGTACCCACCGTCATGGCACCGTCATGGTCGTCGCTGACGCGGCTGAGGGAGACCTGGCGGTCGCTGGTGAAGCGGTATTCCACTGGCGCAGCGCCAAGCAAACGGCCCAGCCCTTCCTGCACGCTGAAGCGGCCCTTGAGTGCGGTGCTGTTCAAGCCGCGCAGGCGCTGGCTATCAAACAGCACTTGCAGGCCGGCTTGGTCGGCAAAGGCCAGTACGGCGACGCCCAGAGGTTGCGCAGGAACATCGAACATCAACACGGCGGGCTGGGCGGCGTTACCTGTCTGCGGCTGCGCGGCATACACGGGTGCCGTTACCGCGAACAGGCCCAAGTGAATGGCCAGGGCTAACCGGCTACCGGTGATGCGCCCCTTGTTGAGTGCTGACATTTCTGTTGTTCCCTGCGCTGAGCGTTTTTGTTTGTGAGAATGCTTCTCACCTAGCAAGACGTGCGGCACGCAGGAAGTCAGTAAGACTTTCCGAAAGTTTTTTAAGGAGGGAGGCGTTCGGCGGGTGGGAGAAGGCCTCCCACCGGGTATTCAATAGATCAGGCTGAGGCCTGCCAGGTCCAAGCGTTGCACTTGCAGTTCCTGGGTGAGGGTGGCGAGGGCAGTGTCGAGCATGTCGAGTCGAAACACGCCGCTGACTTCGCGATCGCCCAGTTGCGCGTCTGTCAGCACGATGCGGCCAGGGCGGTAGCGGTTGAGTTGCTCGATGACGTTCGCCAGGGGCTGGCGATCAAAAATCAACACGCCGCGTCGCCAACTGGTGGCGCGCTCCACATCGAATTGATCCAGGGGCACGATGCCTTCCTGAGGGCTGTAGCGTGCGGCCTGGCCTTCCTTGAGCACCCTGTCGGCCGCACCCTTTTTCGGCGTGGCTTGCAGGGAAACCTCGACACTGTGCTGCAGCATGCCGACCCAGGCCTGGCTATCGCCCTCGCGCCCCACCACAAACCGCGTGCCCAGGGCCCGGGTTTGCCCCCCGGCGCTCTGCACCACGAAGGGCCGGTTTTCCCCGCCCACCATCGGCGCCACGTCAAAAATCGCCGCGCCCTGGATCAGGCTGATGCGCCGTTGTACGCCGTCATAGTCCAGGCGGATGGCACTGGCGGAATCCAACTCGACCTTGCTGCCATCGGCCAGGTGCACGGTGCGCATTTCGCCTTTCTGGGTGATGTAATCGGCTTGCATGCGCAGCAACATGTCCGGGCCGCGCACCCAGCCGACGCCCGCCGCCACCACAACCAGCGCAACCGCAGCCGCGCGTTGCCATGGCCTGCGCCGCGTGGAGCGACGCACCGGCAGCGTGGCGGCTGAGGGCCGCTGGCGATGCACCGGCTCTTCCTTATGCACCTCGCCCAATGCCGCCCACGTCTGTTCGGCAAAACGCAGTGCCGCTTCGTGGCGACTGTCGCAGGCGATCCAATGCCGCAGCTCGGCCTGCTCCTGGTCGGTCAGGGCACCGGCGTGCAAGCGCACCGCCCACTCGGCGGCCGCCTCGGTAATGCTGTGCTGTTGCGGACCCTGGCTATTCACGTGTGAATCTCGAATTTTTCGTTATATAACGCTGTGACGTCTGACCTGGCGTATTTCGGTAACTCATTCGTCGGATGGCACCCCCTCGCCGTCCTGCAAGCGCTGCATCACGTAGGCCAGGGCCTTGGCCAGGTGCTTTTGCACGGAGCTGTCGGAGATGTCCAGGTGCCGGGCGACCTGGGCGTGGGTCATGCCTTCGATGCGGTTTAGACGGAAAATCTGCTGGGTGCGCTCCGGCAACTCCGCCAGTGCCTGCTTCAATGCCTGTCGCTGTTGCTGCGCCATTGCCTGAGCCTCCAACCCGGCCACTTCATCTTCAATCTCGGCCAGCGCCTCATGGGGCACGGAGTCTGTCTTGCGCCGCGCTTCCTGGCGAATATGGTCGATCAGCAGATTGCTCGCCGTCCGATAGAGATAGCCCTGGGAGTTGTCGATGCGCTCGCCGGCCGGTTTTTCCGCCAGGCGCAGGAAGCTCTCCTGCACCAGGTCTGCGGCCAACTGCGGGTCCCGTACCTTGCGCGCCAGATACCCGCGCAGGGTATCGGCGTGCTTGAGAAACAGGCCTTTGAGATCCACGTCCGACAAACCGACTCCCTGGAATGTTAAGGAAACAGGCGGCATCTTAAGCGTTGTCGAGAATGATTTTCAATTGATATCTAATCTGATTCAACCGTACGAAAGGTCTGATTAACGGTTCGATTATCGAACATATCCGCCGCCATCAATTGACCAAATTAACTAACCAGTACATTTTATCCACACAACTAACAAGAACTGTGGAGAAACCCTCAATGCCGCCCATCGTGCTGGTGCTCAACGGCCCCAACCTCAACCTGCTCGGCACCCGCGAGCCCGCCACTTACGGCCATGAAACCCTCGCCGACGTCGCGGCGCTGTGTGGCCGCAGCGCCGAACAGCTCGGGCTGAAAATCGAATTTCGCCAGACCAACCACGAAGGCGAATTGCTCGACTGGATCCACGGCGCCCGCGCCCGTTGCGCTGGCATCGTGATCAACCCGGCGGCCTGGACCCACACCTCTGTAGCCATTCGCGATGCGCTGGTAGCCAGTGAAGTGCCGGTAATCGAGGTGCACCTGTCCAACGTGCATGCCCGTGAAGCGTTCCGCCACCACTCCTTTGTGTCGCCCATCGCCAAGGCGGTGCTGGCGGGGTTCGGCAGCCATGGCTACCACCTGGCCCTGGAACATTTCAGCCATCTGCTCAAAGGGGCGGTCCGATGAAACCGCACATCCTCGCTGGCCTGATCGGCGCCGGCATCCAGGCTTCCCGCACACCGGCCCTGCACGAACAGGAAGGTGATGCCCAAGGCCTGCGCTACCTGTATCGCTTGATCGACCTTGAGCCCTTGCACTTGGACATCAACGCCCTGCCCGACCTGCTGCACGCCGCCGAGCTGATGCACTTCACCGGGCTGAACATTACCTACCCCTGCAAGCAGGCGATCCTGCCGCTGCTCGATGAACTGTCCGACGAGGCCCGTGGCATCGGTGCGGTCAATACAGTGGTGTTCAAGGACGGCAAACGCATCGGCCACAACACCGATTGCCTGGGGTTCGCCGAAGGATTTCGACGCAACTTGAATGACGTGGCGCGCCAACGTGTGGTGCAGATGGGCGCTGGCGGTGCGGGCGCAGCGGTGGCCCACGCGCTGTTGGCGGAAGGTGTGGAGCAGTTGAGCATTTTCGACGTGGACGCCAATCGCGCCCGCGACCTTGTGGATAACCTCACGCAACGTTTCGGTGCTGGCCGGGCCCAGGTCGGCAACCACTTGGAGAACGCGATGGCCGAGGCCGACGGCGTGGTCAATACCACGCCGATGGGCATGGCCAAGCTGCCCGGCACACCGGTGCCGGCCGCTCTGTTGCGCACTGAGTTATGGGTCGCGGAAATCGTGTATTTCCCACTCGAGACCGAGCTGCTGCGCGACGCCCGCGCCTTGGGCTGCCGCACGCTGGATGGCGGCAACATGGCGGTGTTTCAGGCGGTGAAGGCGTTTGAGTTGTTCAGTGGGGAGGTGCCGGATGCAGACCGGATGTTGGCGCACTTCCAGAGCATGAACATTTCACTGTAGTAACCGAATCCAAATGTGGGAGCGGGCTTGCTCGCGAAGGCGGTGTGTCAGTCACTCAATGTGTTAACTGATCCACCGCATTCGCGAGCAAGCCCGCTCCCACAGGGATTGCATTTCAGCCTTGAGAGTCGCGCGCACTCAAGCCTGCAAATAGCGCATCACCGAGTCACAAATCATGTCCCGATGCCGCTGTTTAATCGCTTCATCCGACAACTCAATCTGAAAGATCTCGCTGAACGTATGGCGGTTGGACACACGGTAAAAGCTGAACGAGTTGATCAGCAAATGCACATCCAGCGGCTCCAGCCCCTCGCGAAACACCCCCATCTCGGCCCCGCGACGCAACGTCGCGCCCAGCGCTTCGAGAATGTTGCTGTTCATCGCCTTGATCGCATCCGAGCGCTTCACGTACTCGGCATTGTGGATATTTTCGATGCTGACAATGCGCACGAAATCCACGTTCTGGTCGTGGTGATCAAAGGTGAATTCCACCAGCCGACGGATCGCCTCGCGCGGTTCCAGCGCGGTGAGGTTCATCTGGGTTTCGGTGGTGCGAATGTCGCCGTAGAGCTTTTCCAGCACCTCGACGTACAACTGCTCCTTGCTGCCGAAGTAGTAATAGATCATGCGCTTGGAGGTGTGGATGCGCTCGGCGATTGCATCCACGCGAGCGCCGGAAAGGCCCTGCTGGACAAACTCCACAATGGCTTCCTGGAGTATGTTCTCGCGGGTCTTTTCCGGGTTGTTCTTACGACTCTTGCGGGGTGCCTCGGAGGTCATGGTGCGCTCACGGCCAGTGTTGTGCAGGCCGTGATTATGGGCCGCGATGCTGCCTGAAAGAAAGCGCCGGCCTGCCGTTATAAACGCGCCTGGCGAACCGCACCGCTGCGCGATTTGGCCATTGCCGCCAAGCGCACCGCCACATTGGCCGCACCGTAGCCGGCATAGCCGTTCTTGCGTTGGATGATCTCGAAGAAAAACCGCCCTTCAAAGGGTTCGGTGTACACGTGAAACAACTCACCGCCCTGAGCGTCGCGGTCGTACAGCACGTTGTAATACGCCAGCTCGCTGAGGAACTCCTCGTCAAAGTCGAAACGTGCCGCCAGGTCATCGTAATAGTTGAGCGGGATATCCAGCAGCGGCACCCCCGCCTCCTTGGCTCGGCTCACTTCGGCGAAAATATCTGCGCAATCGAAGGCAATGTGGTGCACGCCCGAGCCGCGATAGCTCGACAAGGCATGGGAAATGGCGGTATTGCGGTTCTCGGAGATGTTCAGCGGCAGGCGAATCGAGCTGCACCGGCTGCGCAATGCGCGGCTTTTCACCAGGCCGTAAGGATCGGGCAGCACCACTTCATCATCGGCCTCGAAATCCAGCAGGCTCTTGTAGAACAGCACCCAACTGTCGAGGCTGTCGGCCGGCAGGGCCATCGCCATATGGTCAATGCGCAACAGGCCGCCGCTGGTGGTCGAAGCGCTTTGCAGGTTGAAGTCGGTGTCGTACAGCGTGCCTTCACTTGGGTCTACCAGGTAAATCAGGCTGCCATCCGGTGCGCGCACCGCGGCCAATTCCAACTCGTTAGGCCCGACCAGGCCGCGATACGGCTGGCCCTTGTAGGCCACCGCGCGCTCCAGCGCCTTGGCGCTGTCCTTGACCCGGATCGCGGTGGCGCACAACGAAGGCCCGTGGGCCTCGAAAAAGTTGTGGGCGAAAGAATAGGGTTCGCAGTTGAGGATCAGGTTGATATCACCCTGGCGCAGCAGGCTCACGCTCTTGGAGCGATGCTGCCCGGCCTTGACGAAGCCCAGGCGTTCCAGCCAGTGCGTCAGCTTGGCGCCGAGGCTTTCATCGACAGCGAATTCGAGGAATTCGATACCGTCGTATTCGCTGGCGGCCGGGGTATCAAACAAAATCTCGACCGGTTGCGCCGGTGCTTCCTGCTTCAGGCGTTCGCGGGTTTTCTCCTCCAGGTACAGCAAGGAGCGCAGGCCATCCGCCGCATTAGCACGGGTGGGCGCGGCGCGGAAGCCGTCGTTGAAGATTTCCAGGGACAGGGGCCCGGTGTAGCCACTCTTGATGATCGGCGCGAGGAACCCCGCTAGGTCGAATTCGCCCTGGCCGGGGAAGCAGCGGAAATGTCGGCTCCATTCCAGGACGTCCATGGCCAGGATTGGCGCGTCGGCCATTTGTACAAAAAAGATCTTGTCGCCGGGGATCTCGGCAATGGCACTCGGGTCGCCGTTCAGGGACAGGGTGTGGAAGCTGTCGAGCAGTACGCCCAAGTTTGGGTGATCAACCTGACGCACCAGGTTCCACACCTGTTGCCACGTGTTCACATGCTTGCCCCAGGCCAGGGCTTCATAGCCGATGCGCAGGCCTCGGCGGCCGGCGTGTTCGGCCAACAGGCTCAGGTCATCGAGTAAAATGCGCTCGTCACCTACACAGTCGGCCGACGCATTGCTGCACACTAGCACCAGGTCGGTGCCCAGCTCTTGCATCAAGTCGAACTTACGCTCGGCGCGTTCCAGGTTGCGCGCCAGCCTGTCACGGCGGCAACCTTCAAAGTCGCGAAACGGCTGGAATAAGGTGATGGCAATGCCGAGGTCGGCGCACATCTGCCTGACTTCACGGGGGCTGCCGTCGTAGTACAACAAGTCGTTCTCGAAGATTTCGACCCCATCAAACCCGGCGGCGGCAATGGCTTCGAGCTTTTCCGGCAGGGTGCCGCTCAAGGAAACAGTGGCGATGGAACGTTGCATGGGCGACTCCCGGCAATTGTTGTTTGCAGCAAATTATTCGCCCCCAGCCTACACGCAGCAATTAAAATGTACGAACCGGTTAGTTTTTGGTGCGATTATCGAACACTATGCCGGTTTGGCGAATTGACGATTTTTTAGCCACTGCGCACCATCGATGACGCAACAGACCCAGAACACACCATAAAAATTTCAAAAAACGGGTACGACCTCATGCCTCTGCAAAATTCCGCCCTGGCCGCGCGCCCAGGCACCCCGCACGCCGGCATCGGCGACAAGATCCGCGGCGCCGTGGCCGTGGGCAAAACGCGCTGGGGCATGCTGGCCCTGGTGTTTTTCGCCACCACCCTGAACTACATCGACCGCGCCGCGCTGGGCGTCATGCAGCCGATCCTCGCCAAAGAGATGAGCTGGACGGCGATGGACTACGCCAACATCAACTTCTGGTTCCAGGTCGGCTACGCCATCGGCTTTGTGCTGCAGGGCCGACTGATCGACCGCGTGGGCGTGAAACGCGTGTTCTTCTGCGCGGTATTGCTGTGGAGCCTGGCGACGGGCGCCCACGGCCTGGCCACTTCGGCGGTCGGCTTTATGGTGTGCCGCTTTATCCTCGGGCTGACCGAAGCCGCCAACTACCCCGCGTGCGTCAAAACCACGCGCCTGTGGTTCCCGGCCGGTGAGCGTGCGGTGGCGACCGGTATCTTCAACGCCGGCACCAACGTGGGCGCGATGATGACACCGATGCTGTTGCCGTTGATCCTGCACGTGTGGGGCTGGCAGGCAGCGTTCCTGTGCATGGCGTCACTGGGCGCGATCTGGCTGGTGTTCTGGGGCTTGAAGTACTACAACCCGGAAGACCATCCGACGGTTAAACAATCCGAATTGGACTACGTGCAACGGGAAGTCGAACCGGAACAACCCGGCGTACCCTTCAGCCGTATCCTGCGCATGCGCGGCACCTGGGCCTTCGCCATCGCCTATGCGCTGACCGCGCCAGTGTTCTGGTTCTACCTGTACTGGCTG
Source organism: Pseudomonas tritici (assembly GCF_014268275.3). NCBI lineage: Bacteria > Pseudomonadati > Pseudomonadota > Gammaproteobacteria > Pseudomonadales > Pseudomonadaceae > Pseudomonas > Pseudomonas tritici. The sequence goes on from NZ_CP077084.1 coordinate 5,632,357, forward strand.
CCGCCGTTCCTGAACCAGCAATACAACCTGGGCATCAACGTCACCCAGATGGGCATCCCGCTGATCATCATTTACCTGACTGCCGACTTCGGCAGCGTGGGAGGCGGGATTCTGTCGTCGTTCCTGATCGGCCGTGGCATGAACTCGATCAAGGCGCGGCTGCTGTCGATGCTGCTGTTTGCCTGCTGCATCGTCGGCGTGATCATGGCTGCCGGCTCCAGCCAGCTGTGGGTCGCCGTGTTTGCCATCTCCCTGGCGATTGGCGCGCATCAGGCCTGGACTGCCAACATCTGGAGCCTGGTGATGGACTACACGCCCAAGCACATGATGAGCACGGTGTTTGGTTTCGGCGGCATGTGCGCGGCCATCGGCGGCATGTTCATGACTCAGATCGTCGGCCACATCCTTACCGTGACCAACAATAACTACACCGTGTTGTTCACGCTGATCCCGGCGATGTACTTCATTGCGCTGACCTGGATGTACTTCATGGCGCCGCGCAAGATTCCTACCGTAGACGTCTGATCTACCTGCGCCGCTGCTGCCAGGCAGCGGCCAGCCCGCTCATGCAGATCACCCCGATGCCGACCACCGTGGTCAAGTCGGGGGTATGGTTGAACACCAGCCAGCCCAACAACCCCGCGAATACGATCTGGCAATAGCCGAACGGCGCCAACAAGGCCGGCGCCGCGAAGCGGAACGCCTGGGTCAGCATCAAGTGCGCAGTCATCCCGCAGGTACCCAGGGCCAGCATCAACACGCCATGCCACAGCGTCGGGACCTGCCAGAAGAACGGCACCATCGCACTCATCACCAAGGTATTGCACAGGCCGGCGAAAAAGTTGCTGGTGGTGGGGGTGTCGAATTTACTCAGGATGCGCGTGAGCAGTTGGTAGAAGCAGAAGAACAGCGCCGAACACAGCGGCAGCAATACGGCCGGGGTAAACAGCTCGCCGCCGGGGTGGATAATGATCAGCACGCCGACAAACCCGCAGATGACCGCCAGCCACTGGCCGCGCGTCACGTGCTCGCCGAGCAGAGGCACCGAGAGCGCCGTCACCAGGATCGGCGCGAGGAAGTTCACCGCCGTGGCTTCCGCCAGCGGGATGTAATGCAGCGCCGCAGTGAAAAACAGGCTGGTGCCCAGCAGGCACAGCGCCCGCACCACCTGCATCCCCGGTCGTTTACTGCGCAATACACGCAGGCCTGATTGCGGCAGGAAGATGCCGGCCATCAACAAGGTATGCACCAGGTAACGCGCCCACACCACCATCACGACGGGGTAGAACCCCGCCAAGTATTTGGACAAGGCGTCGTGGCTGGAGAACAGGAACGTCGCCAGCACAATCAGCAGGATGCCCTTGAAAGGATGGTTGACGCCGGATAGAGGAGTACTGACGGTCATTGAATTCTCTTGCGTGACGGGCTGAACACGGAGCACTGAATGAAATAGCGCTCAACCCGGTAATCTAGCAGCCGGGCCGGAGTCTGCCCCAAGAGCATAACCAAACACCGTGCGAACAGCGCACTAAATCACGGGATTCGAGTCCAACGCTGCACGTTGATTGCCGTGTTGCACACTTTTTAACCAAGGCCCTGCCGCTATGAAAAAAACCCTCTTTGTTCTGTCTGCCCTTGCCCTGCTCACCGCTTGCAATCAGGAAGCGAAGGAAGCACCCAAACCTGCCCCGGCTTCGGTGCAGGCCACCCTGGTGCCAGAGACCCCGCCCACCGACAAATGGGTCGGCAAGTGGATCGGCGTCGAAGGCCTCAACCTGACCATCGCCAAGGACGACAGCATTGGCCGTGGTCATTACATCCTCACCATGCAATACGGCCTGGACGCCGATGACTCGGGCACCTTCAAGGGTGAAGCCGCCGAAGACGGCATCGCCTTCACCCGCCCCGACGGTCCACAGCTATTGCGGGCTGGCGACGGTGCCGCCACCGGGCTGAAATGGCTCGCGGATAAAAAGGACTGCCTGATTGTCGATACCGGCGAAGGCTATTGCCGCTAATAACGACCATAATCAAACACTGTCATCACCCAGAGGATTGCCCACATGCTATGGAAAAAAGGCCGACGCAGCGACAACGTGGTGGATGCCCGCAGTGACGGCGGCGGCGGTGGGGGCGGCATGCGCTTTGGTGGCGGCAAAGGCCTGAGCCTGACGGCGATTGTGCTGATCGTCGGCATCGGCTGGCTGACCGGCCAGGACCCGATGCAGATCCTCGGTCAGTTGACCGGCCAGATGGAACAGGCACCGTCAGTGAGCACCCAATCGCGCCAGGCGCCGCCGGCCAACGATGAGCAAGCCGATTTTGTGCGGGCCGTCCTGGGCGATACCGAAGACACCTGGGGCCAGGTGTTCCAGGAAAACGGGTTGGCCTACAAGAATCCGAAACTGATCCTGTTCCGTGGCCGGGTGAATTCGGCCTGCGGTGGCGCCACCTCGGCCAGCGGCCCGTTTTATTGCCCGGCTGACCAGCAGGTGTACCTGGACCTGGAGTTTTTCCGGGAAATGTCGCAACGTTTCCAGGCCGCCGGCGACTTTGCCCAGGCGTATGTGATCGCCCACGAAGTCGGGCACCACGTGCAGACGTTGCTCGGCATCTCGTCGAAAATCCAGGCCGCGCGCCAACAGGGCCGGCAAATGGAAGGCGACGGAGGCCTGCTGGTCCGTCAGGAACTGCAAGCCGACTGCTTCGCCGGGGTGTGGGCCAACCGTGCGCAAAAGCGCTTGAACTGGCTGGAGCCCGGCGACATTGAAGAAGCGCTGAATGCGGCCAACGCGATTGGCGACGACCGCTTGCAGCAACAGGGTCAGGGCCGTGTAGTACCGGACTCGTTTACCCACGGCACCTCGGCACAGCGGGTACGCTGGTTCAAGACTGGCTTCGCCCAGGGCCAGATCAATCAATGCGATACGTTTACGGCCAAGAGTCTCTAGATGACTAAACGATTGGGATTGCTGTTGGGTTTGATGCTGGCCTGCTCTACCACCTTGGCCGCGGAACATGGCGTCAACGTCGTGAGTCCCGATCGTTTTCACCTGGATGCCGGTGACCTCAGCCTCGGCTTGAGCCAGGACTGGCGCCAGCCGCTGCCCCAGGTCACCCGTGCGTTGATCATCGTGCATGGTCGCCTGCGTAACGCGCAGACTTACCTGCAAAGCGGTGAAGACGCCGCCGAACACGCAGGCCAAGCTGCCCATACACTGGTGATAGCGCCGCAGTTTCTGAATGAGTTCGACGTGAAGCGCAACCACCTGGACAACCAGGTACTGCGCTGGAAGGGCAATGATTGGATGGCCGGCGAGTCCTCGACCGGCCCTGGCCAGGTCAGCTCGTACGGCGCCCTCGACCAGATCATCAAGCACCTGGGCAATCGCACGCTGTTCCCGGCGCTGAAAGAAATTGTGGTGGCTGGCCACTCCGGCGGCGGCCAAGTGGTGCAGCGTTTCGCCCTCACCGGGCACGAACACCCTACCCTCCTGACCGAAGGCATCCGCTTGCGCTATGTGGTGGCCAATCCGTCTTCCTACGCCTACTTCAGCCCACAGCGCCCGCTGAAGTTCGACGCGGCCAACTGCCCAGGCTTCGACGACTGGAAATATGGCATGCAACACTTGCCGGCCTACGCCAAGGGCCAGAGTGCCGAACAGCTTGAGCGGGTTTACGTGTCACGCAACGTTACCTATCTACTGGGCCAGCAGGACACCGACCCAAACCACCCAGCACTGGATAAAAGCTGTGAAGCCGAGACCCAAGGCGCGTATCGCCTGATTCGCGGGCACAACTATTTTGACTACCTCCAGCAGCGGCATCCGCAGTTGGGCCACAGGTTGGTGGAAGTGCCTGGAGTGGGGCATAACGGGGATGGGATGTTTACGTCGCCGGAGGGCCAGAAGGTACTGTTCCAATAACCCCCCCTGAAGAAGCCCACATTTGATCTCTATTGTCTGGGCTGGATCATCCGGCGCAGCGCCGCACAATCCTCGGCATGCCAATCCGCCAACTCCGGCCACGGGTTTTCCGGCACGTTAACCAACACCGTCCGCGCACCTGCCGCTCGGCCACAATCCAGGTCGAAGCGGTAATCGCCGACCATCACCATCTCGCTCGGCGCGACATCCCAGGCTGCCGCCAGTTTCAGCAAACCACCCGGGTCCGGCTTCGGCGGCGCATCATCACGCCCCAGCACATCCTCGATGGCAAAACAGTCCGCCAGGCCGATCGCCTCCAACGTAACGTGGGCCAACTCCTGCGCATTGCGGGTCAGGATGCCCAGCCGATAGCCCCGCCCGGCCAGTTCGCGCACCAACTCAACCGCGCCATCTGCGGCGACCGAACCCAGCGCCAACTCGCGCTCATGCTCCAGCAGCCAGGCATGCTTGGCCGCCGCCTCATCCGCGGGCAACGCCGCCAGATGCGTGAGAATATCGTCCTCGGGCGGGATCTCCAGGGCCACGCGAATGGCCGCAAAATCATGCACGGCCACCGTCAGCGTGCCATCCATGTCGAACACCCAGTGCGTAACGTCCGCCAGGCTCATGCCCAGTCCTTGCGATGGCGAATCAAGCCTTCCTGGGTCACCGAGGCCACCAGTTGCCCGGCGCGGTTGTACACGCTGCCCCGGGAGAACCCACGGGAATTGCCGGCCCACGGGCTGTCCATGGCGTACAGCAACCAGTCATCGGCGCGCAGGTCAGCGTGAAACCACAGCGCATGGTCGAGGCTGGCGACCTGCATGTCTTTCTGCCACACGGTCTTGCCATGGGGCAGCAACGAGGTGGTCAACAGGCCGAAGTCAGAGGCGTAGGCCAGCAGGTACTTATGCAGCGCCGGCGCGTCGGCCAACGCGCCGTCGGCACGAAACCACACGTACTTGACCGGGTCGGATGGCTGCGGGTTGAACGGGTCTTTTTCGGTGACCGGGCGCACTTCGATCGGCTTGGGGCACAGCAACTTGTCGCGCATATGCTCGGGGATCAAGTGCGCACGCTGTTTGGTCAGCTCAAGCTCGGACGGCAAGTTTTCCGGGCCGACCACTACGGGCATGGTGGTCTGATGGTCGAAGCCTTGTTCGTCGTACTGGAACGAGGCACTGCAGGTAAAGATCGGGTGGCCCTTCTGGATCGCTGTCACACGACGAGTGCTGAAACTGCCGCCGTCGCGTACGCGGTCCACTGAATACACCACCGGCAACGCCGCATCACCGGGACGCAGGAAGTAACCATGCAGGGAATGCACGTGCCGCGCTTCTTCTACGGTCTGGCTGGCGGCCGACAGCGATTGGCCGAGCACCTGGCCGCCGAACAGTTGGCGAAAACCCAGGTCCTGGCTGCGGCCGCGAAAGAGGTTTTCCTCGATCGGCTCCAGGGTCAGCAAGTCCACCAGATCTTCCAATACTTGGCTCATAGAGCAACTCCTACAACAATCGATAGGGCATTCCGGGCTGCTTATCCGTGCAGCGTGTCCAACCATTGGGCGCGGGTGATGCGATACAAAACATGATGGCGCAGCGGGTCATCGGCTGCGACCTTGGGGTGTTCAAAATCTGCCTGGGGATCGTAATGCATACCGATGGCCTGCATGACTTTTTGTGATGGCAGATTGGATTGCGTGGTGAAGGCAACGATTTCGTCCAGTTGCAAGCGGTCGAAACCGCAGCGCAGCGCGGTCCACGCCGCCTCGCTGGCGTAACCCAGGCCCCAGTGCTCGCGAGCCAGGCGCCAGCCGATTTCCACCGCCGGGGTAAAATCCGCTTCGAAGCTGACGTTCAGCAACCCGGTAAGGCCGATGAAGTCACCGGTGTCCTTGCGCTGCAATGCCCACAGGCCAAAGCCGTATTCGGCGAAATGACCACGAATCCGGCCGATCAACGCAGCGCTTTCCAGATGGCTCAGCTTGGCCGGGAAATAGCGCATCACCTGCGGGTCGGCGCACATGCGCGCAAACTCCAGCAAGTCGCTGTCGCGCCATTGGCGCAGCACCAGCCGTGCGCTTTCCAATTCGAGTATCGGCTCCATGGGTCCCCTCCCTTGCCATGTGCGTGAGTGTACAGCGCTGGTAAGATCCGTCGCAGGTTCCCGTCAGAAAATCCCATGCCTTTGCCATTGATCTACCACGATGACTACAGCCCCGAGTTCCCGGCGGACCATCGCTTCCCCATGGACAAATTCCGCCTGTTGCGCGACCACCTGGTGTCCACGGGACTGACCGACGACAGCCAACTGCTGCGCCCACAACTGTGCCCACCGCAGATTCTGGCCCTGGCCCATGACGCTGGGTATATCGAGCGCTATATGAGCGGCGAGTTGTCCCGCGAAGACCAACGGCGCCTCGGCCTGCCTTGGAGCGAAGCCCTGGCCCGGCGCACCGTGCGTGCAGTCGGCGGCTCGATCCTGGCGGCGGAACAGGCGCTGGAACACGGCCTGGCCTGCCACCTGGCCGGCGGCACCCATCACGCCCATTACGATTATCCGGCCGGCTTTTGCATCTTCAATGACTTGGCGGTGATCAGCCATTACCTGCTGGCGAGCGGCCGCGTCAACCGCGTGCTGATCTTCGACTGCGACGTGCACCAGGGCGATGGCACCGCGCGCATTCTCCACGACACGCCAGACGCCATCACTGTGTCGCTGCACTGCGAAAAGAACTTCCCGGCGCGCAAGGCCCAGAGCGACTGGGACATCCCGCTGCCGATGGGCATGGGCGATGCCGATTACCTCAAGGTGGTGGACGACGCGCTCAACTACCTGCTGCCGCTCTACCAGCCCGACCTGGTGCTGTACGACGCCGGGGTCGATGTGCATAAAGACGACGCCCTCGGTTACCTCAAGCTGACAGACGAGGGCGTCGCCGCCCGCGACGAAAGCGTCATGCGCCACTGCCTGGGCCGTGACATTCCGGTGATGGGCGTGATCGGCGGCGGCTACAGCAAGGACCGCCCGGCCCTCGCCCGCCGCCACGGCATCCTGCACCACAGTGCGCAACGGGTATGGACGTCATCAGGTTGTCATTGAACCGTGGGCGTTACCCACAATGCCTGTGGAACCACCTGTGGATAACTTGAGCGTAAGCGCCTGAAAGCCAGAAGCAGTCTGGCCTGTAGGAAGTTGTACATTTTTTGATCAGGCAGTTGCGCCGTCCTCGGGTAGAATGCTCGGCCTATTCAGCGACCGTAGCCCAGCCCATGCCTCAGACCCCTCCTCCTCACGTTGCCATTATCGGCGGCGGCCCTGCCGGGCTGATGGCTGCTGAAGTCCTGAGCCAGGCGGACGTGCGCGTGGACCTGTTCGACGGCATGCCTTCGGTGGGGCGCAAGTTCCTGCTGGCTGGCGTGGGCGGCATGAACATCACCCATTCCGAGGCGTACCCGGCGTTCCTGTCACGGTACGCCGAGCGCGCGCCGCATATGGCGCCCTTGTTGCGTGGGTTTGGTGCCGAAGCGTTGTGCGAATGGATTCATGGCTTGGGCATCGAAACCTTTGTCGGCACCTCTGGCCGCGTATTTCCTACGGACATGAAAGCCGCTCCCCTACTGCGTGCGTGGCTCAAGCGCCTGCGCGATCAAGGCGTGGTTATCCACACTCGCCATCGCTGGGTGGGCTGGAATACCGAGGGCGACTTACTTATCCACAGCCCGGATGGCGAGAAAACTGTCCACAGCGATGCAGCGTTGCTGGCCCTCGGCGGCGGCAGTTGGTCGCGCCTGGGTTCTGACGGTGCCTGGCTCAAGTTGCTGGAAGACAAAGGCGTGCCTTACATCCCATTGCAACCCAGTAATTGTGGCTTCGAGGTGTCGGCCTGGAGCGAATTGATGGTCAGTAAATTCGCCGGTGCGCCGTTGAAAAACGTCGCCATCGGCTTGGGGGATGACAAGCCTCGGTTAGGGGAATGTGTGGTCACTGCCACCGGCATTGAGGGCAGTTTGATCTACGCACTGTCGGCGCCGATTCGCGAAGCGATCAACCGCGACGGTTCGGCCACGGTGCACATCGACCTGTTGCCGAGCAAACCGCTGGATAAGGTCCAGGCTGCCTTGGCCAAGCCACGTGGCTCGCGCTCGATGAGCAAGCATTTGCACAGTCAGTTGGGGTTGGATGGGGTGAAAGCGGCGCTGTTGCGTGAGTTGGCACCGGCAGAGCACTTCAACGATCCGGCGCAACTGGCGGTGGCTATCAAGGCGCTGCCGTTGACGCTGGTGAAGACGCGACCGATGGATGAGGCGATCAGCACGGCAGGCGGCGTGCCGTTTGAGGCGTTGGATGAGCGCTTGATGCTCAAGCAATTGCCGGGGGTGTTTTGTGCGGGGGAGATGCTGGATTGGGAAGCGCCGACGGGGGGCTACCTACTGACGGGATGCTTTGCCAGCGGGCAGGCGGCTGGGCGTGGCATGTTGGAATGGCTTAACCGCTGAGATGTGTGGTGAATCTAGAGCCGCCATCGCAGGCAAGCCAGCGCCCACATTTTGATGTGTGAACACCGTCAAATGTGGGAGCTGGCTTGCCTGCGATGAGGCCATCAGCAACGCCGCAAAATCACTTCTTCTTACGCGGCCCAGTATTAAACACAGGCACCTTGCGCACCGGTTTGATCGAAGGCTCCACCGGTGCCGCATCCCCACTGTCCACCCACTTACCCAGGTTGCGCTTACCGCCACCACCCGACGTTTTAGGCTTCTTCGGTTTTTTCGGCTTCTTCACCACTTGCCCGCTGGCATCGGTGTCCGGCACGCGGTGCTCCGGTTCGAAATCCTGCTCCATATGCCGGTTCAGCGTCTGACGCGTCAGCATCTCAATGGCCGACAGCATGTTCACTTCATCGGCGCACACCAGGGAAATCGCTTCACCGGTATTGCCCGCACGCCCGGTGCGGCCGATGCGGTGAATGTAATCCTCGGCCACAATCGGCAGGTCAAAGTTGACCACCAGCGGCAGGTCTTCGATGTCCAGGCCACGGGCCGCCACATCGGTAGCCACCAGGATCTGCACATCACTCGATTTAAAACGGTCCAGCGCACGTTGACGGGTGGCTTGCGGCTTGTCGCCATGGATGCCGTCGGCATTGATGCCCAGGCCTTGCAACTTATCCACCAGCGCATCCACGCCGTTACGGGTCTTGGCGAACACCAGCACCTGCTTCCAACGGCCTTTGCGCATCAGGTGCACAAACAGCTCAGCCTTACGCTTCTTGTCCACCGGCACCACCCATTGCTTCACGGTGTTGGCGGCGACGTTGCGCGGGCTGACTTCGATGGTCAGCGGGTCGTTGAGCATCTGACCGGCCAGCGTGCGGATCTCGTCGGAAAAGGTGGCGGAGAACAGCAGGGTCTGGCGCTTTTTCGGCAGCATGCGATAAATGTTGGCAAGCTCTTCGGAGAAGCCCAGGTCGAGCATGCGGTCGGCTTCATCCAGCACCAGGGTTTGCAGCTGGTTGAGTTTCAGCGCGTTCTGGCGGAACAGGTCAATCAGGCGGCCAGGCGTAGCGACCAGGATGTCGACGCCTTTGCGCAGCTTCATCATCTGCGGGTTGATGCTCACGCCGCCGTACACGGCGTAAGTGGTCAGCGGCAGGTTTTGGGCGTACTCGGCAACGCTGGCGTGAACCTGTTCGGCGAGCTCGCGGGTTGGGCACAGGATCAGCGCACGCGCCGAGTTGGCAGCGACTTTCGGCCCTTCCATCGTCAACAGTTGCAGCAGCGGCACGGCGAAACCGGCGGTCTTGCCGGTGCCGGTCTGGGCCGCGGCCATCAGGTCGCGACCGGCCAGCACCGCCGGAATGGCTTGCGCCTGCACCGGCGTCGGGGTCTGGTAGCCAAGCGTCTCAAGGGCGCGCAGCAAGGGTTCGATCAGGCCAAGGGTGGCGAAAGTCATGTATTTACCGTAGGAAAAATTCAGCGCAAGGGCGTAATGCGCCGCAGTTTACCTTATTTCCGGCCTCGGCTTGCGCCACTGGGGCAGGCTGATCAATAGCACCGCGCTGATAATCACCAACATGGCCAGGGCTTCTTCCATGCCGATGGTCTCGCCCACGAATACGATCCCCAACAACACCGCCACCGCCGGGTTGACGTAGGCATAGCTGGTAGCCGCCGCCGGGCGTACATGCTTGAGCAGGTACATATAAGCGTTAAAAGCGATGATCGAACCGAATACAGCCAGATAAGCCAGGGCCAGCCAACCTTCCAGCGGTGGCATAGCCTGCAGGCGTTCACCGGTCAACGCGCTGCCGATCAACAACGTGACGCCGGCCACCAACATTTCTGCGGCACTGGCCATGGCCCCTTGAGGCAGCGGCAAGCGCCGGCTCCACACCGAACCAAATGCCCACGAAGCGGCAGCAAATAACAGCAAGGCAGCGCCGGTGGGGCTCGATTGCAACGTGCTGCCCATGTTGAGCATGGCGATGCCGATAATCCCCAGGACCACCCCGGCCCATTCCAGACGGGTATTACGCGCGCCCCAGAAATAGCCACAGAGCAAGGTGAACAACGGCACCGTTGCCACGGCCAGTGCGGCAACGCCGGACGACACACCCGAGTGTTCGGCCAACGTCACCGCGCCGTTGCCGAAAGTCAGCAGCAAAATGCCGATTTTGGCGGCGGCCTTCCACTGCTCCCACGTCGGCGCCGGCGCCCCGCGCCAGCGTAAATAGCCATACATCGCCGCGCCCGCCAGCAAAAAGCGAATCCCACCCAACATCAACGGCGGCCAGTACTCCACACCAATCCGGATCACTAGGTAGGTAGACCCCCAGATCACATACAACGCAAAAAAGGCGGCGATCAATGGTAATGGAAAGCGACGTGGGCCAGGCATTGGGCAGCTCTATGGCAGATGTAGGAAGGCTTATTCTAAAAAAGCAGGTCGATAAACATAAGTTACAAAACCTGTTTAAACCGCCCATACACTTTTCAAAGCATGGTAATCAGCGCTATAAGCCATGCTTTCGAAAGCCACGCGTTACCGGAGCCTTATCATGGACAAATACGACCGCCTGCTCCTCAGCGCCCTGCTCGAAGACGGCCGCGCCTCCTACGCGCAACTCGCCCGCAAGGTAAACCTCTCCGCCCCCGCCGTCGCTGAGCGAGTGGCCAAGCTCGAGGCCAGTGGCGTGATCACCGGTTATCAGGCCAAGGTGGACCTGTCCAAAGTCGGCTTGCCAATTCAATGCGTGATGGAGTTGCGGCTGACTAACCACGGCAGCCAAAAGACCTACGACGCCCTCGCGCAAATCCCTGAGCTGACCGAGTGCCATCGAGTGACGGGTGATCCGTGCGTGATCATGCAAGCGGCAGTGGGCACCATGCCGGAGCTGGAAAACCTGATTAATCGGGTGGCGAAGTTCGGGTTCAGCAAGACCTCGATCATTTTGTCGAGCGCCATAGAGCGGCGGGTGCCGTTGGGGCAGTTGGAGGGGGTCGGGAAGAGTGGCGGCTGACCCACCGCCATCGCGGGCAAGCCCGGCTCCCACAATGAACCGAGTTACCTGGACTGCACGCGGTCAACCACGGGGTGGTGGATCGGGCGCTGTAGTGAGCGGGCTTGCCCCGCGCTGGGCTGCGAAGCAGCCCCAATAAGGCCGCCGCGATTTTTCAGTTAGCACTCGGTGCCAGGTTTTGGGGCCCAGCGCGGGGCAAGCCCGCTCACTACAAAGGCGGATCAGAACCCGCGATGTTTCTTCAGGTGCTCATTGATCTTCGCCGCCGGCACTTTTTGCAAGGTGCACAGCAACTCATGGGACAGTTCGCGCAGGCCGTGGGTGCCGCGCAGTTGCTGGGCCAGGTGCGCGGTCAGGTTGGCGGCCATCTCCGCATCCGCCATCGCCCGGTGAGCCTTGCCGGTGTGGGGCAGTTGGGCGAAGGCGTTGAGCGTGCCGAGTTTGTGGTTGGGCGCGGTGGGCATCAACCGGCGAGCCAGCAGTAGCGAACAAGCAAATTTCTGCAGGCGGGTGCGGCGGATCAAGCCCAGTTCGTAGTCCCAGAATTTCTGGTCGAACGCGGCGTTGTGCGCCATCAAGGGCGTGGTGCCGACGAATTCATTGACTTCATTCATAACCCGCTCAGCCGGCGGCGCGCTGCGCAGCATGGCGTTGCTGATGCCGGTGAGTTGTTCGATGAAACCGGGAACGCGTACGCCGGCGTTCATCAGGCTCTGGTAGCGGTCCACGATCTGGCCGCGTTCGAGGATAACCACGGCGATTTCCGTCGCGCGGCAATAGCTGCTCGGGGTGATGCCGGTGGTTTCAAAGTCGATGACCGCTATACGTTCCAAACCTGTTCCAACTCCGTCTAACAATGTATTAAGCCGCAGCGCTTATTTGAGCAGCAACGCGCCTTCGATGGGTACGTAGCGACTGGCAGCGCGGATCAGTGAGTTGGCCGTCAGCCCCGGCACGCCGTAAGCCACGGCTTCAACGCCGTGCTTGTGGATGATGCGGTCGAGCAGCATGTCGAAATCACCGTCGCCGGAGGCCAGCACGATTTCGTCGACGTGGTCGGCGGCGTCCATGATGTCGAGGGTGATGCCCACGTCCCAGTCGCCCTTGGCCGAGCCGTCGCTGCGCTGGATGTAGGGTTTGAGTTTTACCGTAAAGCCCAGGTTGCGCAGGATCTGCTGGAATTGCTGCTGCTTGCTGTCGCCGCGGTCGATGGCGTACGCATAGGCCTCGACAATCTGCCCCCGCGAACTGATGTCAGCCCACAGGGCGGCATAGTTGAAGTGGCAACCATAGGCCTGGCGGACGGTGTAGTAGAGGTTTTGCACATCGGCGAACACTGCAATTTTCTTCACCGCACTTCCTCATGACAGCCAGGCGCCAGCGCCCGGAAAGGCTGCCAGTATGCCAGCCGCGAGAACGTTTCCGGGAAAAATCAGACCGGGGCGACGAAGCACCCCGGTCAAGGTGCGTCAGACGAAGGAATCGTCGTCGCCGAAGGAAGAAGAATCGTCGGAGTAATCGCTGTCGGCAAAGCTGTCCGAGGCGTTGTCGTTGCCCCAGTTGTCATTGCCGGCAAACTTCTGGTCATCGTTGCCCCAGTTGCCGCTGTCACTGGCAGGCGCGGGCTCTTCGCGGATGATTTCCTCGACGACTTGCGGCTGTTGCGAGTTGTGGTTGAACAGGCTGCTGATGCCCTCTGCCAACATCACACCACCGGCCACACCGGCAGCAGTTTTCAACGCGCCACCGAGGAAACCACTGCCCATTGGAGCGGCTGGCGCTTGCTGTGGTTGTTGATAACTCTGCTGCGGGGCGCCGTAGTTTTGCTGCGACGCAGGCTGGCCAAAGGAAGGCCGCGCCGGTTCACGCCAGCCGCCGCCGGAAGAGGCCGGCGCGCTCTGTGCCGGTTGCGAATCACGTGAACCGCCTCCGCCAAAGATGCTCGACAAGAAACCACCGCCACCCGAAGCGGTGGGTTGCGCGGATTTGGCCCGTTGCAACTCCTCCTGCAATTGCTGGATTTGCTGCGCCTGTTGTTTGTTCTGCGCGTCGAGTGTCTTGAGCGCGTGTTCCTGCACCAGGATCGACTGGGTCATGTAATACCCGGCCGCCGGTTGGCGAGTCATGTGCTCCTTGATCCGCGCTTCGGCCTGGGCGTCGCGGGGGGCTGAGTCCGTTTCGGCTTGCTGCAACCGTGAAAACAGTCCATCGATCAGGGTTTGCTCTTCGCTGTTCATGGCGACCTCGTTAGATTGCCGGTAGAAAAATCGTGGTCTCGCCTTTAATCAGGCGCTGTCTCAGTTATGGGGGTGTTACGAGTTGTTTCAATGGTCTTTACTCAAGGTTTACGTTTGCGTACCGCCAGCCTTGATCGGTTAAAGTGTTGCCCTTGCTTTCAGGCCTGCGATGAACTTGATGAATCCGTTAGACGTATTGCGCGACTCCTTGCGTTTCACCCGACACAACCTGGGCGCCATCGTCCAGCTATGTTTGCCGCTGGTGATTCTCGAAGCCCTGCTGCAACAGGTGCTCAACCACATGGTCGGCCCGGACGCGTTCCCCGGTTACAGCGTGGTGGTGGGGTTGCTGGTCTACCCGCTGTACACCGGCGCGTTGATTCTGTTCCTGGATGCCCGCACCCGTGGCGAGTCGCCGCGCAACCAGGACGTATGGGCCATGGCCCTGACCCTGTGGCCGCGCTTCGCCCTGCTGACGGCCATGAGCACGCTGCTGATTCTGCTGGGGCTGTCGCTGTACTTCCTGCCGGGCCTGTGGCTGATGGTGGTGCTGGCGTTCGCCGAATACTTGCTGGTGCTGCGCGGCATGCCGGCGCTGGAGGCCATGAAGGAAAGCTTCCGCCTGACCCGTGGGCATTTCTGGCGAATCCTGGTGTGCCTGCTGTGCGTGATGACGCCGTTGTGGCTGCTCAAAGGCGCCAGCGTGGCAGCCTATCCAGAACCGGCGCCGCTGCTGGGCCTATTGATGGACAGCGCCCACAGCTTCCTTCAACTGTTTACCAGCGTGGTGCTGTTCCGTTTATTCATGTTGATCGGTGGCGATGCCGACGCGCGGTGATATGCTCCGCACCACTCTTGAAACGCTATAAGCCGAGCCGATGACCCGTTTATTGCGCATCACCCTGCTGGGCCTGCTGATCGTCGCGGGCCTGCTGACGGCCTTGATCTACAGCTTGACCTGGCGCCCCGAGGCCAAGGAAACCCTGCCGGTGAGCTGCGTCGCCCCGCGTGCGCCGACCTTGCTGCCGGGGCAGGCGCTCAAGGTCATGACCTGGAACGTGCAATACCTGGCCGGCAAGAACTACGTGTTCTGGTACGACACCGCCGACGGCAGCGGCCCCGATGATCGCCCCACGGTTGAAGACATGGCCGCCAGCCTCGACGAAGTGGCGCGGGTGATTCGCGACGAACAACCCGACATCCTGCTGCTGCAGGAACTCGACGAAAACGCCAAGCCTTCCCACTACCAAGACCAGCTCGCCCTTTTGCAGGAACGCCTGGTCGACCTCTACCCGTGCAGTGCCCAGACGTTCGACTGGAAAGCCGACTTTGTGCCAAACCTGCATATCTTCGGCAGTGTCGGCCGCAAATTGGCGACCCTCAGCCGCTACCAGATCGAACACGCCGAACGCCTGCAATTGCCGGCATCCGAGGCCAATATCCTCAGCCGCCAGTTCCAACCCAAGCCGGCCTTGCTGCTGACCTACCTGCCGCTCAGCGACGGCGGCCAACTGGCAGTGATCAACACGCGCCTGGACGGCGATGCCCCCGGACGCAGCGCGGTGCAGGAGCAAGTAAACACCACGGTCAAACTGCTGGACAGACTCGAAGGCCGTGGCACACCCTGGCTGATCGGCGGGGATTTCAACCTGCTGCCCCTGGGTCAATTCCTGCGTTTGGACGCCGGTAAGCGCGGGCAATATTCGCCGGACAGCGAGCTGCATATGCTGTGGGACAAATACCCGATGATCCCCAGCAACAGCCAATCCAGCGGCATCGACCGTGAGAAATGGCTGACGCACTTCCCGAATGACCCGAGCGTGGACGGCCCGGATCGCACGTTGGATTACCTGTTCTACAGCCCACGGATCAAGCGGGTGGAAGCCAAGGTGCGCCAGGAAGACACGCTGCGCATCTCCAATCATTTGCCGGTGATCGCACGCTTCCTGCTGCCCGCCGCGCAATAACCCACACCACATAGATAGCTGTCGCGCCTACTTTCGCGGTTTGATCCGTGCCGTCGCCTCGGCCACCAACGGATCATCCGGCCAGTAATGTTTCGGATACCGCCCCTTCAAATCCTTCTTCACGTCGGCGTAGGTACTGCGCCAGAAGTTCGCCAGGTCCTGGGTCACCTGTACCGGCCGCCGCGCCGGGGACAGCAGGTGCAACTTCACCACCTGGCGCCCGCCGGCAATGCGCGGGGTGTCCGCCAGCCCGAACAATTCCTGCAAACGCACTGCCAGAATCGGCGGGTGTTCGCTGTAGTCCAAGCGCACTGACGAACCCGACGGCACTTTCACATGCTGCGGAGCCAGTTCATCGAGGCGCTGTGGCAGCGGCCACGGCAGCAGGTTGTGCAGGTAGCTGGCGATATCCAGGTTGGCGAAATGACTCAGGCGCGAGACTTTGCCCAAGTACGGCATCAACCAGTGTTCAAGGCTGGCGAGCAAGGCGCTATCGCTGATGTCGGGCCATTCGCTGGTTTTGCCGGCGTCGAGTTGGCGCAGCAGCATGACGCGAGCCTGCCATTGCCGTAGCTCAGGCGTCCACGGCAGCAGTTCAAGGCCTTTGCGGCGCACCAGGTTGACCAGCGCCTGGCTGCGCGCGGATTCGTCGAGGCCGGTCAGTGGTTCGCGGCTGAGCACCAGTTCGCCGACTTTGCGTTGGCGTTCGGCGCGCAGGACGCCTTCGCGTTCGTCCCAATCCAATTGGTCGACATTGCGCACTTGCTCGGCCAGCACCATGTCGAACAGCGCCGGATCAAAATCCGCTGCCAGGTAGATGCGTTCTTCACGCTGGCCCTGGCGGCTGCCCAGGTCGGCGATCACCAGCCAGGGTTGCTTCATCAGGCTGTCGGCCTCGGCGAACAACGCGGCACGGCCATTGGCCAGACGGTATTCGGCGCCACCGGGACGGCGTTGCTGGGCGACGCGGTCCGGGTAGGCCAGGGCGAGCAAGGCGCCGAGCCAGCGCGGGTGATCGGGATCGACCACCGGTTGCGTGGCCTTGCCTCTCAGGTAGCCGCGATATTGCCGGGCCAGTTGCTTGGCGCGCTGTACGCCGCCTTGCGTGCCACGCGCACGTTCTTCGCCGGACAACAGCGCCAGGCGGCTGTGCAAATCCGCGCCGCCACCGCGCAAGATGTCGCGCTCACCCAGCAGGGCGGCAACATCACACGCCGTCGCCGCGAGCCCCAAGTCCTGCCCGCGCAAGAGTAAATGGGCAATACGTGGATGAGCAGGCAACTCGGCCATCTTCTGGCCGTGCGCGGTGAGTGTGCCTTCATTCATGGCGCCGAGGCGCATCAGCAAGTCCTGCGCCTGGGCATACGCAGCGGTCGGCGGTACATCCAGCCACACCAGTTGTGTAGGCGTCACACCCCAACGCGCCAACTGCAAGGCCAAACCCGCCAGGTCGGCGGCGAGGATCTCCGCGCTGCCGTAAGCAGCCAGGCCTTCATGCTGGTCCTCGGACCACAAGCGATAACACACGCCAGGTTCCAGGCGCCCTGCCCGGCCAGCCCGTTGCGTGGCGCTGGCGCGGGAGATGCGCTGGGTGTCGAGGCGGGTCATGCCGCTGCCCGGGTCGAAGCGCGGCACGCGGGCCAAGCCGGCGTCGATCACCACGCGCACGCCATTGATGGTCAGGCTGGTCTCGGCGATGTTGGTCGCCAGCACGACTTTGCGTTTGCCGGCGGGCGCGGGATCGATAGCAGCGCGCTGGGCGTTCAAATCCAGTTCGCCATGCAGTGGGCACAGCAGCACATCGGTACGATCACCCAGGGCGTCGGCCAGTTGTTGATTGACCCGCCGAATCTCCGCCTGCCCCGGCAAGAACACCAGCACGCTGCCGGTTTCGTCATGCAGGGCTTCAAGGATGGTCTGTACCAGGCGCGGCTCGATAAATTCACCCGCCTGATACGGCCGCCCCCAACGCATCTGCACCGGGAACATGCGCCCTTCACTGCGCAGGATCGGCGCGTTGTCCAGTAGGCTGGCGAGGCGTTCGCCTTCGAGGGTGGCGGACATCAGCAGGATTTTCAGCGGCTGCTCATCGCGAAACAGGTCGCGGCCGTTCAGGCTCAGGGCCAACGCCAGGTCGGCGTCGAGACTGCGCTCGTGGAACTCGTCGAAAATCAGCAGGCCCACGCCGTCCAACGCCGGGTCGTCCTGCAGGCGGCGAGTGAGAATGCCTTCGGTGACCACTTCGATGCGCGTGTTGGGGCCGACTTTGCTGTCCAGCCGAATGCGATAACCGACGGTTTCACCGACTTTTTCACCCAGCTCGCTGGCCAAGCGCTCGGCAGCGGCGCGGGCGGCCAGGCGACGCGGTTCGAGCATCAGGATGGTTTGCCCGGCCAGCCATGGCTCATTCAACAAGGCCAAGGGCACGCGGGTGGTTTTACCGGCGCCGGGCGGCGCTTCCAGCACGGCTTCATGGCGATTTGCCAAGGCGTCACACAGGGCGGGTAAAACATCATCAATCGGCAACGAATTCATACTGGCTCCAAAGCAGAGCGGCGAGTATAACGGCGAACTGCCGGATGCCGACGCTGGTCTCAAAGACACAACCCGATCCTAATGGGAACACGGTTGAATGTGGGAGCGGGCTTGCTCGCGAATGCGGTGGATCAGTCAGCAGATGTATTAACTGAAAGACCGCATTCGCGAGCAAGCCCGCTCCCACATTTGAACATCGTCGCCTGGTAGATCTGGCTTATAGTCACCTTTCAATCGTGTTCAGGAGATTTTTTATGCGTATCGCTTCCCGTGTCATTGGCGGTGTCCTCGCCGTCACCCTGCTGAGCCAACTGACGGCTTGCGGATCGATCTTCTACCCGGACCGCCGCGGCCAGATCGACGGCAAGATCGACCCGACGATTGCCGTGCTCGATGCCGTGGGCCTGCTGTTCTACGTAATCCCAGGCCTGATCGCCTTTGGTGTGGACTTCGCCACCGGCGCCATCTACTTCGAACCGGGCAAGACCGCCCAAGTCGCCCCGGAAAAACTCCACGAAGCCATCGGCGCCGACGGCAAGGTCGACAATGCCAAGCTGCAAAGCATCATTCAGAAAGAAACCGGCCGCACCCTGCCGCTGGACGACCCGCGCATGATCCAGTTCAAAGGCAGCGTGCAACAGCTCGCCAGCCTGGGCCTGCAACCCGCTGCGTAAGGAGTCGAGCCGTCTATGACCAGCAGTCCCGAACACGCCAGGCTCTTGCGCCTGGCCACCCGCGCTTCGGTGGGTGTGGCCTGTGCGTTGATTATCACCAAGGCCATCGCCTGGTGGTTCAGCGGCTCGGTGAGCATGCTCGCCGGGTTGACCGACTCGCTGCTGGACGGCGTGACCTCGCTGTTGAATTTGCTCGCGGTGCATTACGCGCTGCGCCCGGCCGATGACGATCACCGTTATGGGCATGGCAAGGCAGAATCGCTGGCGGGCATGGCGCAAGCGCTGTTTATCGGCGGCAGTGCGGTGCTGATCGCGTTCCAGGCCTACGAGCGGCTGCAGCACCCGGAACCGGTGGGCGCGCCATGGTTGAGCATTGGTGTGATCGTGTTTTCCCTGGCGTTGACCGTCGCCTTATTAATGCTGCAACACCGGGTGATCCGCGAAACCGGCTCCAACGCCGTGCGCGCGGATTCGCTGCACTACCGCTCAGACCTGATGCTCAATGGGAGCATCCTGGTGGCGCTGGTGCTGGCGGGTTTTGGCTACCATCAAGTGGACGCCTGGTTCGGCCTGGGCATCGCTGCCTACATCTTGTGGAGCGCAATCCAGATCGCTCGGGAAAGTTTTGCGGTGTTGATGGATGAAGAGCTGCCGCCGGACGTCAGCCAGCACATGTTGGAACTGGCCCGTGGCGTACCGGGGGTGTTGGGTGCACATGATCTGCGCACGCGGATTTCCGGCAGCCACTGGTTTGTGCAGTTGCACTTGGAGTTGCCGGGGGAGTTGACGCTGTCAGTCGCCCACGGGATCAGCGATCAGGCCGCCGATGCCATTCACAAGGCTTACCCGCGCGCCGAAGTGCTGGTGCACGCCGACCCGCGGGAAGTAGTCACGGGCAATAAAACCTAGTACTGCACCTGATAGCCGCGACTGCTCAGGCAGTTGCCCTGGGCCTGGCGGTAGGTTTGCACCACCGCCGGGTCGGGGGCGTAGGTCACTTGCTGCGGATCGAAACCGCTTTGCTGCACGGCCCAGCGATAACAGTCATAACCGTCCTGCTGCACCTGGGCCGGTGACTGGCCGTTGGTGGGATACGCCACCACGTCATAGCCATTGCCTTGCGGCGTGGGCTGCGGCGCCGGCACGGCAGTCGGCGGTTGCACCACCACATACTGCTGGGAGCTGCTTTCGTAGGTGTAATAAGAGCCCGCCGCAAGAAAGAACAGCGCACTGCCTATCCACACTTCACGTGCATAGTCGGGCAGGTAATGCACCCGGATACCGTACGGCGGCGTCACCACCACATAGCGCGGGCCTTGCGGGCGGTACCAGTAGCCACCGGAATAGAAGTAATCCTGACCACGGTAAGGCACGCGGTAGTTGCGGTCGGGGAAGCGGTCGATCACGTAGCCAGGGCGATGCTGCGGCCCTGGGCCCCAGCCGTTGCCATGGCCGTCGGGGCGACCGGGCCAGCGGTTATCGCCCGGACGTGAGCCTGGGCCGCCGGCCTCCCAGTGCTGGTTACCGTCATTGCGTCGAGGGATGTCGCGGTAGTAGCCCTGGCGCGGCTCCTGGGTCTGGCGCACGGTGTCCGGGCGACTCTGGATCGGCAGGTTATTCGAGGGCTGCGGCACCGGCCGCCCCTGCTCGTTACCCTGGGGACGCCCCTGCCATTGGCCGCTACCGTTCTGACCACCGCGATCAAAATGCTGATTCTGCGGGCGTGGCTGATTGTTTTCCGGCCGAGGCTGATTGTTCTGCGGACGCGGTGGGTTATTCTGCGGCCGCGGCTGTTCATTACCCCCAGGCCGTCCGCCCTCCGGCCCTCTTTCATGCTGACCACCGCCTTCACCGCGCGGCGCGTTATCACGCTCGTCGGCCACTGCCTGGGCGCCAACGGTGACCATCAGCAAACCAACACCTGCCAAACGCCAGATGCGCTTCATGCTATTCCTCACTGCGGATTAGGGCCTGTCCATGAGACTGGAAAAGCGAGGCCCGGTTCTTGGACAGGTTATCAGCAGGCAAAAGAAAAGGGGTGACCCGTCGGCCACCCCTTGAGAACTTCGTCCTGGCTCAACGCTTTTGGCGTTGGCTCACCTCACGCCGTCTTGTGGACAGTGTGCAGCCTGGAGGCCGGCTCAACCCTGCTGGGGTGGCGGCCGCAACGGGCCTGATTGGGCGCGCTGCTGTGGACTGTTGTCCAGGCGGTGATTCTGTTGATAAAGATACAGGCGAGCGCCCGACAGATGATTGCGAAGATTGCGTCAATAAACAGTGCTTGCGCAATTTTTAACCCTTCATAGATAATTCACCGCAATAGTTACGACAAAGGCCAACCCAATGAGCAAGCTTGACCGATACGACCTGAGTATTTTGGCGGAATTGCAGCGCGATGCGAGGATCTCCAACCAGGAGTTGGCCGAACGTATCGGCTTGTCGCCTTCGCCGTGCTCGCGCCGGGTCAAGCAGTTGGAAGACGACGGCTACATCGCCCGCCAGGTCGCTTTGCTCGACCGCAAGATGCTCGGCCTGAGCCTGACGGCCTATGTGCTGATCGGCATGGACCGCCACACCCCCGAGCGTTTCGAGAATTTCGAAGCGGCCATTCGCACATTGCCCCAAGTATTGGAATGCAGTTTGGTGACGGGGATGGATGCTGACTATCAGTTGAAGGTGGTGGTACCGGATATGGATCACTACCAGAAGTTGCTGCTGGGGCATCTGACGCGCATTGATGGGGTGACCAGCGTGCGGTCGAGCTTTGTGCTGAACCAGGTGCTCAACAGCACCGAACTGCCGCTGACCCACCTGCGTACCTGAGACCAATGAAGCTCCCACATTGACCGCGACCGACTCAGGTCAATGTTGCGTCTGTAACGCTGCCGTATACTTCCCGCCTGCCCTGCTGGAAAAGCCCTAATGAACAACATCGACCCCGTCCTGTTTGAAGAATGGATGATGACCGGCCTGGTCACCCTCCTGATCATTTTCATGGGCTTTATCGTCTGGGACCTGGCGAAGAAATCCAAGGCCGGGCGCTTTGGCTCGTTCATCCTGTTCTTCGTACTGGGCCTGGGCGTGGCCGCGTTCATCATCAAGAGCGTGGTCATCGGCCTGATCGAGTCCGGCGCCTTATAAGCGCGCCGGCACTTCCTTCCACTGGCCTTGATCCAGGCCTTCAATTGTCCAATCGCCAATTCGCACACGTACCAGCCGCAAGGTGGGCAACCCCACGGCGGCGGTCATGCGCCGCACCTGACGGTTGCGCCCTTCTCGAATCACCAACTCCAACCAATGGGTCGGCACGCTTTTACGAAAGCGCACCGGCGGGTTGCGCGGCCATAACTCGGGCTCGTCCAACTGCCGTGCTTCGGCGGGCAAGGTCTTGCCGTCGTTCAGCTCGACGCCGTCACGCAGCCGTTGCAGTTG
Source organism: Pseudomonas tritici (assembly GCF_014268275.3). Classification (NCBI taxonomy): domain Bacteria; kingdom Pseudomonadati; phylum Pseudomonadota; class Gammaproteobacteria; order Pseudomonadales; family Pseudomonadaceae; genus Pseudomonas; species Pseudomonas tritici. The sequence continues at coordinate 5,654,650 of NZ_CP077084.1, forward strand.
TTCTTCGGTTGGCTCGCCTTCCACTTGTACCCAGTAGGTTTTCGCCAGTTTGTGCTTGGGGTCGGCAATCCGCGCCTGGAGTTGGCCATCGTTGGTCAGCAGCAACAGGCCTTCACTGTCACGGTCCAGGCGACCGGCCGGGTAGATGCCGGGAATGTCGATAAAGTCCTTGAGGGTCGCGCGCCCGCCTTCGTCGCTGAACTGGGTCAGCACGTCGAACGGTTTATTGAACAGGATCAACTTCGGCTCGGCCGGCGGTGCCTTGGCGACACGACGGGCTGCGGAATGCGGAGGCTTCACGCCGGAGCGGCGCGAATCGGGACGGGTGGGACGGGACATGGCAAAGGAACATCTAACGGTCAGGACCGACAATGCTAGTGGCCTGACCGTTAAATGACCATCCCAACCGCTTAGCGAAACGGCGGTTCGTCGAAGCTGCGCAGTTTGCGCGAGTGCAGCGAGTTGAGCTCGGTGCGCAGCAGGTCCACGGCTTCGATGCCGATCTTCAAGTGCTGGCTGACCGCGCGCTCATAGAACGCGTTGGCCGAACCCGGCAGTTTGATCTCGCTGTGCAGCGGCTTATCGGACACGCACAGCAAGGTGCCGTAAGGCACACGCAAGCGGTAGCCTTGCGCCGCGATGGTACCGCTTTCCATGTCCACGGCCACCGCGCGAGACAGGTTGATCAATGGGCGTTCCTGGGCCCAGCGCAGCTCCCAGTTACGGTCGTCATAGGTCAACACGGTGCCGGTGCGCAGGCGTTTTTTCAGCTCTTCGCCTTTTTCGCCGGTGACGTTGGCCGCCGCTTGCTGCAAGGCCATCTGCACTTCGGCCAGGGCCGGGATCGGAATATTCGGCGGCACTACGCGGTCGAGAATCCCGTCGCGGCGCATATAGGCGTGGGCCAGTACGTAATCGCCGATGGTCTGGGATTGGCGCAGGCCGCCGCAGTGGCCGATCATCAGCCAGCAATGCGGGCGCAGCACGGCCAAATGGTCGGTGATGTTCTTGGCGTTGGACGGGCCGACGCCGATGTTCACCAAGGTCACGCCGTGGCCGTCGCTGGCCTGCAAGTGATAGGCCGGCATTTGATAACGATGCCACACAACGCCTGCGGCAATCGCCGACGCTTCACCGTGGTCCATGCTCTTGTCGATAACCACGTTGCCCGGCAGCACCATCCGGATAAACCGTGGGTCGCTGCGCAGTTGCTCCAGGCCATGCACGATGAACTGGTCGACATAACGGTGGTAGTTGGTCAGCAGGATCCACGGTTGCACATGGCGCCAGTCGCTGCCGGTGTAATGCACCAGGCGGCGCAGGGAAAAGTCAACGCGGGCCGCATCGAACAGCGCCAGCGGCAGCGGGTCGGTATTTTCCCAGTCGTACAGGCCATCGGCGATGCCATCGGTGGCAGCCGACAGGTCAGTGCTGGGGAACACGCGGGCCAGGGTCGCGGCGGTCACGCCGGAGCCGGCCAGTTCGTCGCCCTGCTCCACCACGTACGGGTACGGGATGTTCTGCTGGCTGACGCCCACTTCCACCGTCACGGTGAAGTCGTGCATCAGCGGCACCAGTTGCTCCAGGAGGTACTTACGGAAGGCCGCAGGATGGGTGACGGTAACACTGTAGGTCCCCGGCAACTGGACCTTGGCGTACGCCCGAGTGGTCTGTGGGACTTCGCCGTGGCAGTGGTAGGTCAGGCGCAGTTCCGGGTAACGAAACAGCGCACGTTGTTCGGCATCGGGTTCGACGCGGTCTTTGAGGTACTGCTTGAGGGCTTGATTGAGCGCGCCGGTAGCGCGCTCATGCAGGGCCGCCAGACGATCCACGGCTTCTTCAGCGGTTTGAACGACAACAAAAGCTTCGGTCACGGTAAGCATCCTGTGTTCTGACTTGCAGGCCTTTATCTTGCCTGTATCCCAGGCTCACTGAAACACCGGAATTGGAATGGGATCAATAATGTGGGAGCGGGCTTGCTCGCGAATGCGGCGGGTCAGCTACTGAATAGGTGACTGATACACCGCATTCGCGAGCAAGCCCGCTCCCACATTTTGACCGTGTCTAGTCAGAGGGGTTAGGTGTTGAGCGGGCAACAATCGCTTCCACGTCCACACCACGCGGCAAAGTCCCGTAGACCCGACCGGACGACGCACCCAACCGGCTGGCAATAAACCCATCACTCACCGCCGCATTCCCCGCCTCCAGCAACAATTTGGCCTGCAACGCCACGGCGATATCCTCGGTCAACTGCCGCGCACGGTACTGGATATCCTGAGTGTCCATAAACGCTGACTTCAGCTGTTCAATATGTCGCGCCAATGGCTTATCCCCGTGCCCGTCCCCGAGTTCGACAAACAACGCCTCCAGCACACCCGGTTCTTTTGACAACGCGCGCAGCACGTCCAGGCACTGCACATTGCCGGAACCTTCCCACGTCGAATTCACCGGGGCCTCACGGTACAGGCGCGGCAGGATGCTGTCCTCCACATACCCGGCGCCGCCCATGCACTCGGCGGCTTCGTTGATCATGGCCGGGGCGCGCTTGCAGATCCAATACTTGCCCACCGCCGTCACCAGCCGGGCGAACTTGGCTTCCTGCTCATCACCCAGGTTATCCAGGGCCTTGCCCATGCGCATGCTCAGGGCCAACGCGGATTCACTTTCCAGTGCCAGGTCAGCCAGCACGTTTTGCATCAGCGGTTGCTCGCTGAGTACACGGCCGCCCACCGAGCGATTGGCACAATGATGGCTGGCCTGGGTCAGCGCCTGGCGCATCAGGGCGCTGGAGCCGACCATGCAATCGAAGCGGGTCATGGCGACCATCTCGATGATGGTCGGCACGCCGCGTCCCTCCTCGCCGATCATCCAGGCCAGGGCGCCACGGAACTCCACTTCGCTGGAGGCGTTGGAGCAGTTGCCGAGTTTGTTTTTCAGGCGCTGGATGTAGAACTCGTTGCGCGTGCCATCCGGGCGATGTCGAGGCAGTAGGAAGCAGGACAGGCCCTTGTCGGTTTGCGCCAGCGTAAGGAAGGCATCACACATCGGCGCCGAACAGAACCATTTGTGGCCCACCAGTTCATAGGCTTGCCCCGGGCCGCCCGCGCCGACCGGGTAAGCGCGGGTGGTATTGGCGCGCACGTCGGTGCCGCCCTGTTTCTCGGTCATGGCCATGCCAATGGTGGCCCCGGCCTTGTGGGCGATGCCGACATTGCGTGGGTCGTATTGAGTGCTGAGAATTTTCGGCAGCCAAAGGTCAGCCAATTCTGGCTGCATACGCAGCGCCGGCACACAGGCGAAGGTCATGGTCAGCGGGCAGCCGGTACCGGCTTCGGCCTGGCTGTGCAGGTAGGTCATGGCAGCGCGGGCCACATGGGCACCGGACTGCGGGTGCGCCCAAGGCAGCGACGGCAGGCCGTGCTCGACGGCGGTGCGCATCAGTTCGTGATAAGCCGGGTGAAATTCCACCAGGTCGATGCGATGACCATAGCGGTCATGGCTGTTGAATACCGGTTTGTTCTGATTGGCCAGGAACCCGGCTTCCATCAGCGGCCCACCGGCTAGCGCGCCGTAGGCATCGATGCGCGCCTGCGCCCAGCCAGCGCCACAGCGGCGTGACCATTCTTGCAGTGGCAAGTCGATGCGATACAGGTTAGTGCCGTCCAGGGACGGCGGTTGGTTGGTGACGTCGTGGGTCTCGGCAAACTGATGCAGGTTCATGACGGGCCTCCTGAAAAAGGCCACGTCCAGTTGGGGCCTGAATTTCAGTTAAGCACCGTCATCCGCCTTAAAAAAGGGGCATACCCGCCGAAAGCCCGGCGCTTTCGCCCTCGACCGGACACAACAACCGACGCTCCAACACCGCTTGCAATGCCTCGAAACGCACCGGCTTGACCAGCCGATCGGAGATACCGATGCCATGGCAATGCTCGCGCTCAGACACATTCAGCGACGCACTCAAGGCGATCACCGGCAATTCACCGCAGCCAGGCAGTGCACGAATCTGACAGCACAAAGAGAAACCACCTTCGGGAAGGTCCAACAGTACCGCGTCGAAATCCCCGGCCTGCAAAGCCGCCAACGCGTTCGGGCCGCTGTCCACGTTTTTCACCCGGTAGCCGAGCTTAAGCAGCATGCCGCGCACCACTAATTGGCCGACGCTGTTGTCATCCACCAGCAGCACCGCGCACTCCTGAGGCGCGCGTTGCCGGCCTGGCATTGGTTTGAACTCAGGCGGCACTGGGCTGACCTCCACCTCCAGCTGGAAGCGGCTGCCTTTGCTCGGTTCGGAATGATGAGTGAGGCGCCCGCCCAGCAGCTCGATCAGTTGCCGACAGATCGCCAAGCCGATACCCATGCCGCCATATTCACGGGTGGTGGAGCCATCGAGCTGGAAGAACCGCTGGTACAGCGTGGCCTCATCTAGGAAGGCAAAGCCGATGCCGGTGTCGGTGACGATAAAGCTCAGGCGCAAAGCGCCCTCACTGTGCGGCACGCCGACCACACGCAGGCGGACCGAGCCTTCGTGGGTGAATTTGAAGGCGTTGTCCAGCAGGCAATCCAGGCACTGCAGCAGTTTGTCGGCGTCGCCCACCACGCGGTCCGGCAGTTCATCCGCCACGTCGATGGAAAACGCCAGGCCTTTGCTCTGGGCGCTGGCGTTGAACTGCTGGCGCAAGGTCTCGAGCGTCCCGCGCAGGCTGAACACCTGCGGCTGGGCACTCAGGCGCCCGGCCTGCAATTCAGTCAGGGTGAGGATGCCGTTGACCATGCGCATCATGTCCCGCGCCGAACCGGCGGCCGTTTGCTGGTACTGCGCCAGGTCAGCGTCCAACGGCACGGTTTGCATCAGTTCAAGGGAGCCGATCACGCCGTTCATGGGCGTGCGCAGTTCGTGAGTGAGGGTAGCGAGGAACTCATCCTTGAGTCGGTTACTGCGGGCCAATTGCTGGTTGAGCACTTCGAGCTTCTGGCTGGCATCGAACAGGATCTGCGCCTGTTGCTCACGCATGGAGTTGATACGGTCGGCCAGGGCCAGGGACAACAACGCCACTTCAATCGCCGAGCCGATCTGGCTGGCGTACATGGTCAGGAACACATTGGGCAGGTAGCCCAGCACCATCAGCGTATTCACCACCCCGCCCAGCAGGAACGCCGACCAGGCGATGATGAAATAGCGCGCCACTCGCTGGCCGCAATACCAGGCCTTGATGGCGGCAACAAAGATGGTCACGGTAAATACCAGCGCCAGACCAGTGGCCAGGCGCAGCGCCAGGGCGTAGCTGGTCATCAACGACAGCAGCATCACCACTGCGCCGCAGGCCACCAGCGCCAGCAGCAGGCGGTTGATCCAGCGACTGTGCTGGGCGGTGTGCAAGAAGCTGCGCGCAAACAGGCTGCCGAAGAGCGCCGCCGAGCCAATCAGGAACGGCGTCGCCGCATTCGCCCACCAAGGGTTGTTTGGCCAGAAATACTCCACCGCCGCGCCGTTGACCGACAGTTGGTACATGCCGAACGAAGCAATATAGAAGATGTAATAGAGGTAGCTGGTGTCGCGCACGCTGAGGTAGATGAACAGGTTGTAGACCAGCATCCCCAACAACACGCCATAGATCAGGCCTAACACATACAAGCGCAGCGGCTGTTGTTCCAGGTAGGCGGTGCTGGACCAGAGCGTCAATGGCGCCTGGATCGAGCCCTCGCTTTGCAGGCGCAGGTAGACAGTTTTCGCCTGCCCAGGGGTGAAGTCGACGTTGAACAGGTAATTGTTCTGGCGAATTTCACGGGAAGAATAGGGCAGCGCGTCCCCCGTGCGCCCGGCCAGGCGATAGGTGCCGGTGCTGTCGGGCAAATACAGCTCAAGATGGTCGAGCGGCGGGTACGCCAGCTCCAGCAACCAGGTGCGTTGCGCTTCGGGATGGGTGGGCAGGTAATGCAGATTGACCTTGAGCCAGAATACCGAGCGTGAGTAGCCGGCGTTGAGTGTGTCTTTATCGTGGGGCTTGAATAGCGTGGCGGCGGAAGGCGCGCTCACATCAGCAATGGTCAGGGCATCGGTCGGGTCTTCGAGCACTTGCATGGCCCGGCCCAGCGGCAGGCTTCGCGTGTCTTGGTTGAACTCGACGGCGTTGGCGAGCAGCGGCAGCCCGCACAACAGTAAAATCAGCAAATAGCGCATAGTGCCCCAGCGTGGCCTGTCCGGTTATGTCAAAAAGCCCCCCATCCTTTTGAGAAGACGTACACCGGCAATACAGTTAGTCGTTTGGATCCACTCTAGCATAGCCGCTAAAGGCCATTGGACACCATTGAAATAAAATTTTGAAAGGCTCTAGAACAAGGGTTTTAGCGCGTTTCACCGCAAGTAGCGGATACTAGCAAACAGCCATAAACGCTGATGATTGCGTACAAAATTCAGCCATCGCCAGACGGCCCCGGCAAAAGCGTTTGGTGGTAAGCTCGCGCACCATGAATATCTACAGCTCTCGCCCCGTTGTCCTCTGTCTCTCCGGCCATGATCCCAGTGGTGGCGCCGGCTTGCAGGCAGATATCGAAGCCCTGCTCGCCCAGGGCTGCCATGCGGCCCCGGCCGTCACCGCCCTGACCGTGCAGAACACCGTCAATGTCAGCGATTTCCGCGTGCTCGACCGCGAGTGGGTGCTGGCCCAGGCCAATGCCGTGCTCGGCGATTCCGAGGTGGCAGCGGTCAAGCTGGGCATGCTCGGTTCCACTGCGATGGTCGACACCGTGGTCGAACTGCTGCAGGCGCACCCGCACCTGCCGGTAGTGTGCGACCCGGTGCTGCGCGCCGGTGGCGGTGGCAGCCTGGGCAAGGACGAGGTCGGTTACGCGATGCGCGAGCGGCTGCTGCCGTTGTCGCTGATCGCCACGCCAAACTTGCCCGAAGCGCGCATCCTTGCAGAATTGCCTGAAGGCACGGCGGACGAATGCGCCGAGAAGCTGCTGCCGTACATCAAGCACCTGCTGATCACTGGCGGCCATGGCGATGAGCACGAAGTGCACAACCGTCTCTATAGCCGTGAAGGCACGCGCCAGACCTTTACCTGCCAGCGCCTGCCCGGCAGTTACCATGGTTCGGGCTGCACGCTGGCCAGTGCATTGGCCGGCCGGATCGCCCAGGGCGAAGGCTTGGTCAGCGCCGTGCAATCGGCCCTCAGCTACACTTGGCGCACACTGCGTGACGCCGAACAACTCGGCCAGGGCCAGTTTGTACCGCGCCGGTTGCCGCTGGATTTCTGCTCTTAACACCAAGGGGCATGCCCGATGAAACTACGTGGCCTTTACGCCATTACCGACAGCCAACTGTTGGCCGGCAAATTCCTCGCCTACGTCGAAGCGGCGTTGGACGGTGGCGTGACCCTGCTGCAGTACCGCGACAAAAGCAGCGACGAAGCCCGGCGCCTGCGTGAAGCGGAAAAGCTGCGGGAGCTGTGCTCGCGCTACAAGACCCAACTGATCATCAACGATGACGCTGAATTGGCCGCGCGCCTCGGCGTCGGCGTGCACCTGGGCCAGACCGACGGCCCACTGACCCCGGCCCGTGCGCTGCTCGGTTCCAAGGCCATCATCGGCTCGACCTGTCACAGCCAGATCGAACTGGCCGAGCAGGCCGCCAAGGAAGGCGCCAGCTACGTCGCCTTCGGCCGCTTCTTCAACTCCAACACCAAGCCCGGCGCGCCGGCGGCCACCGTCGAGATGCTGGCCCAGGCGCGCGCACGCTTGCACGTGCCAATCTGCGTGATCGGCGGTATCACCCTGGAGAACGCCGAACCGCTGGTGGCCCACGGGGCCGACCTGCTGGCGGTGGTGCACGGCCTGTTTGGCGCCGACAGCACCCAGGAAGTCACGCGTCGCGCCCGCGCGTTCAACGCCCTTCTTAAGATTTGATTTCAGAGAGCCCAACCATGTCCCGTTCCGAAACGCTGTTTGCCAATGCCCAGAAACATATCCCCGGCGGTGTGAACTCCCCCGTGCGTGCGTTCAAAAGCGTGGGCGGCACGCCGTTGTTCTTCAAGCATGCCGAAGGCGCCTACGTCACCGACGAAGATGACAAGCGCTACGTTGACTACGTCGGCTCCTGGGGCCCGATGATCCTCGGCCACAGCCACCCGGACGTACTGGACGCGGTGCGCAAGCAACTGGAACACGGCCTGTCCTACGGCGCACCGACCGCCATGGAAACCGAGATGGCCGATCTGGTGTGCGCCATCGTGCCGTCGATGGAAATGGTGCGCATGGTCAGCTCCGGCACCGAAGCCACCATGAGCGCGATCCGCCTGGCCCGTGGTTTCACCGGCCGCGACAGCATCATCAAGTTCGAAGGCTGCTACCACGGCCACTCCGACAGCCTGCTGGTGAAAGCCGGTTCCGGCCTGCTGACCCAAGGCGTGCCAAGCTCGGCCGGCGTACCGGCAGCCTTTGCCAAACACACCCTGACCCTGCCGTTCAACGACATCGCCGCCGTCGAGCAGATGCTCAATGAAGTGGGCCAGGACGTGGCCTGCATCATCGTCGAACCGGTGGCCGGCAACATGAACTGCGTACCGCCTGCGCCAGGCTTCCTTGAAGGCCTGCGCGAGCAGTGCGACAAGCACGGCGTGGTGCTGATTTTCGACGAAGTGATGACCGGTTTCCGTGTGGCCCTTGGTGGCGCGCAGGCGCACTACGGCGTAACGCCAGACCTGAGCACCTTCGGCAAGATCATCGGTGGCGGCATGCCAGTGGGCTGCTTTGGCGGCAAGCGCGAAATCATGCAGCACATCGCGCCGCTGGGCCCGGTGTACCAGGCAGGCACCTTGTCAGGTAACCCACTGGCCATGGCCGCCGGCCTGACCACCTTGCGCCTGATCAGCCGCCCGGGTTTCCACGCCGAGCTGACCGACTACACCACCCGCCTGCTCGACGGCCTGCAACAACGCGCCGACGCCGCCGGTATCCCGTTTGTAACAACGCAAGCGGGCGGCATGTTCGGCCTGTACTTCAGCGGCGCCGACGATATCGTCACGTTTGATGACGTGATGGGCAGCGACGCAGATCTGTTCAAGCGCTTCTTCCACCTGATGCTGGAAGGCGGCGTGTACCTGGCGCCGAGCGCGTTCGAAGCCGGCTTCACCTCGATCGCCCATGGCGAAGCCGAACTGAAGCTGACCCTCGACGCCGCTGAACGCGCCTTCGCCGCACTGAAATAATTGGCCGTAAAAATCAGGCACCGCACAAACGGTGTCTGATTTGCTACTTTGCTTACAGAGATTTCCGAGTTTTTTCGAGAAATCACCTGCAATCCGGCAGATAACTTGCCCAACCAGCAGAAAAACGAGTAAAGACTTTGTAAGCAGAGGCCTGCTTATTTCATAATGCGCGCTTATTGGATCCCCCGAGGGTCCGCGTGCCCCGTCAGAGGTAAGTCGATTCCCATGAAACGCACCGGCCGCACCCTGGTTCTGGGCTGCCTGTTGCTCCTTCAGCCGCTGCTGGCACATGCACAAGCAGGCGGCAACTCGTTGTTAATCCCAGCGATGGGTCGTTGCACCCTCAATACCCAGCCAGACAGCCAGGCCGAAGCGCTGAGCGCGTGCCAGAAACAGGCCGAGGACGGGGATGCGCAGGCGCAATACGAGTTGGGTGAGTACTTCCACGACAGCAAAAACCCATCCCGCGACCTCAACAAGGCCTTGAGCTACTTCGAGAAAGCCTCGTTGCAGGGCCACGCCCAGGCGCAGTTCCAACTGGGCAACATGTTCTTCAAAGGCGAAGGTGTGCCGGCCAATAACGTCCAGGCGTATATCGTGCTGAAAATGGCGGCGGTCAACGGTGCGGAAGATGCGCTGGATACGGCCGACGAAGTCGCCGAGCACATGCAGCGTGATGAATTGGAAGTGGCGACCCAGGTGCTGGGGCAGATTTTCCGCAATTACCTGCAGGAATTGCAGAGCGCGGATGGGCGTTCGCCCTTTTCACCCCTGCCCTGAATTCATCTAAACCCTTCTATCGCTATCGCAGGCAAGCCAGCGATGGGCGCGACGCGGTCTGAAGACTTATTTCTCAGGCATCGGCATCGGAAACGGCATGACATTGCTCACGCCCCGCGCTTCGCTGATTTTCGGCGTGCCCAGGCGCTCGACTTCATCGATGCGCACAATCGAATGCATCGGCACAAAACTGCGCACCACGCCTTCGAACTGAGCCTTGAGCTTTTCTTCGCCCGGGTCGACGACCAACTGGGTGCGCTCGCCAAAGACGAACTCTTCCACCTCCAGGAAACCCCACAGATCGCTCTGATAGATCTGCTTGGCGTACATTTCGAACACCTGGCCCTGGTTGAGGAAAATCACCTTATAGATTGGAGCTTCACGTTTGGTCATGGTGGGCGAACAACACATCGGGGATATAAAAGAGGGCGCGAACTATAGCATGGCACCCGATGCACAACGCTAGGAACCAATGGGCATGCCCCCTATAATGCGCGGTTCTTTACCACCAGTTGACGATTACCATGGCCAAGAAGCTTTATATCGAAACCCACGGTTGCCAGATGAACGAGTACGACAGCTCGCGCATGGTCGACCTGCTGGGCGAACACCAGGCCCTGGAAGTCACCGCCCGCGCCGAAGATGCCGACGTGATCCTGCTTAATACCTGCTCGATCCGCGAACGGGCCCAGGACCGTGTGTACTCACAACTGGGCCGCTGGCGTGAATTGAAACTGGCCAACCCGGACATGGTGATCGCCGTCGGCGGTTGCGTGGCCAGCCAGGAAGGCGCCGCGATCCGCGACCGCGCGCCCTATGTCGACGTGGTCTTCGGCCCACAGACCCTGCACCGCCTGCCGGAAATGATCGACGCGGCGCGCATCACCAAGCTGCCGCAGGTCGACGTATCCTTCCCGGAGATCGAAAAATTCGACCATTTGCCCGAGCCCCGTATCGATGGGCCAAGCGCCTACGTGTCGGTGATGGAAGGCTGCAGCAAGTACTGTACGTTCTGCGTAGTGCCCTACACCCGCGGTGAAGAAGTCAGCCGGCCGTTTGACGATGTCATGTCGGAAATCATCCACCTGGCCGAAAACGGCGTGCGCGAAGTGACGCTGCTGGGCCAGAACGTCAACGGCTATCGCGGCCTGACCCACGACGGCCGCCTGGCCGACCTGGCAGAGTTGATCCGCGTGGTCGCCGCCGTGGACGGAATCGAGCGTATTCGCTACACCACCTCGCACCCGCTGGAGTTTTCCGACAGCCTGATCCAGGCTCACGCCGAGGTGCCGGAGCTGGTCAAACACCTGCACCTGCCGGTGCAATCGGGCTCGGACCGCATCCTGTCGGCGATGAAGCGCAACCATACGGCGCTGGAATACAAATCCAAACTGCGCAAATTGCGCGCGGCGGTGCCGGGTATCTGCATCAGTTCGGACTTTATCGTTGGCTTCCCCGGTGAAACCGAGAAAGACTTCGAGCAGACCATGAAGCTGATCGAGGATGTCGGTTTCGACTTCTCCTACTCGTTCGTCTACAGCCAGCGCCCCGGCACCCCGGCGGCCGACTTGCTGGACGAAACCCCGGAAGCGCTGAAAAAAGAGCGCTTGAACGCGCTGCAACACCGCTTGAACCAACAGGGTTTCGAGATCAGCCGACAAATGGTCGGTTCGACCCAGCGGATCCTGGTCACCGACTACTCGAAAAAAGACCCGGGTGAGCTGCAAGGGCGTACTGAGAACAACCGAATCGTAAATTTCCGTTGCGACAATCCGACCTTGATCGGCCAGTTTGCCGAGGTGCACATTGATGCGGCGCAGCCCCATTCGTTGCGTGGTTCTTTGATCAACTGACAATCCCAGGATAAATGAAGATCAAATGTGGGAGCTGGCTTGCCTGCGATAGCGATGTAACAGGCGACATCTCTTTTGAATGTGCAGGCCCCATCGCAGGCAAGCCAGCTCCCACAGTAGTTATTTGTAGTTCTTGAGAGTGAGGCCAGTCCATTTAAGTGCTTTCGCACACAGGCGGCTGGCGTTATTCTCTATTTCACCTCAACAGCCAAAGGGCGGCTAAAAGCGACCTTGAACGCACCCATAGCAGAACCCCATCGTTTTCTCCTCGAGCCCTTTGAGGCTCGCCGTTTCGCCAACCTGTGCGGACAGTTCGACGAGCACCTGCGCCTGATCGAACAACGCCTGGGCATCGAGATCCGCAACCGCGGCAATCAGTTCGAGCTCATTGGCGAGGCCCACTACACCAAGTCTGCAGAAAACCTGCTGCGTCGGCTCTACCGCGAAACCAAGGGTAGCGAGCTGTCGCCGGAAACCGTGCACCTGTATTTGCAGGAATCGGCTGTGGAAGATTTGGCCAACAACCCCGTGGCCGAAGCCAGCGTGGCCCTGCGTACCAAAAAAGGCATGATTCGCCCAAAGGGCCTGAATCAGCAGAAGTACGTCAAGGCAATCCTCGGTAACGACATCAACTTCGGCATCGGCCCTGCGGGTACCGGCAAGACCTACCTGGCCGTGGCCTGCGCGGTCGACGCACTGGAGCGCGAGCAAGTGCGCCGCATCCTGCTGGTGCGCCCGGCGGTCGAGGCTGGCGAGAAGCTCGGTTTCCTGCCCGGCGACCTGGCGCAGAAGATCGACCCGTACCTGCGCCCGCTCTACGACGCGCTTTACGAGATGCTCGGCTTTGAATACGTGGCCAAGCTGATCGAACGCCAAGTGATTGAGATCGCCCCGCTGGCCTACATGCGCGGCCGCACCTTGAGCAACAGCTTCATCATCCTCGACGAAAGCCAGAACACCACGGTCGAGCAAATGAAGATGTTCCTGACCCGCATCGGGTTCGGTTCCACGGCCATTATCACCGGCGACATTACCCAGGTTGACCTGCCCAAGGGCACCAAGTCGGGCCTGAGCCATGTGATTGAAGTGCTCAAAGACGTGCCGGGCATCAGTTTCACGCATTTCTCGCCCAAGGACGTAGTGCGCCACCCGCTGGTGCAGCGCATTGTCGAAGCCTACGAGCGCTTCGAACACCGTGACGATGGTTTGTCCAAGGACACTCGCCGCGATGCTTGAGCTAGACCTGCAGCTGGCTACCGAAGCGCCCGCGCCCAGCGAAGAACAGTTCCGCCAATGGTGTGCGCTGGCCCTGCGCCAGCGCACCGCTGATTCGGAACTGACCATTCGCCTGGTCGACGAGCCCGAAGGCCGCGAACTGAACCACACCTGGCGCCAGAAGGATTACGCGACCAACGTACTGTCCTTCCCCGCCGACGTACCTGATGAACTGCTGGATATCCCGTTACTGGGCGACCTGGTCATCTGTGTCGAGGTGGTGGAGCGCGAGGCCAAGGAACAAGGCAAGGAACTTGAAGCCCATTGGGCCCATCTAGTCATCCACGGCTGCTTGCATCTCTTGGGTTACGACCATATAGACGATGACGAAGCCTGCGAGATGGAAACACTGGAACAAACGTTGCTTGCAGAACTGGGTCATCCAGACCCGTATGCAGACGACGAAGTTTAAAAACACTCAATTGTCACACTAAAGGATTCAGAGTAATCGCTATGAGCGAAGACCGATCGAGCAACGGGCAGAAGTCATGGCTGGGTAAAATTACCCAGGCTTTTGCCCACGAGCCGAAAAACCGCCAGGAGCTGCTTGAGCTGCTGCGCGAGGCCCATCAGAACAAGTTGCTGGACAGCGAAGCGCTGGCTATCGTCGAGGGCGCCATTCAGGTGGCTGACCTGCAAGTACGCGACATCATGGTCCCGCGCTCGCAGATGATCAGCATCAAGGCAACCCAGACCCCACGGGAATTCCTCCCGGCCGTGATCGACTCGGCGCACTCGCGCTACCCGGTGATCGGTGAAAGCCATGACGACGTCATGGGTGTCCTGCTGGCCAAGGACCTGCTGCCGTTGATCCTCAAGGAGAACGGTGACAGCTTCAACATCAAGGACCTGCTGCGTCCGGCCACCTTTGTGCCTGAATCCAAGCGCCTGAACGTGCTGCTGCGGGAATTCCGCGCCAACCACAATCACATGGCCATTGTGATCGACGAATACGGCGGCGTCGCTGGCCTGGTCACCATTGAAGACGTGCTGGAACAGATCGTCGGCGACATCGAAGACGAACACGACGTTGAAGAAGACAGCTACATCAAGCCGCTGCCCAGCGGTGATTTCCTGATCAAGGCGCTGACGCCGATCGAGAATTTCAACGAGTTCTTCGACAGCGAATTCTCCGACGATGAGTTCGACACCGTGGGTGGCCTGGTGATGAGTGCGTTCGGGCATCTGCCAAAACGTAACGAAACCACCGAGATCGGCGCTTATCGCTTCCGTATCCTGAATGCGGACAGCCGTCGTATCCACCTGATCCGCCTGACACCTATTGCCCGCTAAGGACTGACATGCGCCGTTTGATCGCACCCGGCTGGCCCGGTAATTTGCTGGCCGTGGTGGCCGGCGCCATCACCCCCCTGGCGCTGGCGCCGTTCGATCTGTGGCCATTTGCACTGGTAGCGGTCGGGTTGTTCTATGTAGGGCTGCGGGATCTGAGCCCCCGCCAGGCGCTTGGCCGTGGCTGGTGCTTCGGCTTTGGCCTGTTTGGCGCTGGCACCAGTTGGATTTACTACAGCATCCACCATTTCGGCGGCGCTTCGGTGTTGCTGGCTGGCTTCTTGATGCTGCTGTTTACCGCGGCCATCGCCTGGTTCTTCGCCCTGCCCGCCTGGCTGTGGGCGCGCTGGTTGCGCCGCAATGAAGCGCCGTTGGCGGATGCGCTCACGTTCGCGGCGTTGTGGGTCGGCCAGGAAGCATTTCGCGGCTGGTTCCTCACCGGTTTCCCGTGGTTGTACTCCGGTTACAGCCAACTCGACGGCCCCCTGACTGGCTTGGCACCCGTGGGCGGCATGTGGCTGATTTCCTTTGCCCTGGCACTGACGGCAGCCCTGCTGTGCAACCTGCCGCGCCTGCTGGCCGGTAAGCGCAATGCCTTTATCGGCGCTGGCTTGGTGCTGCTGGTAGCGCCGTGGGTGATCGGCCTGGCCCTCAAGCATCACGCCTGGACCAGCCCGTCTGGGGCGCCACTGAGCGTCGCAGCCATTCAGGGCAATGTCGAACAAAGCATGAAGTGGGACCCGGAGCAGCTCAATGCGCAGCTCGCGCTGTACCGCGACATGAGTTTGAGCTCAAAGCGTGTGGACCTGCTGGTATGGCCGGAGACGGCGGTGCCGGTGCTCAAGGAGTCTGTCGAAGGCTACCTGGGCATGATGGGCAAGTTCGCCGCCGACCGGCACACTGCGCTGATTACCGGTGTACCGATCCGCCAGGAAGTGCACCACCAGAAGCGCTACTTCAACGGCATCACCGTGGTGGGCGAAGGTGACGGCACCTACCTCAAGCAGAAGCTCGTGCCGTTTGGCGAATACGTCCCGCTGCAGGACATGCTGCGCGGCCTGATCGCCTTCTTTGACCTGCCGATGTCGGACTTCGCCCGTGGTCCTGCCGATCAGGCGATGCTACAGGCCAAGGGCTATCAGATTGCGCCCTTCATTTGCTACGAAGTGGTGTACCCGGAGTTCGCCGCCGGCCTCTCGGCTCAGAGTGATCTGCTGCTGACCATCAGCAACGACACCTGGTTCGGTCGCTCCATCGGCCCTTTGCAACACCTGCAAATGGCGCAGATGCGTGCGCTTGAAGCCGGCCGCTGGATGATCCGTGCCACCAACAATGGCGTGACCGGCCTGATCAACCCGTATGGGCAGATCACCGTGCAGATCCCGCAATTCGAGCGCGGCATTCTCTACGGTGAAGTAGTGCCGATGCACAACCTCACGCCGTACCTGCAATGGCGCTCGTGGCCGTTGATTATTGTGTGCCTTGGGCTGTTTGGCTGGGCGCTGCTGGCCGGTCGCATGTCCAAAACCGTCTAACAGACAAACGTAAAGCAGTGTGGGAGCTGGCTTGCCAGCTCCCATGATTGACCTGCGGTGTGGCAAGTTACCGATAAAACAACCGGTAACCTACCTGCCCCACCGCTTCATTGATCAACTGCCCGCTCTGCCACACCGACTTGAACTCCGGCATCCAACCACCCAGCGGCCTGGCATTGTCTACGCCCAGGAACCCCACTGGCGCAGGCACTACCGTGAAGCCAGCCTTCTCAAAACTCCACACCGCACGCGGCATGTGCCAGGCCTGAGTTACAACCACTACGCGTTTGACGCCCTCGGGTAGCAGAATCTCAGCACTCATCTGCGCATTTTCCCACGTAGTGCGGCTGTGCTCTTCCTTCCAGTGCACCGTCACACCGAAGTCATCCCTCATCGACACCGACATCAACTCTGCCTCGCTGGGCGGGGTGCCATAATGCAGGCCGCCAGCGGTCAACACCGGCAACCCGGAGGCCTTGGCCAATCGTGCGGCATACCGCTGACGCTCCAGGCCGATACCGGTTGGCTGGTCGGCGCCCCAGGCCGGGTCGCCGCGCTCGCGCCCCGAACCCAACACCACAATGGCGTCGGCGCGCTGAGCCAGTGTCGACCAGTCTTCCCGCGCCAGCGGCGGCTCGGTTTCCAGGGCCCGTGCGCCCCACTCCACCATCACCGGTAGGCTGATCAGCCACATGCCGCCAAAACCCAGGGCAAAGCAGCAACCCGCCAAGCGTGGCCGGCTGCGACGAAACCACCAGGCAAGCGCCAGCAGCAGCAAGAGAATGCCGGGCGGCAGGAGCAATTGTTTAATGAAATAACGAATAGGCATCGGGCATCTCCATAGATGCCCGAAGCCTAAGGTGTAACGGGGTTTAGCGACAATCCTTACAGTGCAGCGCGATGATGCGTTCAGGGGGGAATGAACTACTTGTAGCGGGCGGACCGGAGCTTTTCCGGGCCACGACCGGCCGACAAGTCCTTGAGCCACACCACCTTGGCTGGGTGCGTAGGCTCCCCTGCTGGCGGGTTTGCCACCCAGGGAGGCGCACTGCGCCCATTGCGTTCCAAATAGGCCTCGATCAGTTCCAGCTCTGCGCGGCTCAAACCACGCAGTTCCAACTCAACAGGCCGCTCATCACGCAATCGGCCTGCTGTTCTCGCCGCATCCAATGCACGACCCAATCGGTCGATCAGTCCTTCGTAGATATCCGGTTTCGATACGATTCGCTGCGATTCAACCATCCCCTCACCTCATTGAAGATATGACTCACTCCCCAATAAACAGCGTAGCCCCCATGGCTGCCCCTGCCTGCCGCCGCGACAGACGGCCCTGCGTGCGCAATCAGGGTTTCCCTCGATAGAGTGGGGTCATGTATGCTACGGCGCTTCCTGTAACTCCACTTCCCGCAGGGTTTGGGCACGGACGCGCCGCTTTTTGGTGTCGATCAACCTGAACGTTGCACCGAAGAGGATTAGGCCACCCCTATTCAGTTCAAAAGTAGCCATGCACGAACAATATCAGCCCCGTGAAATAGAAAACGCCGCCCAAACCTTCTGGGACGAGCAAAAGTCCTTTGAAGTCAGTGAACAGCCAGGCAAGGAGACTTTCTATTGCCTATCGATGTTCCCTTACCCCAGCGGCAAGCTACACATGGGGCACGTGCGCAACTACACCATCGGTGACGTGATTTCCCGCTACCAGCGCATGCAAGGCAAGAACGTCCTGCAACCCATGGGTTGGGACGCCTTCGGCATGCCGGCGGAAAACGCCGCGATGAAAAACAACGTGGCCCCTGCCAAGTGGACCTACGAAAACATCGCCTACATGAAGAACCAGCTGCGCAGCCTGGGCTTGGCGGTGGATTGGTCCCGCGAAGTGACCACCTGCAAGCCGGACTACTACCGCTGGGAACAATGGCTGTTCACTCGCCTGTTCGAAAAAGGCGTGATCTACAAAAAGAGCGGCACCGTGAACTGGGACCCGATCGACCAGACCGTGTTGGCCAACGAACAGGTGATCGACGGTCGCGGCTGGCGCTCCGGCGCGCTGATCGAAAAGCGCGAAATCCCGATGTACTACTTCAAGATCACCGCCTACGCGGATGAACTCTTGTCGAGCCTCGACGACCTGCCGGGCTGGCCTGAACAGGTCAAGACCATGCAACGCAACTGGATCGGCAAGTCCAAGGGCATGGAAGTGCAGTTCCCGTACAACGTCGATTCGATCGGCGTAGCGGGCGCGCTCAAAGTGTTTACTACCCGTCCGGATACCCTGATGGGCGCGACTTACGTCGCCGTGGCCGCCGAACACCCGCTGGCCACCCAGGCAGCCCAGAACAACCCTGAGCTGCAGGCGTTCATCGCCGAATGCAAAGGCGGCAGCGTGGCCGAAGCCGACGTCGCCACCCAGGAGAAAAAAGGCCTGCCAACCGGCCTGTTCGTCGAGCACCCACTCACCGGTGAAAAGCTGCCGGTCTGGGTCGCCAACTACGTGCTGATGCACTATGGCGATGGCGCCGTAATGGCTGTGCCGGCTCACGACGAGCGCGATTTTGAATTCGCCACCAAGTACAGCCTGCCGATCAAATCCGTGGTGCGCACCAGCTCGGGCGACACCAACCCGGCCCCGTGGCAAGACGCCTACGGCGAGCACGGTGAACTGATCAACTCCGGCGAATTTGATGGCCTGGACTTCCAGGGCGCGTTCGACGCGATCGAAGTCGCGCTGATCAAGAAGAACCTCGGCGCCTCGCGCACCCAGTTCCGCCTGCGCGACTGGGGCATCAGCCGCCAGCGCTACTGGGGCTGCCCGATCCCGATCATCCACTGCGAAAGCTGTGGCGATGTGCCGGTACCGGAAGACCAACTGCCGGTCGTGTTGCCGGAAGACGTGGTGCCGGATGGCGCCGGCTCGCCATTGGCGCGCATGCCTGAGTTCTACGAATGCAGTTGCCCGAAATGCGGCCAGCCTGCCAAGCGTGAAACCGACACCATGGACACCTTCGTCGAGTCCTCGTGGTACTACGCACGCTACGCCTCGCCGCACTATGAAGGCGGCCTGGTCGAAAAATCCGCGGCCGACCATTGGCTGCCGGTGGACCAGTACATCGGCGGTATCGAACACGCCATCCTTCACCTGCTGTACGCGCGCTTCTTCCACAAGCTGATGCGCGACGAAGGCCTGGTGAGTTCGGATGAGCCGTTCAAGAACCTGCTGACCCAAGGCATGGTGGTCGCCGAGACTTACTACCGCCGTGAAGCCAACGGCGCCTACACCTGGTTCAACCCGGCCGACGTCGAGCTTGAGCGCGACAGCAAAGCCAAGGTCATCAGCGCCAAGCTGATCGCCGACGGCCTGCCGGTGGAAATCGGTGGCACCGAGAAGATGGCCAAGTCGAAAAACAACGGCGTTGACCCACAGTCAATGATCGACCAGTTCGGCGCCGACACCTGCCGCCTGTTCATGATGTTCGCCTCGCCGCCTGACATGAGCGCCGAATGGTCCGACTCTGGCGTCGAAGGCTCGCACCGTTTCCTCAAGCGCGTCTGGCGCCTGGCGCATGCCCACATCAGCCAGGGCTTGCCGGGCAAACTGGACGTAGCGGCGTTGAGCGACGAGCAGAAACTCATTCGCCGCAGCACCCACCTGGCCATCAAGCAAGCCAGCCAGGACGTGGGCCAGCACCACAAATTCAACACCGCCATCGCCCAGGTGATGACGCTGATGAACGTGCTGGAAAAAGCGCCGCAAGCCACTGAACAGGATCGCGCGCTGGTACAGGAAGGCCTGGAAACGGTCACACTGCTGCTGGCCCCGATCACGCCGCACATCAGCCACGACTTGTGGAACCGCCTGGGCCACAACGGTGCCGTCATCGACGCGCGCTGGCCGGTACAGGATGAAAGCGCCCTGGTACAGGACACGCTGCAACTGGTGATCCAGGTCAACGGTAAACTGCGTGGCCAGATCGACATGCCGGCCAGTGCCAGCCGCGAAGACGTCGAAGCGGCTGCCCGCATCAACGAAAACGTGCTGCGTTTTACCGAAGGCCTGACGATCCGCAAAGTGATCGTAGTGCCTGGCAAACTGGTCAATATCGTCGCTAGCTAATCGGATCGGGCGCAGGGCTCGAGCCCTGCGCCGAACAAAGCCTTCAGGGCCTCGATAAGGCCCACATGGTTTCAAGGGGAGCAACAAAATGATCAAACGCAATTTGCTGGTTATGGGCCTTGCCGTGCTGCTGAGCGCTTGCGGCTTCCAGCTGCGCGGTACCGGCACCCACGAAATGGCGATCAAGGAACTGGACGTCAGTGCCCGCGACGCCTACAGCGAAACAGTGACCCAGCTGCGTCAGGTCCTGGAAAACAGTGGCGTTCACGTCTACACCGGCGCGACCTACAAGCTGTTCCTGGCCAATGAAAAACAAACCCAGCGCAACCTCAGCTATGCCAGCGCCGGGCGTGCCTCCGATATCGAACTGAGCACCGTGCTCAACTTTGAAGTCCAGGGCCGCGACCACCTGCCATTGATGGGTGACGACATCCAGATCCAGAAAATCGTCAGCCACGACGGCAACAACCTGGTGGGTTCGGACTCCGAAATCAACCAGGTGCGCAAGGAGATGCGTCGCGAGTTGGTCCAGCGCATGGTGCTGCGCCTGTCGATGATCACCCCGGAACAACTTGAGACCTTGCAGCAACAAGCTGACAACAAGGCCAAGGCCGACGCCGACGCGCTGAAAGCCGCCAAAGAGTACGAAGACAACACGCCGAAACAATCGCCTGTTGAAGTACCTGTCGAGTAAGCCAGACGGGGCGCCCCAGGCGCCCCGTTTACCCTGCCTATGAAACTCGCCCCCGCTCAACTCGCCAAACACCTGCAAGGTGGCCTTGCGCCTGTCTACATCGTCAGCGGTGATGACCCGCTGCTGTGCCAGGAAGCCGCCGACGCCATCCGCACCGCTGCACGCCAGCAAGGTTTCGATGAACGCCAGGTCTTCAGCGCCGACGCCAGTTTCGACTGGGGCACGTTGCTGCAAGCCGGCGCGAGCATGTCGCTGTTTGCCGAAAAGCGCCTGCTGGAACTGCGCCTGCCTTCGGGCAAGCCAGGGGATAAGGGTGCCGCCGCCTTCATTGAGTACTGTTCACGACCTGCCGAAGACACGGTCTTGCTGATCAGCCTGCCCAAGCTTGACGGCAGCGCGCAGAAAACCAAGTGGGGCAAGGCTCTGGTTGAAGGGGCTCAGACCCAGTTCATCCAGATCTGGCCAGTGGACAGCAACCAGTTGCCGCAATGGATTCGCCAACGCCTGTCCCAATCGGGGCTGTCGGCGACCCAGGATGCGGTGGAGCTGATCGCCGCCCGGGTCGAAGGCAACTTGCTTGCCGCCGCCCAAGAGATCGAAAAGCTCAAGCTGATGGCCGAAGACGGGCAAATCACCGTTGAGACCGTCCAGGGCGCGGTGGCCGACAGTGCGCGCTTTGATGTGTTCGGGCTGGTGGATGCCATCCTCAATGGCGAACCCGCCCATGCCCTGCGCATGCTTGAAGGCTTGCGCGGCGAAGGTGTGGAGCCGCCGGTGATTCTCTGGGCCCTGGCCCGGGAACTGCGGGTGCTGGCCAACATTGCCCTGCAATACAGCCAGGGCACGCCGCTGGACAAAGCGTTCAGCCAAGCCCGGCCACCGGTCTGGGACAAGCGCAAACCCTTGATGAGCAAGGCCCTGCAACGACACTCGGCACAACGCTGGGCGCAGCTTTTGCTGGAAGCGCAGCGCATTGATGCGCAGATCAAGGGCCAGGCGGCCGGCTCGCCGTGGATGAGCTTGAGCCGGTTGTCGTTGTTGATGGCCGGCCAGCGCCTGACACTGCCTGCTGAGTAACCATTTTTAAGAACAACGCAAAACCAATGTGGGAGCGGCGGTTCGACGGTTCGACTTGCTCGCGAATGCGGTGTATCAGTCACCTGATTTATTGACTGGTACACCGCATTCGCGAGCAAGCCCGCTCCCACAGTTTGACTGTGCACACCTTCAGATTTCGAGGTTTCCTACACATCGCCGGGCTTTACAGCAGCACAACTTCGGCAGATGATCTGCACCGCTTCATCCCACCTATCAAGAGTACAAACCATGAGCAAAAAGCCATCCAAGCATGGCCCCAACAAGGCCAAATCCATCATCGCCCAGCCACTGTTCCGCAGCCGTCAGGAACGCGCCGGCAAGGGCAAAGGCAGCTACCGCCGCGAAGCCTTCCAGTCTAATAGCTGGGAGGCTTCTTACTTTCTGGCTGCCTGAAGGCAAGCGCCCCTCTGGCATGATAAGGTCTGCACCTGATTTGTAATCTCTGGACCTGTGCATGCCCTCTAGTCTTCCCCGTCGTTGGCACCTTCGCCAACTGATCGCTGCCTCCAGCCTCATTCTGCTAGTCGCCTGCGCGGAGAAACCGACCGCCGCCGACGCTCAACCACTGCCAAAGTTACAGACCGCCCCCGTGGTAGCGCCCGCTGTCGTGGCCCCGCTGGCTGTGGACAATCTTGATATCCAACCGACCCAGACCTTTGCCGAATGGCAGGCTGGCTTTCGCGTGCAAGCCCTGCAGGCCGGCATCACCGAAGCCGTGTTTGACAACGCATTCGCCAACGTCACCCCTGATATGGCGGTAATCCGCGCCGACCGCAGCCAGCCGGAATTTTCCCGCCCCGTGTGGGAATACCTCGACGGCGCCCTTTCGCCGGTACGCGTGCGTAATGGCCAGGCATTGTTGATCAAGTACGCCGATATCCTGCAAAGCATCGAGCAACGTTATGGCGTCGACCGTCAGGCGTTGGTGTCGGTGTGGGGCATGGAAAGCAATTTCGGCCAGTTCCAGGGCAATAACTCGGTGATTCGCTCCCTGGCGACGCTGGCCTATGAAGGCCGTCGCCCAGCATTCGCCCAGGCGCAACTGCTGGCGGCGCTGCAGATCATCCAGCATGGCGACATCCAGGCCGACCAGATGAAAGGCTCCTGGGCCGGCGCCATGGGCCAGACCCAATTTATCCCGACCACCTACAACACCCACGCCGTCGACTTCGATGGCGACGGTCGCCGCGACATCTGGAACAGCCCATCGGACGCCCTCGCCTCCACCGCACACTACCTGCAAAGCTCCGGCTGGCAGAAAGGCCAGCCGTGGGGCTTTGAGGTGAAACAACTGCCGGCGAACTTCGATTACGCCCTGGCCGATGGTGGCATTCGCAAGACGGTCGCCGAATGGCTGAAACTCGGTATCCAACTGCCACCGGGCGCCAGCATGCCGCCCAACGTCGACCAACTGTCCGCCGCCCTGCTGCTGCCGGCGGGCTACCGTGGCCCGGCGTTCCTGGTGCTGGATAACTTCCGCGCAATCCTCAAGTACAACAACTCGTCGTCCTACGCGCTGGCGGTTGGCCTGTTGTCGGAAAGATTCGGTGGCGGTGGTGTGATTCGTGGTGACTGGCCGAAGGATGAGCTGCCGTTGAGCCGCTCCCAGCGTATCGATTTGCAGACAGCGCTGAGTGCCAACGGTTATGACGCGGGGAACCCGGACGGGATCATCGGCGCCAATACGCGCAAGGCGATTCGTGCGGCGCAGCAAGCGCTGGGCTGGCCGGCGGATGGGTATCCGACGGTGAAGCTGCTGGAATCGTTGCAGAACCGGTAGATCTGCTTATGGCTACTACCGCTTTCGCGAGCAAGCCCGCTCCCACATTTAACCGCGTACACCCTTTGGAATACGGTCGAATGTGGGAGCTGGCTTGCCTGCGAAGACGGCTTCACAGGCAACAACTATCTAACGACTACATCCTGCTCCAACACCACCCTCTTCTCCCCCGCATCCAGCCTGACCAACGCGCCCATCGGCAACGTCAGGTTCGGATCACAATGCCCACTGCGCCAGCCGGACAATACCGGAATGCACAGCGGTTCAAAGGTCTGCTTGAGCAGCCGCTCCAACGCATCCTTGTCCACACCCGCCACATCCCCCACCAGCACACCCGCAACCTGGGCCAGCTTGCCCGCCAGGCGCAGGTGCGTGAGCAGACGGTCGATGCGGTAGATCGGCTCGTTGACGTCTTCGATAAACAAGATGATGCCCTCGGCATCCATCTCGTAGGGCGTGCCCATGACAGCCGCGATCATCGACAGGTTGCCGCCGAGCAAACGCCCACAGGCGATGCCCGGTTCAATCGTCGTCAGCGGGTAAGCCACCGGGTGCATCAACTCGCTACCAGTACTCAGTTGGCCGCGCAGCAGGCTGAACAGCGAGGATTCGGTGGGCTGTTGCTTATCGCCCAGCAGATCGGCATTGAGCATCGGCCCGTGGAAGGTCACGAAGCCGGCGTAGCGGCTGATCGCCAGGTGCAGAGCGGTGATGTCGCTATAACCTACGAACGGCTTGGGATTGGCGCGTAGCAGGTCGAAATCCAGGCTATCAAGCAGACGCGGCGTGCCGTAGCCGCCGCGCAGGCAGAAGATGGCGTCGATTTCAGGGTCGGCGAAGGCTTTATGGAGATCGTTGAGGCGGACTGTATCGCTGCCGGCCAGGTAGCCGTCGCGCTCATAGACGCCAGGGAGGATTCGCAGGTCGTAGCCGCGGGCGCGCATCCATTGGCCGGCCTTTTCGACGTCCAGCGTGGCGGGGCCGGCGGGGGCGATCAGGGCGATGGTGCCCTCTGGGCGCAAGGCAGGTACGGCAATGCTCATCCACAATTCTCCTTGGCTGACGCGAAACGAAATGTGGGAGCGGGCTTGCTCGCGAAAGCGCAGTGTCAGTCAATAAATCAGGTGACTGAAACACCGCCTTCGCGAGCAAGCCCGCTCCCACATTGGATCAGCGGTGTTGCCCAAATCTGTATTACGAAACCAGGCTAGCCTTGACCAGCTTGGCTTGCTCGTCCGCATGGTATGACGAACGCACCAACGGCCCCGACGCAACGTTCTTGAAGCCCATCTTGTAACCTTCCTCGGCGAACCAGGCGAAGGTGTCCGGGTGCACGAAACGCTGCACCGGCAAGTGGCTGCGGGACGGTTGCAGGTACTGGCCTAGGGTCAGCATGTCGATGTCATGTTCGCGCATGCGCTGCATGACTTCGATCACTTCTTCGTCGGTCTCGCCCAGGCCCAGCATCAGGCCGGATTTGGTCGGGATGTGCGGCATCATTTGCTTGAATTTCTGCAGCAGGGTCAGCGACCACTGGTAGTCCGAACCCGGGCGCGCGGCCTTGTACAGGCGCGGCACGGTTTCCAGGTTGTGGTTGAACACATCCGGCGGCTCGGCGGCGGTGATTTCCAGCGCCACGTCCATACGCCCACGGTAGTCCGGGACGAGGGTTTCGAGCATGACGTTTGGCGACAACTTGCGGATTTCGCGGATGCAGTCGGCAAAGTGCTGGGCACCGCCGTCACGCAGGTCGTCGCGGTCAACCGAGGTGATCACCACGTACTTGAGCTTAAGGTCGGCAATGGCAATGGCCAGGCTTTCCGGCTCGTTGACGTCCAGTGGCTTCGGACGGCCGTGGCCCACGTCGCAGAACGGGCAACGACGGGTGCAGATGTCACCCATGATCATGAAGGTGGCGGTGCCGCCAGAGAAGCACTCGCCCAGGTTCGGGCAGGAGGCTTCTTCGCACACGCTGTGCAGCTTGTGTTTGCGCAGCAGGGCCTTGATACGGTCGACTTCCGGCGAAACCGGGATGCGCACGCGGATCCAGTCAGGCTTCTTCGGCAGTTCGGTGGTCGGAATGATCTTCACCGGGATGCGTGCAACCTTCTCGGCGCCGCGCAGCTTGACGCCGGCTTCCACCTTGGCACGCGGGGCCGGGGCCGCACGGTCGGTAACGTCCACCGTCGGGATCATGGTTTGCACTGCATCAGTAGTCATAATCAGTCGATTCCGCCCGTAAGGGTCGTCTGCTCAGCATAGTCGAGGTGTTTGACGAGCTGCTCACGCAGCCGGGCACTTACCTCGGCAAATTTAATCGGTGTGGCGTGGTCGCTCAATTGGGTCATCGCCAGCCCGGCGTAACCGCACGGGTTGATCCGTCGAAACGGCGCCAGGTCCATGTCCACATTCAGGGCCAGGCCATGAAAGGAGCAACCGTGGCGAATTCGCAAACCGAGGGACGCGATTTTCGCGCCATCCACATACACACCGGGTGCATCGGGCTTGGCCGCAGCGGTCACGCCGTAACTGGCCAACAGCTCGATTAGGCAAGCCTCCATGCGGCTCACCAGGTCGCGTACGCCAAAGCCAAGCTTGCGTACGTCCAGCAGCAGATAAGCCACCAGCTGACCGGGACCATGGTAAGTCACTTGGCCACCTCGGTCGACCTGCACCACCGGAATATCCCCCGGCAGCAGCAAGTGCTCGGCCTTGCCGGCCTGGCCCTGGGTGAACACCGGCGGGTGCTCCACCAGCCAGATTTCATCCGGGGCCGAGCTGCCGCGCTCATTGGTGAAGCGCTGCATGGCGTGCCAGACGGGCTCGTAGTCCATCCGGCCGAGCTCGCGAAAGCCCAGGACCTGTGACATCACAACACCATGTGCACGAAGCCGGTGGCCCGCAGTTCACTGTTGATGTCGTAGAGCTGGTCTTGACCCGTCGCAACGATGTGCAACTGGATCGTGGTGTATTTGCCTGTGGAGCTGGATCGCTCGTCCACACGCTCATCATTGATCGTGGCGTGCTTGCGCACGATCTCAAGGATCAAGTCTTTGCGGCCTACGCCGGTGTCGCTGATGATCTTGATGGGATAGTCCACCACCGGGAATTCGATCTTTGGCGCCTTTACTTCGGTATCGGTCATGGCGTAACGGCCTCGTAAGCGTAAGCCTTGGCGACAACAAAGCCCCGCGTCGGATCAACGCGGGGCTTTGCAGATGCACACTATCAGTTGAACAAGCCGTAGAAGAATAGACGGATGCTATCCCACACGCGGCGGAAGATACCACCTTCGTCGACGGCGTCCAGGGCGATCAGGTCGGCGCTGTGCACCACCTTGTCGTCCAGCTTCACTTCGACTTTACCGATCACATCGCCCTTGGCGATTGGCGCAACCAATTGCGGGTTCATGGTCATGCTGGCAGCGAGCTTTTTCAGCTGGCCTTTAGGCATGGTCAGGGTCAGGTCTTCAGCCAGGCCGGCCTTGACTTGGGAGGTAGCGCCCTTCCAAACCGGCGCGGTCGCCAGCTCAGCACCCTTCTGGTAGAAGGTCTGGGTTTCGAAGAAGCGGAAACCGTAGGTCAGCAGTTTTTGCGTCTCGGCCGCACGGGCCTGCTCGCTGTTGGTGCCGAAGACCACGGCGATCAGGCGTTGGCCGTCACGTACAGCAGACGACACCATGCAGTAGCCGGCTTCGTCAGTGTGGCCGGTTTTCAGACCGTCAACGGTCTTGTCGCGCCACAGCAGCAGGTTGCGGTTAGGTTGCTTGATGTTGTTCCAGTAGAACTCTTTCTGGGAGTAGATCGCGTAGTGCACCGGGTCGACACGAATGATCGCGCGCGCCAGGATCGCCATGTCGTGGGCCGACGAGTAGTGCTCTGGGTTCGGCAGGCCGGTCGGGTTCATGAAGTGGCTGTTGGTCATGCCCAGATCAGTCACCGTCTTGTTCATCATGTCGGCGAACGCGTCTTCGCTGCCGGCGATGTGCTCGGCCAGGGCGACGCTGGCGTCGTTACCGGACTGGATGATGATGCCGTGCAGCAGGTCGCTCACAGTCACCTGCGAACCGACCTTGATGAACATCCGCGAGCCGCCGGTACGCCAGGCGTTTTCGCTGACGGTCACCGGATCGTTCTCGCCGATCTGGCCGCGACGGATTTCCAGGGTCGCGATGTAGGCGGTCATCAGTTTGGTCAGGCTGGCCGGTGGCAGGCGCTGGTCACCGTTGCTCTCGACCAGCACGTTGCCACTGGCGGCATCCATGAGAACCCAGGACTTGGCGGCCAGTTGCGGGGAAGCCGGCACCATTTCAACGGCCCAGGCGGCCGGGGTGATGATCAGCGAAAGAAGCAGGCACGTGCGTTTGGCTAAGGTGGTGATGTTCATCCGTCTCTCGAAATTGCTTATGGAAACTTGCCCTCGCGGGCAAAACTTATTCAGACAGCCCGTTGCCAGACTGTCGCGTATTCGGTTGCCCGCTCACCCCTTGCCCCTGGGTTTTTATTGTCAAACGAGCCAACAACCACAGCCCTGACCCGCGCACGAGCCAGAACCATCAATTCTCTATTATTCGGCGGTAACCACACTGGGTTGCCCCAGGTTGGCCATGCGCACGCTGTTCTGAACTTGCGCGACTTCGCTCGGCGAGCCTATCGGCCCCATCCGTACGCGATGCAGGGTCTGCTGGTTACGCACGATGGAGCTGATGAACACCGGCGCGTTGACCATGCCGCTCAGCTTGGACCTTAACAGTTCTGCCGCATCCGGGTTGGCGAAAGCGCCGACCTGCAGGTATTGCCCGCCCGCTGCGGCAGCGCCTGGCGCAGCCCTGGGTACGACGACGGTGTCCGGAGCATGCTGCTGCGGCGGCGGCGTCCACTGCTCGATCTTGCCCGTTGAGGCAGTCACTTGCGGTTGCTGGGTTTGCGGTTCATTGAGCATCAACGGCGCTGGCTTGCCACGCTGGGCCCAATACTGCGCAGGGTCGATACCTTCGACTTTCACACGCGCGGTACCGGTTTCGGCGTAACCGAGTTTCTTCGCGGCGGCGTAGGACAAGTCGATGATGCGGTCCGAATAGAACGGCCCGCGGTCGTTGACCCGCAGGATCACCGTGCGGTTGTTGTCCAGGTTGGTCACGCGTACATAGCTGGGCAGCGGCAGGGTCTTGTGGGCCGCGCTCATGCCGTACAGGTCATACACTTCGCCGTTGGCGGTGTTCTGGCCATGGAATTTGGTGCCATACCAGGACGCTGTACCCGATTGGACGTACGTCTTGGATTCCTGCAGCGGGAAGTAATTCTTGCCCAGCACAGTATACGGGTTGGCCTTGTAAGGCCCGGTGTGCAGGGTCGGCGTGGCGTCCGGGATCTTCGACACGTCGACGTCCCACCACGGCGCGCCGTCTTTGTGCGCGCGGTTGATGTCCAGGCCCGGCTGGGCACGGACGACTGCGCCGCCGGACTTTTGCGCCGGCGCGCGGCTGTTGGTGGTGGAACAACTGACGACCAGCAGGGACAACGCGGCGAACGCCACCAGCTTGAGCGGTTGATTGAACGGCGATGCCCGCATTACTTGTTGCCCCGTGCTTGGACCAGCATGTCTGACAGCTGATGCACGGCCATGGCGTACATCACACTGCGGTTATAACGCGTGATTGCGTAGAAATTCTTCAGGCCCATCCAGTATTCCGGGCCGTTTTCGCCTTCAAGGCGGAACGCTGTGACCGGCATATCATCAGGCAGCGCATTCTGACTCGACCAGCCCAGCGCCCGCAACTCCCCGACCGTCTTGGCCGGCTCAATGCCTTGGGTCAGGCCTTCGTCGGCGTGGTCCCCCGTGACATCGGCGCGGATCACCACCGGTTCGCCGCCGACCCAGCCATGACGCTTGAAGTAGCTGGCCACACTGCCGATGGCATCGTCCGGATTGCTCCAGATATTGATATGCCCATCGCCGTCAAAGTCCACGGCATAGGCGCGGAAGCTGCTCGGCATGAACTGCGGCAAGCCCATCGCTCCCGCGTAGGAACCCTTGAGGCTCAGCGGGTCGACCTGCTCTTCGCGGGCCAGCAGCAGGAATTCGCGCAGCTCCTTGCGGAAGAAGTCGGCGCGCGGCGGGTAATCGAAGCCCAGGGTCGACAAGGCGTCGATCACCCGGTAACTGCCAGTATTGCGCCCGTAAAAGGTTTCGATGCCAATGATCGCGACAATGACCTGGGCCGGCACACCGTATTCCTGCTCGGCGCGGGCCAGCACTGCCTCATGCTGACGCCAGAAGTCCACACCCCGCGCCACGCGGGCGTCGGTGAGGAACATCGGGCGATATTCCTTCCACTGCTTCACGCGTTCGGCAGGGCGAGAAATGGCGTCGAGGATCGCCTGTTTTTTCTGGGCCTCGCGGAACACGCCCATCAGTTGCTCACCGGCGAAACCATAGTCGCGGGTCATTTCACCGACAAACTCGGCGACCTGGGGTGAACCATCGTAGTCACCGGCCTGCGCCTCTTGCGTTGCGCCCAGCAGCCCAATCAGGCCCATCCAGGACGCATGCCGAGTCGCCCAGCCGCGCATTACTTGCATTGACATCTTCACCTTATTCAAACCTGTGCGATCCATTTGCGATGCGTATGAATCGACATCAAAACCCCAAACGCTGACATCAATGTCACCAGCGAAGTTCCGCCGTAGCTAATGAACGGCAACGGCACCCCAACCACCGGCAACAGGCCACTGACCATACCGATGTTGACGAAAACGTAAACAAAAAAAGTCATGGTCAGGGCGCCGGCCAGCAATTTGCCGAACAACGTCTGCGCCTGCGCGGTGATCACCAGGCCGCGACCAATCAACAGCAAATAGATCAGCAGCAGCGCGCAAATGCCCACCAGGCCGAACTCTTCGCCCATTACCGCAATGATGAAGTCGGTATGGCTCTCGGGCAAAAAGTCCAAGTGCGATTGGGTGCCCAGCAACCACCCCTTACCAAATACGCCGCCGGAACCGATGGCGGCCTTCGACTGGATGATGTTCCAACCGGTGCCGAGCGGGTCGCTTTCAGGGTCGAGGAAGGTCAGGATTCGCTGCTTCTGGTAGTCATGCATAAAGAAGAACCACATAGCCACGGCCACGGGCACGGCGGCAGCCAGCACGCTGAGGATCCAGCGCCAGCGCAAACCGCCCATGAACAGCACGAAGGCACCGCCCGCCAGGATCAGCAGCGAGGTGCCGAGGTCGGGCTGGCGCACGATCAGCACAAACGGCACGCCAATCAGGATCAGGCTGATCCCCACGTGTTTGAGCTGCGGCGGCAGGGTGCGCTTGGACAAGTACCAGGCGATGGTCGCGGGCATCAGAATCTTCATGAATTCCGACGGCTGGAAGCGAATCACCCCCGGAATGTTGATCCAGCGCGTCGCGCCCATGGCGTTGTGGCCCATCACGTCCACTACCACCAGCAACAGCACCCCGGCGACGTAGCCCAGCGGCACCCAACGCGCCATGAACCGTGGCTCAAGCTGGGCAATCACGACCATCGACAACAGGCCCAGGCCGAACGACGACGCTTGCTTGATCAGCAGGTCCCAGTTCTTGCCGCTGGCCGAGTACAGGACGAACAGGCTGCCCGCTGCCAATGTCAGCAACAGGATCAGCAACGGACCATCAATGTGCATGCGTTGCAGCAACGTCGCACGGCGACGCATCACGTCTTCGCTGGAGAGGATGCGGTCAAAATTACTCTTCACGGGCCGTAACCTCGGTGCTTGAAGGGGGGCCGCCATATTCGGGCTTGAGCCTGCCGTCGTCGGCCAACAGCCAGGCGTCCATGATCTGGCGCACCACCGGGGCCGCGACGCCGGAGCCGGATTCGCCGTTTTCGACCATCACCGCCACCACGATTTTCGGATCGTCCGCCGGCGCGAAGCCGACAAACAAGGCGTGGTCACGGTGGCGCTCCTGAACCTTGGAGCGGTCATATTTCTCGCCTTGCTTGATCGCCACCACCTGCGCGGTACCGCTCTTGCCGGCAATGCGGTATTGCGCGCCAATGGCCGCTTTGCGCGCAGTACCGCGGGCGCCGTGCATCACTTGCTGCATGCCGTGATTGACCTTGGTCCAGTCCGACGGGTCACGCAGCACAATGTCGGGGATCGGGTTGTCATCCACCGGCTTTTCGCCTTCGATGGTCCGGGCCAGGTGCGGACGGTTCCAGATGCCTTTGTTGGCCACCAGCGCCGTGGCCTGCGCCAGCTGCAGCGGCGTGGCCTGCATGTAGCCCTGGCCGATGCCGAGGATCAACGTCTCGCCCGGGAACCACGCCTGGCGGCGGGTTGCGCGCTTCCACTCGCGCGACGGCATCAAGCCCGGGGACTCTTCGAACATGTCCAGGGAGACTTTCTGACCGAGGCCGAACTTGCCCATATAGGTGGATAGGCGATCAATCCCCAGCTTGTGGGCTAGGTCGTAAAAATAGGTGTCGTTGGAGCGCATGATCGCGGTGTCCAAGTCGACATAGCCGTCACCGGTGCGGTTCCAGTTACGGTATTTGTGATCGTAGTTGGGCAGCATGTAGTAGCCAGGGTCATAGACTCGGCTGGAGGCCGTGACCACGCCCGCGTCCAGACCCGCAATCGCCACCGCCGGCTTGATTGTCGAACCCGGCGGGTACAGGCCGCGCAATACGCGGTTGAACAGCGGCCGGTCAATGGAATCGCGCAACTCGGCGTAAGCCTTGAAGCTGATGCCCGTCACAAACAAGTTGGGGTCGAAGCTTGGCTGGCTGACCATCGCCAGCACTTCACCGGTTTTCGGGTCCAGCGCGACTACCGCGCCACGGCGACCGCCCAGGGCCATCTCGGCGGCTTCCTGCAACTTGATGTCCAGGCTCAGGACGATGTCCTTGCCCGGCACCGGGTCGGTGCGCTTGAGTACCCGCAGCACACGGCCGCGAGCGTTGGTCTCGACTTCTTCGTAACCCACCTGGCCGTGCAGTTCTGGCTCGTAGAAACGCTCGATGCCTGTCTTGCCGATATGGTGGGTGCCGCTGTAATTGACCGGGTCGAGGCTTTTCAGCTCTTTCTCGTTGATTCGCCCCATGTAGCCGACAGAGTGCGCAAAATGCGGCCCCTGCGGGTAGTGCCGCACCAACTGCGCCACCACTTCCACACCCGGCAGACGGAACTGGTTCACCGCGATCCGGGCGATCTGCTCTTCGGTCAGCTCAAACAGGATCGGCACCGGCTCGAATGGCCGGCGCCCCTGCTTCATGCGCTTTTCGAAGATCACGCGGTCTTCCGGGGTCAACTGCAGCACCTCGACGATCACATCGAGGATCTGCTGCCAATCACCGGAACGTTCGCGGGTCATGCTCAGGCTGAAGCTGGGCCGGTTATCCGCGACCACCACGCCATTGCGGTCGAAAATCAGCCCACGGGTCGGCGGAATCGGCTGCACATGCACCCGGTTGTTTTCCGACAGCGTGGAGTGATAGTCGTACTGGATCACCTGCAGGAAATACAGGCGCGCAATCAGCACCCCGATCAGCCCCACCACCATAAAAGCGCCGAACACGACCCGAGCGCGTACGAGACGTGCGTCTTTCTCGTGGTCCTTGATGCGGATCGGCTGGGTCATCGAAAGAGGCGCAGATTATTTGTGATAAGGGTGCCCGGACAGAACTGTCCAGGCGCGATACAGCTGTTCACCGATCAGGATTCTTACCAACGGGTGCGGCAGCGTCAGCGCTGACAACGACCAACGCTGGTCCGCCCGCGCACAGACTTCCGGCGCCAGCCCTTCGGGGCCGCCCACCATGAAGTTGACCGTACGCGAATCCAGGCGCCAGCGATCCAGTTCCACCGCCAATTGCTCGGTGCTCCAGGGTTTGCCGTGCACTTCGAGGGTGACGATGCGCTCGTTGGGGCCGACCTTGGCCAACATGGCTTCGCCTTCCTGACGGATAAAGCGCGCCACGTCGGCATTCTTGCCCCGGGTATTCAGCGGTATTTCCACCAGTTCAAGCGACAGCTCAGCGGGCAGACGCTTGGCATACTCGTGCCAGCCTTCTTCCACCCACTTGGGCATGCGTGAACCGACAGCGATCAGACGCAGGCGCACAGCCGTTCCTTATTCCTGGTCTTTGTTCAGCTTGTCGAAGTGCGCGTGGCCCACTTCCGGGCTGTGGTGCTTGCCATCGGCGGCACGGCTCTGCTCGGCGCCTTTCCACAGACGTTCCAGGTCGTAGAACTGGCGAGCGTTGGAGGTCATCATGTGTACGATCACGTCGTCCATGTCCAACAGCACCCAGTCGCTGTCGCCCTTGCCTTCTTCACCCAGCGGCTTGACGCCTTGTGCTTTGACGGCTTCGCGAACCTTGTCCAGCATCGCGCCGATCTGGCGGTTGGAGGTACCGGTGGCGATGATCATGTAGTCGGTGATGCTCTGCTTGTCGCGCACGTCCAGCACTTGGATGTCCTGGGCCTTGACGTCTTCCAGGGCCGCCACGGCGACTTTTACCAGCTCTTCGCCAGCCAGCTCAGGGCCAACGTGGGCTTCTACTGGCAGCGGGGCGCTTTTGAAGGTGCCTTTGCGCTTAACTTTGCTTACGTCTTTGTTCGTCATATAAAACTCGTTTTGCTCGTATATACGGGCGCTCGCTGTACGACTGTGCGTACGTTCAAGCGCGCCTTTTCAGTTCGACGCACGGTAAAGCCCGTGCGCATCGATGTAGGCCAGGACCGCGTCAGGCACCAGGAAACGTACCGACTTACCGCTGGCCAGCAGTTGACGGATCTGGGTGGCGGACACCGCAAGCGGGGTCTGCCAGACGAATGCAATATTCCCGTTCGGCCCGGTCAGGGCCAAGGGGTCACTTACCGACCGCGCGGCCAGCAGGTTGCGCAAGGCATCCGGCGGTTCGCTGTCGGCATCCGGGCGTTGCAAAACCAGGATGTGGCAATGCTGGAGGAGTTCCTCCCAGCGATGCCAAGAGGGCAGGCCGCAAAAAGCGTCCCAGCCCAAAAGCAGAAACAACTGGTCATCCGCGGCCAACTCGGCGCGCATCAGCTCCAGGGTGTCAACAGTGTAGGACGGTTTATCGCGCTTGAGCTCATGGTCGTCCACCACCAACGGCGAGATACCTTCCACGGCCAGGCGCACCATTTCCAGGCGCTGCTGCGGCGACACCTGCGGCGTATCGCGATGCGGAGGCCGGGCGTTGGGCATCACCCGCAGCTCGTCCAGCGCGAGCGCATCCGCGACTTCCAGGGCGCTGCGCAAATGGCCGATGTGCACGGGGTCGAAGGTACCGCCGAGCAGCCCGATGCGTTTAGCCATCAAGTGCGCACATGACCGTCGCCGAACACCACGTACTTCTCGCTGGTCAGGCCTTCCAGCCCAACCGGGCCACGGGCATGCAGCTTATCAGTGGAAATACCGATCTCCGCCCCCAGGCCATACTCGAAGCCGTCTGCAAAACGCGTCGAGGCGTTGATCATTACCGAGGCGGAATCCACTTCGTTGAGGAAACGCCGGGCATCGCTGAAATGCTCGGAAACAATGGCGTCGGTGTGCTTGGAGCCGTAGGTGTTGATGTGCTCGATGGCCTCATCCAGGTCATCAACGATCTTGATCGACAGGATCGGCGCCGTGTATTCGGTGTACCAATCCAGCTCGGTCGCTTCGATCACGTCCGCGCCCAACAGCGCACGGGTACGCACACAACCACGCAGTTCCACGCCCTTGTCGCGGTAGATGGCAGCCAGCGGCGGCAGCACGCGCTCGGCAATGCCGACGTGCACCAGCAGGGTTTCCATGGTGTTGCACGGGGCGTAGCGGTGA
This sequence comes from Pseudomonas tritici, assembly GCF_014268275.3. Classification (NCBI taxonomy): domain Bacteria; kingdom Pseudomonadati; phylum Pseudomonadota; class Gammaproteobacteria; order Pseudomonadales; family Pseudomonadaceae; genus Pseudomonas; species Pseudomonas tritici. Next base: position 5,690,109 of record NZ_CP077084.1, read on the forward strand.
GTCTTGGCGTTGTCGGCGATGCGGATCGCCTTGTCGATGTCGGCGGCGATGTCGATGTACACGTGGCACACGCCGTCCAGGTGCTTGATGACTGGCACCTTGGCATCGCGGCTGACGCGCTCGATCAGGCTTTTGCCACCACGTGGCACGATCACGTCGACAAATTCCGGCATGGTGATCAGCGCGCCCACGGCGGCACGGTCGGTGGTTTCCACCACTTGCACCACTTCGGCAGGCAACTCGGCCACGGCCAAGCCCTGCTGAATGCACGCTGCAATGGCACGGTTGGAATTGATCGCCTCGGAACCGCCACGCAGGATGGTGGCGTTGCCGGACTTGAGGCACAGGCTCGCGGCGTCGATGGTCACGTTCGGACGCGACTCATAAATGATGCCGATCACGCCCAGCGGCACGCGCATCTTGCCGACCTGGATGCCGGACGGCAGGTAACGCATGTCGCGGATTTCGCCGATGGGGTCAGGCAGCTTGGCCACCTGACGCAAACCTTCGATCATGTCGTCGATACGTGCCGGGGTCAGCGCCAGGCGGTCCAGCAGGGCTGGCTCCAGGCCATTGGCGCGGCCGTTGGCCAGGTCCAGTTCGTTGGCAGTGGCGAGCTCGGAGCGCGAAGCATCCAGAGCGTCGGCGGCAGCCAACAGGGCACGGTTCTTCTGCGCAGTGCTCGCACGGGCGATCAACCGCGAGGCCTGACGGGCAGCGCGACCCAGGCGGGTCATGTAGTCAAGAACGGACTCAGTCATGGTCAGGGAGTCTTGGCAGGGAGGAAAGCGGCAGATTATAGCTGTGACGCCGCCCGACTGACAGCGGTGAGGGGCGGATGGTCGAAATGAACTGTAAAAATCTGGGGTTCAGCGGTAATTAAGGTGGGAGTTGTTATGATTCCGTCACATTTAGCCGTATTTACCCTGACTGCCATGCCCAGCTCATCACCCCTACTCCCCGCCAGCCCCCTGCCCGACAGCTTCTTCGACCGCGATGCGCAAATTCTTGCGCAAGCATTGCTCGGAAAAGTCATCCGCCATCGTGTCGGCGAAACCTGGCTTTCGGCACGAATTATTGAAACCGAAGCCTATTACGTGGCCGAAAAAGGCAGTCACGCTTCATTGGGCTACACAGAAAAGCGTAAGGCATTGTTTCTGGATGGTGGTCATATCTACATGTACTACGCCCGTGGTGGCGATTCCCTGAACTTCAGCGCTCATGGACCGGGCAATGCCGTGTTGATCAAATCGGCGTATCCGTGGGTCGACGCGTTGTCCGGCCCTGAAAGCCTGGCGCAGATGCTGTTGAACAACCCGAATGCCGACGGCAGCCCGCGCGCCGCTCAAAAGCTGTGCGCTGGCCAGACCTTACTGTGTAAAGCCTTGGGGCTGAAAGTGCCGATGTGGGATGCCAAGCGCTTCGATCAGGAGTTGCTCTACGTCGAGGATGTGGGCCAGGCGCCGACTCAGATCATCCAAACCACCCGCCTGGGCATTCCCAGCGGCCGTGATGAACACTTGATGTACCGCTTTGTGGATGCCGGCTATGCGCCTTATTGCACACGGAACCCGCTGCGCCGGGGCCAGGTCGAAGGTCGCGATTATTTTTTGATTGATTGAACACAAAAACCGGCAGCACAGCAGATCCCATGTGGGAGCTGGCTTGCCTGCGATAGCGGCGGATCAGGCAACTGAAATGTTTGCCTAAACACCGTCATCGCAGGCAAGCCAGCTCCCACAGTTTGATCTCTAGTGTTTGGGGTTATGGATTACATAGATGGAGTGGATTGTATGGGCCAATGGCTCGATAGCATTACCGGCTGGTTGACCCTCAACCCCGAATGGCTGGCGGTGGCGGTGTTTATCGTCGCCTGCGTGGAGTGTCTGGCCATCGCCGGGCTGATCGTGCCTGGCACGGTATTGTTGTTTGCTATTGCCGCACTCGCCGGCAGCGGCGCGCTGTCCCTGAGTGAAACCTTGCTGCTGGGTTTCCTGGGCGGTCTGCTCGGTGACGGGGTTTCCTACTTTCTGGGTCGACATTTCCACCAGAACATCCGGCGCTTGCCCGGCTTGCGTCACCACCCTGAATGGATGAACGGCGCTGAAACCTACTTCCACAAGTACGGCATTGCCAGCCTGCTGGTCGGACGCTTCATCGGCCCATTGCGCCCTATGCTGCCGATGGTGGCGGGCATGTGCGACATGCCATTTCCGCGCTTTGCGGTGGTGAGCATCGTGGCGGCAGCGGGCTGGTCGGTGGCCTATCTGCTGCCGGGATGGGCGACCGGCGCCGCCTTCCGCTTGCCTCTGCCCGAGGGGTTCTGGCCCGAGGCCGCAGTGGTCGCAGGATGCCTGGCCGTACTGATCGGGCTGAGCTTGAACAGCAGCTTGCGCGGCCATCGTCGCGCTACCTTGTGGATTGGTTGCGCCAGCCTGGTGCTGTTGATCGCGCTGTTTATCGGCTACCACTCTCTGGACAACTTCGACCATGGCCTGACCGCCCTGGTGCAGGAGCATCGCAGCCCTTGGCTGGATGAAGTGATGGTGCGCATCACCCAACTGGGTGAATTCAAGAAGATGTTTTTCGCCAGCGCCGTGTTCACCGGCCTGCTGCTATTGGCACGCCAATGGCGCCATGCGGTGTTTGTCGGCGTAACGCTGGCCGGAGCGGCGGTGATCAACACCGGGACCAAGCTGTTTTTCGCTCGCGGACGGCCAGAAATCCTGACAGACCCTTTGACCAGCTTCAGCATGCCCAGCGGCCATGCGTCCGGCGCGTTCGCGTTTTTCCTGGCCCTGGCGATCCTGGCCGGTCGCGGGCAACCCACACGGCTGCGCCTGACCTGGATGCTGCTCGGCTGTATTCCGGCTGCATTTATTGCGCTGTCGCGGGTCTACCTCGGCGCCCATTGGCCCACGGACATCCTGGCCGGCACACTGCTGGCGATGACGGTGTGTGCGTTCAGCCTGGCCATCAGCGAGTACCGAAGCCCGCTGCCCGCCATGTCACAAAAAACCTGGTGGCTGCTGTTGCCGGCGCTGATTGCGGTGCTGAGTTTCATCGCACTCACCGGCACGCCGCATGCTCTGCTGCGCTACGCCTATTAAGTGAACAGCTCACCCTGCAACTCATCGAGCAGCATCTGGATCGCATCCAGGCGCTGCTGCGGGTCGTCGAGTTGCAGCAGGTCGATCTTGTCGGCGTCGGTGAAGGGCAGCAGATACGCCAACTGATTGCCCAAGGCTTGCTGCCCCTCGGCGTGCGCATCCATGTCCAGCGAAGCAACCAAGGGGTGCTCGGCCAACGCCTGCAGCAGCGCCAGCAGGTCGGCGTCCTCTTCTTCCAGCGGTTGGTCTGGCAGTTCTTCGAGCCATTGCACGTCGGCCACCAGCAATTGGTCCCTCTGCACGCCCGCATCCCGTACGCGGAACCTGCGGCCGCCTTCGACTCGAATCCCCAGCAGGCCGTTGTCCTGCTGCTTGAAGTCGCGAATCAGCGCTTCACAGCCGATCAGCGCGTAGCCGTCCGGCGCCATGCCCACTTCCCTGCCGTCGAGGACGCACACCACGCCGAAGCTTTCGCCCTTTTTCATGCAGCGGCTGATCATGTCCAAGTAGCGCGCCTCGAACAGTTGCAGGTCGAGGGTGCAGCCAGGGAACAGCACGGTATTGAGCGGGAACAGCGCCAGACTCATAAAAGGTTTCCTTAAACCCGATTTAAACGATCACCGACACAGCCAGCGGCAGGAACACCGCCGTGGCTACGCCCATCAGACTCATGGCCAGCGCCGCAAAGGCGCCGCACTCTTCGCTTTCCTGCAGGGCCACCGAAGTGCCGACGGCGTGGGCAGTCATGCCCAGGGCCATGCCACGCGCTTCGGGGCTGTACACGCCCAAGCGTGAAAGCAGTGACGGGCCGACCATCGCCCCCACCACCCCGGTGATCAGCACAAACACCGCCGCCAACGCCGCCACGCCGCCGATCTGCTCGGCCACCAGCATGGCAATCGGCGAGGTCACCGACTTGGGCGCCATGGTCATCAACATCATGTGCTCGGCGCCAAACCACCAGCCCAGCAGCACACACAGGCCGGTGGCCAACACCCCGCCTACCACCAGCGTAGTAAAAATCGGCCAGAACAATTGGCGAATCCGTCGCAGGTTCAAATACAGCGGCACGGCCAGCGCCACCGTCGCCGGGCCGAGCAGGATGCCCATGATCTCGGTGCTCTTGCGGTATTCGGCGTAGCTCAGGCCACAGGAGAGCAACACGCCGATCACCAACAGCATGGAGACCAGCACCGGTTGCAGGAAGACCCAACGGGTTTTCTCGAACCCTGCCAACACCAGTTGATAGGCACCGAGGGTAATGCCAATGCCGAACAAGGGGTGATGAATCACCGCCGTCCACGCGCCCTGCCAGTCGAAGGTCATTGGTCCTTCTCCTTGCGCTTGACCATCTGCTGCATCAGCACGCCGACAAACGCCATGGCGGTCACCAGCGACAATACCAGCGCGCCGACAATCGCCCAGAAATCAGCGGCAATGTCCTTGGCATACACCATTACCCCCACCGCCGGCGGCACCAGCAGTAACGGCAGGTAACGCAACAGGCTGCTGGCCGCCAGGCTCAGGGGCTCGCCGACTTCGCCGCGCCACACCAGGTAACCCAGCATCAGCAACAGGCCGATGATCGGCCCCGGCAGTACCGGCAGCAGCAAATGATTGAGTGCCGTGCCGATCAATTGAAACAGCACCAGCCATGTCAGACCGCGTAACAGCATCCGTTTTCTCCCCCCTCAAAACGTATCGGCATTATAAGCATGCCCGCCGTATGCTCAGGCATTCGCCAAAAGCATGGTGGGTTGACCCGACCTGTTGCCCATGATGATCTACATTGAAGTTCGCCTACTGATAAAAACCGATGAACCAAGGAGAGACGCAATGCCCTATGTACCCGTAGCGCAGCTCAACGATTATGTCGGCAAGGAACTGGGACGTTCCGAATGGCTCACCATCGACCAGGCGCGCATCAACCTGTTCGCAGAGGCCACTGGCGATCATCAGTTCATCCACGTCGACCCGGTCAAGGCCGCGCAAACACCGTTCGGCAGCACCATCGCCCACGGTTTCCTGTCGTTGTCGCTGATGCCCAAGCTGATGGAAGACATCCTGATCATGCCTGAAGGCCTGAAGATGGCAGTCAACTATGGCCTGGACAGCGTGCGCTTTATCCAGCCGGTGAAGGTTAATTCCAAGGTGCGCCTGAACGTGACCCTGACCGACGTCACCGAGAAAAAGCCTGGCCAATGGCTGTTCAAGGCCACGGCCACCCTGGAAATCGAAGGCCAGGAAAAACCCGCCTACATTGCCGAGTCGCTGTCACTCTGCTTCGTGTAAGCCTTGCCTGTGGTGGGGGGTAAAACCTCACCACAGTGTATGTAAATTTATGTATGAAACTCGCGGCTGCGGCATACTCGGCGTTCAATTACCCGGATCCCGCTATGCGCCCACTCGCTCCCCTTGCCCTTGCCCTGTTGCTCACCGCTTGCGGAGACGGCGAATCGCTGTTGCCGCCCGATGCGCGCCTGCCCGACGGCGGCCGCTATCGGGGCGATGTGGTCAATGGTTTGCTGCAAGGCCAGGGCCGTGTGGACTACCCCAATGGCAGCTGGTACGCCGGCCAGTTCGACAAAGGTCAATGGCACGGCCAGGGCGAATGGCATGGCAGCAATGGCGAAGTCTATAAAGGTCAGTTCAAACAGGGTCTGTTCGACGGCCAGGGCAGCCTGACCACGGCGGGCAGCCACTATGTGGGCGGTTTCAAAAACGGGCGACGCAACGGCGAAGGCACCCTCAAAGAGGGGCAGATGACCTATCGCGGTGAATTCAAGGACGACCAGTATTCCGGCCTCGGTCGCCTGGAACTGGCCGACGGCAGCCAGTACCAGGGCCAGTTTGCCCACGGCAAGCCGAATGGCGAAGGCCAGCGCAACGATGACAGTGGCAACCAGTTCAGCGGCCATTTCGTCGATGGCCAACTGGAAGGCAACGGCACGTTCAACAGCGCCGACGGCGACATCTATGTCGGCCAGTTCAAACAGAACCAGCTCAACGGCAAGGGCCGCTATGAGAACGCCGACGGCGACGTGTGGATCGGCCAGTTCAAGGAAGGTGCGCTCAGCGGCAAGGGCGAATTGATTGGCGTCGATGGCAGCCACTATGTGGGTCAGTTCAGCGACTGGCGCTTTACCGGTGAAGGGCGCCTGAACCTCACCGACGGCAGCTTCTATATCGGCGGCTTCGACAGCGACAGCTATCAAGGCAAAGGCACCCTCGTCCTCACCGATGGCACCGTACAGGCCGGCACGTGGGTCAATGGCATGCGCGTGCGTGATGCCGACGGCAAATTATTGCCCGACCCACTGGAAATCGGTGTGCTGGCCCAGGGCCGCCTGCTGGATACCGCCCTCGCCGAAGTGCCCGCCTCCACGCCCGCCGTGGAGCTGTACACCCTGGCTGTGGCCGGTGACGGCAAACAGAGCGTGTTCCTGCGCGAGGCCGATTACGTCAGCAACCTGCTCGCAACGCGTTTCGGCGCGCGTGGGCAGATTCGCCTGGTCAATCACCGCGACCACATCGCCGACCGCCCACTGGCCACCCGCGAAAGCCTGCGTCGCGCCGTGCAAACCCTGGCCGAACGCACCGGGCCGGAAGACTTGGTGTTTATCTACATGACCAGCCACGGCACCCACGAACACGAACTGGTGCTGGACCAACCGCGCATGGAGCTGGCGGACCTGCCTGCCGATGAACTGGCCGCCGTGATGGCGCCGTTGAAGAACCGCGACAAGATCGTGGTGATTTCCGCCTGCTACTCCGGCGGCTTCATCCCGGCACTGAAAGATGAGCGCACGCTGATCATGACCGCCTCGCGGGCCGACCGTGTGTCCTTCGGTTGTTCCGAGGAAGCCGACTTCACCTACTTCGGCGACGCCCTCTTCGCCCAAGCCTTCAACCAGACCGACGACCTGCAGCAAGCCTTCAAGCTGGCGCAACTGCATGTGGCCGAGCGCGAGCAGGCGGACAGCTTCGAAGCCTCCGAACCGCAGATCTGGGCTCCCAAGGGCGTCATCGCCCATTGGCAATTATTACGTAAGCAGCAGGCACGAAAGGCGCTCGAAAGCGTCTCAATGAATAGCAAGGAAGCCAAAGGCAACTAAGCTGTAACGTGTAACAAGGGGGAAACACCATGTACCTGACTCCGCAGCATATCTTGCTCGCTGGCGCCTCTGGCCTCACCGGCGAACACCTGCTCGACCGCCTGCTCAACGAACCCACCGTGACCCGCGTGCTGGCACCCACCCGCAAGCCACTGGCCGAACACCCGCACCTGGAAAACCCGGTGGGCGACCCGGCGGTGTTCCTGCCGCAACTGAGCGGCCAGGTGGATATCGCCTTCTGCTGCCTGGGCACCACCATCAAACAAGCGGGCTCCGAAGCCGCCTTCCGCGCGGTCGACCTGGACATGGTCGTGGCTTTCGCCAAACGCGCGAGGGAACTGGGCGCGCGGCACCTGATCGTGATCAGCGCGATTGGCGCCGACCCGAAATCTTCGATCTTCTACAACCGCGTCAAAGGTGAAATGGAAGAGGCGCTGAAGGCCCAGGATTGGCCACAACTGACCATCGTGCGCCCTTCGCTGTTACTCGGGGAAAGGCTGGAGCCGCGCTTGGCCGAACAACTGGCCGGACCGTTGTCGCGACTGATTCCGGGCAAATACCGCGGCATTGAAGTGTGCGAACTGGCCCGCGCCATGTGGCGCCTGGCGCTGGAAGAGCAGGATGGGGTGCGAGTGGTGGAGTCGGATGAGTTGCGCAAGCTGGGCAAGTAGTTCTGTGGTGAACACAAGGGCCTCATCGCGGCATAGGTATCTACACATCTTGAGGGAGCCCTCTGCGTAGCAGCTGTCGAGCCCCGGCGAGGCTGCGTTTGCGGGCTGTCTGACACACCGCTGACGCAGCCTCGCCAGGGCTCGACAGCTGCTACGCAATTTCACTTTGAAGATGTATAGATACTTATGCTCATCGCGGGCAAGCCCGCGCCCACATTTGATCGGGTTCAAACAGTTCTAAATGTGGGAGCTGGCTTGCCTGCGATGAGGCCATCACAAGCAATACACCTCATAGGCCGCCTGTGGCATTGAAGCCAACACCCAACACCGTCAACACCGACAGCGGCAACAACAGCGTATCGAGCAACGCACTCGCCGGCAGATCCACACCGGGGTAGCTCGGCGCCTCTGCACCAAACCTATCCTTGGCGCAACAACCTCCATTCATCGCATACAGATCCAGGCGCGTACCGGCATACACCACCGGCGCGCCTGGCTTTGCCGCATCCAGCGTGCGGGCAGTGGCGCAGCCCGTGAGTTGCAACGCCAGCAAGATCAGCAGCGCCTTATTCATCACTGCTCAAATGATGCTCACCCCAACGTGGCAGCATGTCTTGAGGGATATTCAGCAGGTTGAGAATCCGCGCCACCACAAAATCCACCAAGTCATCGATGGTCTGCGGCTGGTGATAAAAACCGGGCGAGGCCGGCAAAATCGCCACGCCTATGTTCGACAACTTGAGCATGTGCTCCAGGTGGATGCTCGAATACGGCGCTTCACGGGGCACCAGGATCAACTGCCGGCGCTCTTTCAACGTCACGTCTGCCGCGCGTTCAATCAAGTTGTTGCAGGCACCCGTGGCGATTGCCGACAAGGTGCCCGTGGAACACGGCACCACCACCATGGCCGCCGGCGCACCCGAGCCGGAGGCCACGGGCGACATCCAGTCCTCTTTACCGTAAACCTTGATCTGCCCCGCCGCCGCACCGGTGTACTCGGTGAGGAAGGCCTGCATCATCTGCACCTTGGGTGGCAGCGCCACGTCGGTCTCGGTGGCCATCACCAACTGCGCGGCCTTGGAGATCAGGAAGTGCACCTCACGGTCTTCGCGCACCAGGCAATCCAGCAGGCGCAAACCATAGGGCGCGCCGGACGCACCGGTCATCGCCAGGGTGACGCGTTCCGGCCCGCTCATTTCAGCGCCTCGGCCAGCTTACCGTGCAGGCCACCGAAGCCGCCGTTGCTCATGACCACCACATGCGTGCCGGGTTTGGCCTGTTGCTTGACGTGCTCAATGATGCCTTCGATGGAATCACACACGGTGGAGGGCACCGTGCACAGCGCGGCAATCGCCGGCAGGTCCCAGCCGAGATTGGCCGGCGCGTACCAGACGGCCTCGTCGGCATCGTTGACGCTTTCCGGCAGGCCATCGCGGTGCGCGCCGAGCTTCATGGAATTGGAACGCGGCTCGATAATCGCAATGATCGGCGCATCACCGACACGCTTGCGCAGGCCGTCCAACGTAGTAGCAATGGCCGTTGGGTGGTGGGCAAAGTCGTCGTAGATGGTAATGCCATTCACGTCGGCGACTTTTTCCATACGGCGCTTCACGCTTTTGAAAGCACTCAACGCGGCAATGCCCATGGAAGGCACCACGCCCACATGCCGCGCGGCAGCCAGGGTAACCAAGGCGTTGGCGACGTTGTGCTGGCCGGTCATGTCCCAATCGACAATGCCCTGGGCTTCGCCGTCGAACAGCACTTCAAATCGGGAACCGTCTTCGCTGAGCAGCTTGACCTGCCATTGCCCGCCCACGCCAGTGGTTTGCACCGGGGTCCAGCAGCCCATGTCGATCACGCGCTGCAACGCCGGTTCGGTGGTCGGGTGGATCACCAGGCCTTCGCTCGGAATGGTGCGCACCAAATGGTGGAACTGACGCTCGATGGCTAGCAGATCGGGGAAGATGTCCGCGTGATCGAACTCCAGGTTGTTCAGGATCGCCGTGCGCGGGCGGTAGTGAACGAACTTGGAGCGCTTGTCGAAGAAGGCGCTGTCGTATTCATCCGCCTCGATCACGAAGAACGGCGTATCGCCCAGGCGCGCCGACACCGAGAAGTTCTGCGGCACGCCGCCGATCAGGAACCCCGGGCTCATGCCCGCATGCTCCAGCACCCAGGCCAGCATGCTGCTGGTGGTGGTTTTGCCGTGGGTGCCGGCAACCGCGAGCACCCAACGGCCTTGCAGCACATGGTCCGCCAGCCATTGCGGGCCAGACACATAGGGCAAACCTTTATTGAGTACGTATTCGACCGCCGGGTTGCCACGGGACATGGCGTTACCGATCACCACCAGGTCCGGGACCGGGTCGAATTGCGACGGGTCGTAGCCTTGGGTCAGCTCGATGCCCTGGGCCTCGAGTTGCGTGCTCATGGGCGGGTAAACGTTGGCATCGGAGCCTGTCACGTGATGGCCCAGCTCTTTGGCCAGTACTGCCATCGAGCCCATGAACGTGCCGCAAATACCGAGAATATGAATGTGCATAGTCGACCTCGTAAAACATCGAGGCAGGTTAGCGCAGGGGGGCGAAAATCGCACCTTTTAGCTGAGGGCGTGGCGCGCGATGCCGTGCCGGCGCAGCTTTCTATACAGCGTGTTGCGGCTCACACCCAACTGCTCCGCTGTGTGCGTCATGTGCCAGCGCTGTTGCTGCAACGCCGTAAGCAGTGCGAGGCGTTCGGCGTCTTCCAGTGGCGATTCCACAAGCTTGGCCTGCGCGGCTGCCACGGGACGGGCCTGGCGAATCTGCGCGGGCAAGTCCTCAAGGCCGACACGCCCCTCGTCGCACAACGCCACCAACGTGCGCAATACCGTGCGCAGTTGGCGCACGTTTCCTGGCCAGGCGAATGCCAGCAGCGCCCCACGCGCCGCCGGGTCGAGCGATACGGCCTCACCGTTGGCTTCCTGCGCCAGCAGAAAATCGAGCAACTGGGATGTGTCACTGCGCTCGCGCAAAGGCGGCAACCCAACTTCCAGACCATTGAGCCGGTAGTACAAGTCCTCGCGGAAACTGCCTTCCTGCACACGTTCCAGGAGATTGCGGTGGGTCGCGCTGATGATTCTGACGTTCACCGCCAGGGGCTCACCGCCGAGCGGCACCACCAGCCGATCCTCCAGCACCCTTAATAGCCGGGTTTGCAGCGCCAGGGGCATATCGCCGATTTCATCCAGGAACAACGTGCCGCCGTCGGCTTGCTGCAGCTTGCCTTGCATGCCCTCTTTGCGCGCGCCGGTAAAGCTGCCGCCGCGATAGCCGAACAGCTCGCTTTCAATCAGGCTTTCCGGAATCGCCGCACAGTTGAGCGCAACAAACGCTTTGTCGGCACGCTGGCTGGCCAAGTGCACAGCCTTGGCGAAGGCCTCTTTGCCGGAGCCGGTTTCGCCATTGATCAGCAACGGCACATCGCGCTCGAACACGCGCAGCGCCTTGCAGAAATCCTGTTGCAGCGCCGGATCACCCAAGCAGATGCCGGGCAGGCGCGGCCGCTCCACCACGGCCGGCCGGGTAACGGGCGCGGGCGCACTGCGCGCCTGGCCACGCAACGCCGCGAACAAATGCCGGCCATCACGGGTACGCAGCGGCCAACTGGCGGTGGCATTCGCACTGGCGCGACCGAGCAACTGATCCAGGGAGCACTCGAAAAACGCCTCCACCGGCTGCCCGAGCAAATGACCACGCAATTGCCCCAACAGGTTCAGCGCGCTCTGGTTAACCGCACAAATCCGCCCTTCGCCATCGAACGCCAGCAGGCCTTCGCTGAACAACCCAACCGATTCCGCCTGCAGGTGAAAGCGCAGCAGCCAGTGGTGTTCAAAGTGACGCAGGAAGTAACAACTCTCGATCATCTTCGCCGACAGGTTCACCAGTGCCATGGTGTGGAACTGGCTCTGGCGCGACACCGCTTCCCGTGCCGACGACACATCCAGCACCGCCAGCAGGTCGCCATGGGGGTCGAACACCGGGCTCGCCGAACAGGTCAGGCCGGTGTGGCGCCCACGAAAATGCTCATCGCGATGAATGGTCAGGGACTGGCGCTCCACCAGGCAGGTGCCGATGCCATTCGTGCCTTCGCACGCTTCGCTCCAATCCGCGCCCAGCCACAGCCCCGCGCGCTCGAAAATCTTGCGCTCCGACGGCGCAGTGACGCAGTTGAGGATCACCCCGCGCGCGTCAGTCAGTAACACCGCATGCCCGGCACCGGAGAGTTGCTGGTGCAGGCTGTTCATCTCGCTGCCGGCGATGTGCAGCACCTGCTGCAGGCGTTCGCGGCTTTCCAGCAAGCGGCCGTGTTCGAGCACAGTGGGGGCAATGGTTTGCGCAGGGTCAAGGTGGTAGTCCTCCAGGCAACGCAGCCAGGAGCGAGCGATGGAAGGATCGCTGGACGGGTCGCGGCCATGCGCCACGGTCAAAACTTGTTGGGCATGGCGACTGAATTGATCGTTGTGCATTTCTTATTATTCTCCCTGCGTGAGAACGCCCAGCATCCCCCAGCCATCCAGGCATTGCAATCCCGGGCCGACCCACCGGTCACAGGCTGTACCGTTTGTGGCACAAACTGTCACATCACCTGTATCAGCCCTGCTACAGCAACGCCTTGCAAGAATGCCCAACCCTTTGATTTACCTGGCGTGCAAAGCGGTGGCCCAACCTTTGCTCTACGCTTTATTACGCGCTTGCTGCGCTGCACTCCGAATAAACATAAAAGCCAGGAGATACCCACCATGCGTTATGCACACCCCGGTACTGAAGGCGCCGTCGTTTCGTTCAAGGCCAAGTACGGCAACTACATCGGTGGCGAATTTGTTGCGCCGGTCGACGGCAACTATTTCACCAACACCTCGCCGGTCAACGGCAAGCCTATCGCCGAATTCCCGCGCTCCACTGCCAAAGACATCGATAAAGCACTGGACGCCGCCCACGCTGCCGCCGACGCCTGGGGCAAGACCTCGGCCCAGGACCGCTCGCTGGTCCTGCTGAAAATCGCCGACCGCATCGAACAGAACCTCGAACTGCTGGCCATCACCGAAACCTGGGACAACGGCAAGGCCGTGCGTGAAACCCTGAACGCCGACATCCCGCTGGCCGCCGACCACTTCCGCTACTTCGCCGGCTGCATCCGCGCCCAGGAAGGCAGCAGCGCCGAGATCAACGAACACACCGCGTCCTATCACTTCCATGAGCCGCTGGGCGTGGTCGGTCAGATCATCCCGTGGAACTTCCCGCTGCTGATGGCCGCGTGGAAACTCGCCCCGGCCTTGGCCGCCGGCAACTGCGTGGTGCTCAAGCCTGCCGAGCAAACGCCGCTGGGCATCAACGTGCTGATGGAATTGATCGGCGACCTGCTGCCACCGGGCGTGCTGAACGTGGTGCACGGCTTCGGTAAAGAAGCCGGCGAAGCCCTGGCCACCAGCAAGCGCATTGCCAAGATTGCCTTCACTGGCTCTACGCCAGTGGGCTCGCACATCATGAAATGTGCTGCGGAAAACATCATTCCGTCGACTGTTGAGCTGGGCGGCAAGTCGCCGAACATCTTCTTTGCCGACATCATGAAAGCCGAGCCATCCTTTATTGAGAAGGCCGCTGAAGGTCTGGTGCTGGCGTTCTTCAACCAGGGCGAAGTGTGTACCTGCCCATCGCGCGCGCTGGTGGAAGAGTCGATCTACGACGACTTCATGAAAGTGGTCATGAAGAAAGTCGAGCAGATCAAACGCGGCGACCCGCTCGACACCGACACCATGGTCGGCGCCCAGGCGTCCGAGCAGCAATTCGACAAGATCCTGTCCTACCTGGAAATCGCCAAGGGCGAAGGCGCACAACTGCTGACTGGCGGTAAAGTCGAGAAGCTCGAAGGCGATATGGCGGGCGGCTATTACATCCAGCCGACCCTGCTCAAGGGCACCAACGAAATGCGCGTGTTCCAGGAAGAAATCTTCGGCCCGGTGGTGAGCATCACCACCTTCAAGGACGAAGCCGAAGCCCTGGCGATTGCCAACGACACCGAGTTCGGCCTGGGTGCCGGCGTGTGGACCCGCGACATCAACCGCGCCTACCGCATGGGCCGCGCGATCAAGGCGGGCCGCGTGTGGACCAACTGCTACCACCTGTATCCGGCGCATGCGGCTTTCGGCGGTTACAAGAAGTCCGGCGTGGGGCGTGAGACGCACAAGATGATGTTGGATCATTACCAGCAGACTAAAAACTTGCTGGTGAGTTACGACATTAATCCACTTGGCTTCTTCTAACGTTGCCTCCTAGCAGGCGACCCGCTCTCAACTTGAAATGAGATCAAGTGTGGGAGCTGGCTTGCCTGCGAAAGCGGTGTGTCAGCCAAGTATGTGTTAACTGACAAAACGCTTTCGCAGGCAAGCCAGCTCCCACATTTGAACTTCGCAAGTAGCTGCTACCTCATTCGGCACACAGAGGCCGAGTTAAAAACAATAAGAATGGAAGGTACTTTCCAATGCCTAGCGAACCCACTGGATCCTCCGTCGACTTCGAAAAAGTCGGCACCGACTACTTCCAACAACGCGAACTTAAAAAAGGCGCCGCCGGCTGGGTGTTGCTGGTCGGCCTCGGCGTTGCCTACGTCATCTCCGGCGACTACGCCGGCTGGAACTTCGGCCTGGCCCAGGGTGGCTGGGGCGGGATGTTCCTCGCCACCTTGCTGATGGCCACCATGTACCTGTGCATGTGTTTCTCCCTGGCCGAGCTGTCTTCGATGATCCCTACCGCCGGCGGTGGCTACGGCTTTGCCCGCAGTGCCTTTGGCCCTTGGGGCGGGTTCCTCACAGGCACCGCGATCCTGATCGAATACGCCATCGCCCCCGCCGCCATTGCGGTGTTTATCGGCGCGTATTGCGAGTCACTGTTCGGCATCGGCGGCTGGATGATTTACCTGGCGTTCTACATCATCTTTATCGGCATCCATATTTTTGGTGTGGGTGAAGCCCTGAAGCTGATGTTTGTGATTACTGCCGTCGCCGCGATTGCCCTGGGCGTGTTCCTGGTGGCGATGGTGCCGCACTTCAACGTCGCCAACCTTTTGGATATCCCGGTCACCGAAGCCAAAGGCGCCAGCACCTTCCTGCCATTCGGCTATGTGGGTGTGTGGGCGGCAATCCCCTATGCCATCTGGTTTTTCCTCGCGGTCGAGGGCGTGCCGCTGGCCGCCGAAGAAACCAAAAACCCCAAACGCGACCTGCCGCGCGGCCTGATCGGCGCCATCGTGGTGCTGACCAGCTTTGCCCTGCTGATCCTAGTGATCGCACCGGGCGGCGCCGGCACTTACGCGCTGATCAAATCCGGCAACCCGCTGGTTGAAGCGCTGGCCTTGGCCTACGGCGGTTCCACCTGGATGGGCAGCTTCGTCAACCTGGTTGGCCTGGCCGGCCTGATTGCGAGCTTTTTCTCGATCATCTACGCCTATTCGCGGCAGATCTTCGCCTTGTCCCGCGCCGGTTACCTGCCACGCAAACTGTCCCAGACCAATAAAAGCAAGGCGCCGGTGCTGGCGCTGGTCATCCCCGGCATCATCGGTTTTGGCCTGTCGCTGACCGGCCAGGGGGATTTGCTGATCCTGGTGGCGGTGTTTGGCGCGACGATTTCCTACGTGCTGATGATGGCCGCGCACATCACCCTGCGCATCCGTCGCCCCAAAATGGACCGTCCGTACCGCACGCCGGGTGGCATCTTCACGTCAGGCGTTGCGCTGGTACTGGCCTGCGTGGCCGTGGTGGCGGGCTTTCTGGTGGATCCACGGGTGGTGATTGGCGCCGCGATCATCTATGGAGTATTAATTGCTTACTTTGCTTTCTACAGCCGGCATCACTTGGTAGCAGGCACGCCCGAAGAGGAATTCGCGGCGATCCAGGCCGCAGAGGCCGCCTTGCACTAAATGCCGTAAACCTCGACGCGGGGACCTTGTTCACAGGGGCCCGCGTCATCAAGGAGACACTGTATGGCAAGCTTTTCCCACGCGGTAGGTGCACAAACCTACCGCTTCGACAGCCTCAAGGACGTGATGGCCAAGGCCAGCCCCGCACGCTCCGGGGACTTTCTCGCCGGCGTCGCCGCACAGAACGACGGCGAACGGGTGGCCGCGCAGATGGCGTTGGCGAATATCCCGCTGAAACACTTCCTGGAAGAAGTGCTGATTCCGTATGAAAGCGACGAAGTCACCCGACTGATCATCGACACCCACGATAAACAGGCGTTTGCGGCGGTCAGCCACCTGACCGTCGGCGGCCTGCGCGACTGGCTGCTCAGCGACGCCGCCGATGAACAATCCCTACGCGCATTGGCGCCAGGGCTGACACCGGAAATGGCGGCCGCCGTGTCCAAGATCATGCGCGTGCAGGACCTGGTGCTGGTGGCGCAGAAGATCCGCGTGGTCACGCAGTTTCGCGGCACCATGGGCCTGCGCGGGCGGTTATCCACACGGCTGCAACCCAACCATCCGACGGACGAACCAGCAGGTATCGCGGCGAGCATCCTTGATGGCCTGCTCTACGGCAACGGCGACGCCATGATCGGCATCAACCCGGCCACCGACAGCATCGCCTCGATCTGCGCCATGCTGGAGATGCTCGACGCGATTATCCAGCGCTATGAGATCCCGACCCAGGCCTGCGTGCTGACCCACGTCACCACCTCCATCGAAGCGATCAACCGCGGCGTGCCGTTGGACCTGGTGTTCCAGTCGATTGCCGGCACCGAGGCGGCCAACGCCAGTTTCGGCATCAGCTTGAGTGTGCTGCAGGAAGGTTACGACGCGGGCTTGAGCCTCAATCGCGGCACGCTGGGCCAGAACCTGATGTATTTCGAAACCGGCCAGGGCAGTGCCTTGTCGGCTAACGCGCACTTTGGCGTCGACCAGCAAACCTGCGAAACCCGCGCCTACGCGGTGGCGCGGCACTTCAAGCCATTCCTTGTGAATACTGTGGTCGGTTTTATCGGCCCCGAGTACCTGTACAACGGCAAGCAAATCATTCGCGCGGGCCTGGAAGACCACTTCTGCGGCAAGTTGCTGGGCGTGCCGATGGGTTGCGACATCTGCTACACCAACCACGCCGAAGCCGACCAGGATGACATGGACACGCTGCTGACCCTGCTGGGCGTGGCCGGGATCAACTTCATCATGGGCATCCCCGGTTCCGACGACATTATGCTCAACTACCAGACCACCTCGTTCCATGACGCGTTGTACGCCCGCCAGACCCTGGGGTTAAAACCGGCGCCGGAGTTCGAACAGTGGCTGGCGAAGATGGGCATCTTCACGCAAGCCGACGGCAAGGTACGCTTCGGCAACAGCCTGCCACCGGCGTTTCGCCAAGCCTTGGCGCAACTGGGATGAAGGAGCCGCCCGTGCAACTAGACCTGCCTGACAACCCCTGGCTGGAACTGCGCCGCCTGACGCCGGCGCGTATTGCCCTGGGCCGAACCGGCACCAGCATCCCCACCAACGCGCAACTGGACTTCCAATATGCTCACGCCCAGGCGCGTGACGCGGTGCACCTGCCCTTCGACCACGCGGGCCTGAGCAGTCAACTGGCAGAACGCGGACGCGATAGTTTGTTACTGCACAGTGCTGCTGCCGACCGGCACAGCTACCTGCAACGCCCGGATCTGGGGCGGCGCCTCAGTGATGAGTCGGCCCAAACCCTGCGCGACCATGCCGAGGCTAATCCCGGCGGCGTGGATCTGGCGGTGGTGGTGGCCGATGGTTTATCGGCGCTGGCGGTGCATAAACACACCCTGCCGTTTCTTACACGCATGGAGGAACAAACCCACGCTGAAGGCTGGTCTTTGTCGCCCGTCATTTTGGTGGAACAGGGACGCGTGGCGGTGGCAGATGAAATCGGCCAATTGCTCGGTGCCAGGATGGTGGTGATCCTGATCGGCGAACGGCCAGGCCTCAGCTCGCCGGACAGCCTGGGGCTGTATTTCACCTACAACCCCAAAGTGGGCCTTACCGACGCCTATCGCAATTGCATCTCCAACGTACGCCTGGAAGGACTGAGTTACGGCATGGCGGCCCATCGCCTGCTGTATCTGATGCGAGAGGCGTGTCGTCGGCAGTTGTCGGGGGTCAATCTCAAGGACGAAGCGCAGGTTCAGACAATCGAATCCGACGATCCGGACCTCATGAAAGGTAACTTCCTGCTCAGTTCACCGGATGACTGATTGATGGGCGATTGCGCTTTTTCACGCCATTAGGCAGCATCGAGTCACGGCCGCTTGTGTGGTCATACCCAATCTGGAAGTTGAGGCCTGGCATGCGGATTACTCAAGCGACCCTGGAACACCTGGACCTGTTGACCCCGTTGTTCGTCAAATACCGCGAGTTTTATGGCGCCTTGCCCTTCCCGGACTCCTCGCGGGCCTTTCTGGAAAAACGCCTGCGCCGCAAGGAGTCGGTGATTTACCTGGCCCTGGCGGACGATGACGACAAGAAGCTGCTTGGATTTTGCCAGCTGTACCCCAGCTATTCGTCGCTGTCGCTGAAGCGGGTGTGGATTCTTAATGACATCTACGTGGCGGAAGACGCGCGCCGACAATTAGTGGCGGACAACCTGATGCGTACGGCGAAGAAGATGGCCAAGGAGACACATGCGGTGCGGCTGCGAGTCTCGACCAGCAGTGACAATGAAGTGGCGCAGAAGACCTATGAGTCGATCGGATTCCGTGAGGACACTGAATTCAAGAACTACACGTTGCCGATCAGCGAAGACTGAAACCTGAATACTTCAAACACTACAATTCCCCTGTGGGAGCGGGCTTGCTCGCGAAAGCGTTGGTTCAGTCAGACTATTTATAACTGACCCGCCGCTTTCGCGAGCAAGCCCGCTCCCACATTTGGATTTGTGGTGATCTGCGGACCGCGTGCCACGACATCCCCCGCTACAAAACCAACACGCTTTTCACCGCTCTATCCGTATAATGCGGACCTTTCAGGGTTGTAAGAAATGCGGCATACACTTGTAGCCTTATTACCCGAGCTTCCGCACAGGCCTGCAGAGCCGGGCCATTCACACAGGTGCCATCCATGGATTTCAACCCGCTCGACCTTATCCTGCATCTCGATGTTTACCTCGACCTGCTGGTAACCAATTACGGTCCGTGGATCTACGCCATTCTGTTTCTGGTCATTTTTTGCGAAACCGGCTTGGTGGTCATGCCGTTCCTGCCGGGTGATTCGTTGCTGTTTATCGCCGGCGCCGTGGCCGCAGGTGGTGGTATGGACCCGGTCTTGCTGGGCGGCCTGTTGATGCTGGCGGCGATCCTTGGCGACAGCACCAACTACGTAATCGGGCGAACGGTGGGCGAACGCTTGTTCAACAACCCCAACTCGAAAATCTTCCGTCGCGATTACCTGCAAAAAACCCACGACTTCTACGACAAGCACGGCGGCAAAACCGTGACGCTGGCGCGCTTCCTGCCAATCCTGCGCACCTTCGCGCCGTTCGTCGCCGGCATCGCGAAAATGCCCTACGTACGCTTCTTTGGTTTCAGCGTGCTGGGCACTATCCTCTGGGTGGGCGGCTTGGTCACCTTGGGCTACTTCTTTGGCAACGTGCCGTTCATCAAGAAAAACCTGTCGCTGCTGGTGGTGTTTATCATCCTACTGTCGCTGGTACCGATGATCATTGGTGTATTCCGCAGCCGTTTTGGCCGCTCCTCCTCCGAAGCCAAGTCGCAGTAAGCGCCGATGTGGTCCCTCAGCGCCTGGCGTCGCCAGCGCTTGCTGGCCAGGCACCCGATTGCCGATGACACCTGGCAGCGGGTACGCCAGCACCTGAGCTTCCTCGACGGCATCACTGCCGATCAGGACCAGTGGCTGCGTGAAGCCTGCGTGGTGTTCCTTGCCGAAAAACACCTCACCGCCCTGCCCGGCGTCGAACTGCATCAGGAACAACGCCTGCTGCTCGCCGCCCAGGCGCAACTGCCGCTGATAAACCTCGGCGACCTGGATTGGTACCAAGGCTTCCACGAAATCGTGCTGTACCCCGACGACTTCGTCAGCCCCCAGCGCCATCGCGACAGCAGCGGCATCGAACACGAATGGGACGGCGAACACAGCGGCGAAGCCTGGCAACAAGGCCCAGTGATCCTCGCCTGGCCCGGCGTACTCGCCAGCGGTAACTGGGAAGGCTACAACCTGGTCATCCACGAACTGGCGCACAAGCTCGACATGCTCAACGGCGACGCCAACGGCCTGCCACCGCTGCACAACGACATGCGCGTGCAGGAATGGGCCAGCGTGATGCAAAGCGCCTACGACGACCTCAATCGCCAACTGGACGCCAACCCGGACGCCGATACCGAGATTGACCCCTACGCCGCCGAAAACCCGGCGGAATTCTTTGCCGTCACCAGCGAATATTTTTTCAGCGCCCCGGATTTGCTGGTGAGCAGTTATCCACAGGTGTACGCGCAACTCAGCCGCTTTTATCGCCAGTATCCCTTGGCCCGCCTCACCGAACTGCAGGCCAGCGACCCACGTTATCAGCCACAAGGCGAATGACCGTACGACGTCTGGCGCATGGCATCGGCGTCAGAATGTGCCTATAATCGCCGCCACTTTTAGGCCAATCCGGCCAAGTTTCTTGGCCAATTAACGGGGGCAACGCCCAATGAGCTACAGCAAGATTCCGGCTGGCAAAGACCTGCCGAACGACATCTACGTCGCCATCGAGATTCCGGCCAACCACGCGCCGATCAAATACGAAATCGACAAAGACAGCGACTGCCTGTTCGTTGACCGTTTCATGGCCACCCCGATGTTCTACCCGGCCAACTACGGTTTCATCCCGAACACCCTGGCTGACGACGGTGATCCCCTCGACGTGCTGGTTGTAACCCCTTACCCGGTTACCCCAGGCTCGGTTATCCGCGCACGCCCAGTCGGCATCCTGAACATGACCGACGACGGCGGCGGCGACGCCAAAGTCATCGCAGTGCCACACGACAAGCTGTCCCAGCTGTACGTGGACGTGAAGGAATACACCGACCTGCCGCCCCTGTTGCTGGAGCAGATCAAACACTTCTTCGAGAACTACAAAGACCTCGAAAAAGGCAAATGGGTGAAGATCGACGGTTGGGGCGATGCAGAAGCCGCTCGCGCAGAAATCATGAAGTCGGTCGCGGCCTACAAAGGCTGATACCTGCTCCTCATTGCCTCGGCAATTGAAAAAGCCCCGATCATTCGGGGCTTTTTTTGTGGGAAAAACTAAACGACAAGTTCAATTCTTTATAAGCAATGTTTAACTAGCGACCGAATCCGAAGTATTAAGCTACAACTAAGCAAAAGCCTACAAGCGCAACTCAACGCATGGTTTATTTGATCTGTAAATCCCGCCAGTAAACTCTGCGTTTATGAATACATCAGGTGATCGTTTAAAAGCGCTACTGCGGGAAGTTCATCTTTCCGCCTCCGACTTCGCCAAGAACCGTGGCGTCACGCCTCAACACGTGAACAACTGGTTCAAGCGCGGTGTACCCATGGGCCGACTAAACGAGATCGCAGAACTGTTGTGCATCTCTAGCCGCTGGCTGCGTACCGGCGAAGGCCCCAAACACCCACCGGCCAACTTCCTGCTGGAAGGCCCGGACACCCGAAAAGGACTGCCCTCTACCCGCGAAGGAAGCGGCAAATACCTCACAGGCCCCGCCTGTCCTCCAGAAAAAATCGACGTGGAGATCGACCTCCACCCCTCATTCGCCTCCACCGAACGCATCCGCGTCTCCCTGCACACCCTCCAAACCCTCACCGTAAACCCCGACCGCGCCCTGGGCGCCTACATGGTCGACAACAGCATGATCGACATCATCCAACAAGGCGCCACCCTCGCCATCGACCGAGGCCGCACGCAAATCATCGACGGCGAAATCTACGCCGTAGAACACGACGGCATGCTGCGCATCAAATACCTCTACAACCGACCTGGGGGTGGTTTGCGCATGCGTAGCCACAATGCCGGCGAGCATCCCGACGAATACCTCACACACGAACAACGCTTTGAACAGAACTTCCAGATTCTGGGATGGGTGTTCTGGTGGTCCACCCTGAACAACCGCCGGCCCCCGGTGCCGCTGGATGAACATCTTTTAGGCTGGGAAGGCTCTAAATCGGAGCCGGAGGTGGGCATTTGAAATGAATGTGGGTATCATGCGCCGCACATTTGGCAGGGGGTGGCTTTGCGCTATCCACCCTGCTCGGCGATGCGGAGGAGTTCCCGCTGATGCCCCTACTATTCAGCCTGACGCAATGTGGGCTGAGCGATTTGAAGGCTGGTGAGGCTTGTCAAAAACAAGCTGAGGCAGTCCCCGAGAAGCCGGCCACAAGCCGGCTTTTTAATGCCTGTAAAAATCCCAAGTCAATTGTCCAACAGCTGTTGGGCAATTGACTGACCTAAAGCGGTCGGCTTATAGCCCTTCCCGCCGCTGAAGGATGTTAGTGAGCCTGCATACACTCCACCGCCCGATCCGCAACCATCTTCGCCATCTCCACCAAATGCATCACCGCCCTATGCGGTG
Source organism: Pseudomonas tritici (assembly GCF_014268275.3). NCBI lineage: Bacteria > Pseudomonadati > Pseudomonadota > Gammaproteobacteria > Pseudomonadales > Pseudomonadaceae > Pseudomonas > Pseudomonas tritici. Next base: position 5,712,599 of record NZ_CP077084.1, read on the forward strand.
CCCCCAGCGGTTCACCGATCGCTTGCGACGTGGCCACTGCACACTGCAGCAACTCAGCCACACGCACCCAGGCTTCCTCAAAGCTCAGTTCTTCATTAATGGTAAATGGGTGAGTCGCACCCGATGATGGCGAATCCGAAACAACGTTATCCATAGCAAAACTCCAATCGATAATCTGGAGCTGCCACGACCCGCGACTAAACGAAAGGCGGCAGCTGTACGCAGGTTAGTCGACCGGTCGATTGGAAACCCGGCGCACCCGGAGGTGCCCTGCGCACAGCCACCATAAGATGCAGGCGAAGGAGTGCCTGACTCATGAGTTGCTTATGCGCCAATCGAATCCGGGCGACTAAACCCGGTCACTGAATAGGCAGTGACAGCTCGCAGCCTAGTCACGCATTCCCGCTGGCGCAATGCACTTGGGATTCTCTCGGAAACGTCCTGCAAATGAAAGGGATCAACCCTGCTGGCCCTTTAAGCTCGGCCTTAATCCAATATCAAATGCGGCAAAAACCGACTCGAATCCTTGGTAATCAAACTATTGTCTTCCCGCACCCCAATCCCCGCCGCCTGATCACCAATCACCCAAGACCCAATCAGCGTGTAGCTGTCACCAAACTTCGGCAGCGGCGCAAACTCCTGAAGAATGAACGGCGCATCCGTATAGGGCCCGTCCTCTTTCACGATCAGCCCGTCAGCCGTTTGCAGCTCGATGTTGGCCCCCTCCCGCGAGAAGAACGGCTTGCGCACCCAGCCCTTTGGCACGGCTTTCCCCGGGTCGGTATCCAGGTGGGACGCGAGCAAATTCGGGTGGCCTTTGTTGAATTCCCACAACAGCGGCAGGATGCCTTTATTGGAGATTATGGATTTCCACGCAGGCTCGAAAAACTGCGTATCACTTTGGGCAATCGCCGAGCCGAAGGGCTCGTGGAAGATGAACTCCCAGGCGTGCAGTTTGAACAGGTGGGGGATCCAGCGGTCCTCGAGGTCGACGAAGCGGCCTTCGGCGGTCAGGCCGATGTCTTCGATGTCGATGTGGCGTGATTCGATACCGACTTTTTCCGCGACGAGGCGCAGGTAGTCGGTGGTGCCTTTGTCTTCGATCGATTCTTTCATCGAGGCGAAGTAGAACGGTTGGTTGATCTGCAATTGGGCGAAGGCCTGGTGCAGTTTGGTGTCGATGCTGTTGAACTGGTCGGCGTGCTTGGGCAGCAGGCCGCGTTCGATGCATTGTTCCAGCCAGCCCCACTGGAACGCGGCCGCTTCGTACAGGCTGGTGGGGGTGTCGTAGTTGAGTTCGAGCAGCTTGGCGGGCCCGGTGCCGTTGTAGGAAAAGTCCATGCGCCCGTACAGGTGCGGGTGACCTTCGAGCCATGAGGTTCGAATCATGTCGTAGAACGGCGCGGGGATGCTCAGGCGGTCCAGCAGTTCCTCGCTGTGGACCACGCGGGCCACGAGGTCCATGCACATGTCATGGATCTCGGTGGTCGGGTCTTCGAGATCTTGCTCGATTTGCTTGAGCGTGAACTGGTAGTACGCGCTCTCGTCCCAGTAGGGTTCGTCGTCGATGGTGTGGAACAGGAAGCCGAGGCTGTCGGCAGTCTGTTTCCAGTCATGACGCTCTGCGCAATGGATCTTCTTCATGGCCCGGTTTCCTTAACTGCTCGACCCGCCGCCGCCCCAGCCGCTGCGTGCGCTGGCCTTGCTGCCGAAGCCGCCACGGGAGGTGGCCGACGATACGGCGCTGGACGCGCTGGAGGAGCGCAGCGTGTTCGAGTAATTGCTGCTGCCGTACCGCGCCTGGTTCGAGCGGTCGAATGTCGCCCCGCTGGAGGCCCGCTGACTCAGCGTCGAGGAGCCATAGCTGCCGCGATCGTCGCGGTAGCGATACACCGGCTCGGAGCGGTAGCTGTTGCGGTTGTTGCTCAGCATGTTGCCGATCAACAGCCCCGTCAGCAGGCTGCTGGTGGAGAAGCCTGAGCCGCTTGCTTGCGATTCGCCCGTTTGCGCCTTGGCCGCGTCGACCTGGGATTGCGTGACCTGGCCTTCGGCGGTCAGTTCGAAACCGCCCAGCTTGGGGATGAACTGGCCATTGGAGTCCAACTGGCACCAGCCGGCGACAAAGTCGGCATCGCAATCGGCCTGGCTGGCGTATACCGGGGCGATGCGGCGATGCTCGGCCATGGCCGTCATGTAGGCGTCCGAGCAGACGTCCACCGGAAGCTTTTCATCGGCGCACTGCTGAACAGACTGGAAGTTGTACTTCTTCTGCAACTCGTAGGTTTTTTCCGTCGGCCCGCAGCCGGATATCGCCATGGCGACCGACGCTGCCAGCGAAAGCTGGACGTACTTGCTTCGTTTCATCGGGAGCTCCGTGCGCAATCAGTTCTGGGAAGGCGTCATGCAGGCGGCGTTCAACATGCCGACGCTGATGGCCACGGCTGCCACGTAGATACCGGCCGCGAGTTCGCCTTTCTTGATGCGTTCGGAAGTGCCTTTGAGCACCAGGCTGGTCACCAGAAACGCCAACAGTTGGACGAGGGCGGCGATCACGGCCCAGACGACGAAGTCGAGGAGGCTGATCGAGAAGGCAATCACATTGCTGGCCGGAATCGCGAAACCAATGATGGCGCCGCCCAGCGCGACCGCAGCCGACACGTTGCCCGCGCGGATCAGTTCGAATTCCTTGTGCGGGGTGACGCGGGTGTAGATGAACTGGAACAGCGCGAACAGCACGGCGGCACCCAGGATGTAGGTGACAAACCCGAACACGGCGGGTTTATTCAGCGAGATGGACAGAGCTTCTAGCATGGATTTCTTCCTTTTTTCAGAGCGTATTCAGGTCGGTTGTGTACAGCGAAATGCCCAGCGAGGTGCTCAGGCTGACGGTGCCTTCAGCGTCTTCCTCGACGGAAAACAGCAGGAACTCCCGGCGGTCGGTCAGGCCGGTGTCACGGGCGTACAGCATCGAACGGTGCTCGACGGTGTAGGCACTCTCCGGATTGATCACCTGTTCACTCATTGACACTAATTCTGTCTGGCCCTCCTCGCTGCCCCACACGCGGCTGTATTCAACGCCGTTGTGCGTGTAGGTCGGCAGCCCGATCAGGCTCTGTGGACCGGCGAGACGACGCAGTTCCGCCTCACTGCTGAGGGTGACGTAACTCAGGTAGTTGAACAGGATCACCGACTCGACCTGCCCGGCGATGTCACCCGTGGTGTGCACCTGCAGCCAGTAATCTTCGTCGTTCATGTAATAGCGCGACAGCCAGGTCGACTGCCCGAGGTCCACGGTGCCGTTGCTCCAGATTTCCTGGGAGCCGGGGATAACCACGCTGGTTTTATCATCAAGCAACAATCGCAGGCTTGCGTCGAAGATCACGCCTTTGCCCGGCGCCAGGCCCAACGGGCCAGTGGTCGGCAGGGCTACGCTGGCTGTGCGGTTCGAATCGGTATTCGCGTTCGGGGCCTCAAGCCCCATCAACTGTTTAAGCCATCCCATTGGAGATTTCCTTGAGGCGTGTAGAGGCGATGTAAAAGAGTTCACCGCCTTCAACGCGCGTGGCGCTTGGCGGGTTGATCGACGGTTGCTGAGCACCCTTGGCGCGGTAGCCGATGAGCGTGGCGTTGTGGCGTTCCTTCATCTGCGTGTACAGATCACCGAACGTTGCTTCAAAGGCCTCGGGCAATTTCATCAGGTATTGGGTGGCGCCTTGGCCCACGCACAACAGCTCATTAATGACCACTGACGAGCCCGGGTCCTGGGAGGCGCGCACCAACATCTCGATCGCCATGCTGGAGGTGCACTCCAGGCTGGGGGCGTAGGAGCTGGCGAGTGCGGCAATTTCACTTTCGTTGAAGTGCGCGACCACATGCCCAACAGGTTTCAGTTGATTCACCGCCAGCACGGTGGCCAGCGTCAAGTCGTCAGACGGGGTTCGCACCAGCACACGCTCGGCACCGGGAACGCCTGCACGCAACAGTAACGCGGTGGAGGACAGGCTTTCGCCGCGGATGAATGCCGCTTTGCCGGGCATCGGGTTTTCTTCGAGGGTGCAATCGCAGATGACGATCAGGTTGTCGTTTGAGGTTTCGTCTTGCAGCAACAACTCAATGACCCGCTCGCTGGACGTACCTTCCCAGCCAATGAGCACCGTATGGCCGACTTTTCCGGTGAAATCGCCTTTGCCCTTCATGCCTTTTCTCCATGCATCGATGACACTGCTGGTGGTTTTGCCGATGGCTGCCGTCAACAGCGCAATGCCCCCGAGCATGACCCAGGTGGCCACGAAAATTCGCCCCGCCGAGGTCTGTGGCGCGAGGTCGCCATAGCCGACGGTGAGTGTGGTGGTGAGGTAGAAGTAGATAAACGTGGCGGGAGCAGTAAGGTGCTGTTCGCCCAGAAACACCAGGCCCAGATAGGCCGTGCTCAGGTGGACACCCAGGGCAATGACCAGACCTGCCCAGCCGAAGCGGTGAAAGAGGGAGGACGCGTACAGGCGCAACAATAGAAATATCGACATGTCGTCCCTGATTCCCTGGGTACTTGATTCCGGATGAGGTCAGCGCCTCGGCGTCTGGAGGCTCAAGTGCGTTCACCGCGCATTAAACCTGCTGCGCGGCGCAGAGAGAAGTACCTTGGCAGCAATTAATCCAGCGAACGCACCAAACAGGTGACCTTCGAAGGACACCCCCTGACGCGGCAGGAAGCCAAAAATCAGCCCGCCATACAGCAGAGCGACAACACCGGCAGTTATCAGGTTGCTCCAGCTCCGATGAAACCAGGCGCGAGACAACAGGTAGGCCCACAGCCCGAATACCCAGCCGCTGGCCCCCACGTGCACCCCTGCAAAACCGAACAGCCAGACCAACAAGCCGCCCAGCAGGATAATGATTGCGCTGACGCTGATGAACCGATTGAACCCTTCGATGATGACCAGGGTGCCCAGTATCAAAAAGGCGATCAGGTTCGCACTCAGGTGAGCAAAGGACGCGTGCAAAAAGGGTGAGGTGAGAATGCCCGGCAGCCCGTACAGCGTTCTTGGCACAAGGCCGAATGCCATCAGGCTGTAACCGGTGACTGCATTGAGCAATTGCAGCGCGACCATCAAGAGGGCGAGGCCTGCGATTGTCTTGAACCCCTTCAGGGCATCCATCCTGACCTCGACGTTAAATGCCGGCCCGCTAATGAACCGTGGCGAGGGAGCTTGCTCCCGCTGGGCTGCGTAGCGGCCCTGAAAATGGGACTGCTGCGCAGCCCAACGGGAGCAAGCTCCCTCGCCACAGGTACAGTGTTCGCCCTTCGCTTACTCGGCCGACTTTTGCTTCAGACGTTCCAGAATCGCATTGGCGCTGCCTTCGTTCGGCGTGATGCCGGCGTCGCGCAACTTGCGCTCCAGGTCGGTACCCGTCGAGGCGTCAGCCAGTTCGTCCTGGGCTTGCAGTTCAGCGGCGCGTTGCTGCTGTTTGGCTTGCAAGCGATTCAACGTACCGACGGCGGTTTCCAGCTTGCCGTTGGCACCGCCACTGGCGATGGACGCGCTGACCTGGGCCTTCTGTACGCTGTCGCGCGCCTTGGCCATGTCCACTTGCTGACGCAGGCTTTTAATCCGGCTTTCGGCCTTGGTGATGTCCTTGCGCATGCTTTCAGCGTACCCACCGAACTCGGCGGCCTGCTTTTGCTCGACGTCCAATTCGTTGGTCAGGGTCGAAATGGCCTCGGCCACTTCCAGCGCCAGGTCTTCACGGTTGGCCTGGATAGCGGCCATCGCCTTGGACTCCAGGTCCTTGATCTTGGCGTTGTACTCGCCGACGCGATCGGTCGCCAGCTTGTGCTTGGCCATGATGCTGACCAGCTCACGCTTGGCGTTGGCCAGCGCGCTGTCGGCATCGCGAATTTCCTGGTCGAGGATGCGCAGGGCTTGTTGGTCGACGATTGATTCGCCGACTTCGTTGGCACCGCCACGCAGCGCGGTGAACAATTTGCTCCAGATGGACTGAGTCATTGGATATTCCCTACTGATTAGTTGAAGAAGCGTTCAAAGGCTTCGCTGGCGCGCTGCACGTTATCGACGAGGGTTTTTACCTCGGTCACGATGTTCGTCAGGCTGGAGTCGGAGCTCAACGCGCCGAACATGTTGTAAACAACTTGCCCGTTCGGCATGGACTCGATGCCGATCGAAGACAGCGGGAACATTTCCCGGCTGCGCAGCACGGCGTCATTGAAGGCAGGTACATCGTTGATGGACTCCACGTCGACCAGAACGGTGTCGACGATGATCTGCTCGCCGACCACCGCGATGTAAATCGGCAAGCCACCGAAGTCGTTCATTTCCAGCTTGATGCTGGACTCGGAGCCTTGAACCAGAGAAAGCGTAATGTCGTTGGAAACCACGTCGTCCAGGGCCTGAAGTGCACTGAAGAGGCGATCGATGTTCCAGTTGGTACCTGCGCTCATGTAATTCTCCGACATGAATGAGCCAGCCAGAATCGGCTGGCGAAGCTGTTTCTCCATCTGCTTGAGCAGGCTTCGATTTTCGGGAAGCACCCAAGTCTCGTGTTTCACATAACCGGCGGCCGCCAGGCCCGCGCGCATCTGCTTCATATAAAAGCTCGACGGCTTCTTTGCGGGCGATTTCAAGCGCTCTCCCTTGCGGCTTGCTGAATCTGTATCGGGCCCTGCTGGCGGGCTCGATGGAGAGCTGCTTTTCATGGTACTGACCTCGTTGTGAAAAACTCACGCGTGAGAAACACTACAGGCAATTTCGATCGTGCTCAATAGCTCACGCGTGAGATTTTTTCGGTGCGTTTTTCGGCCATCAAAAATAGCTGGGCAAGCGATAGGCGCTCCCTGGGAAACGCCCTGCAAGCAAAAAGGATCAGTCCTGCTGGCCTTTGAAAATCACACCCCACTCACTCCCGTGTTCCCCCCACCCACCTGTGTTCCCAGGTGACACCCCCCGACCTTACCCCCATCGCATAAACATCAAATGAAACGTCCTACACACATATCTAAACAAACCGTTTAAGCGCCAATTCCCCGACTCCCCTCTCCGCTGGCCCAAAACCTGCTTATTGCACACCGTACAATAAAACCGGCTCAAGCCGGGCTCACCCTCAACCACTGCTGCGTAATGCAGCCAGGGGAATGCTGATGTCTACAACACCGCTTCACTCTTCCAACCATGGCTTGGCGCGATCGCTCAAGGAGCGCCACGTCATGTTGATCGCTATCGGCGGCATTATCGGGGCCGGATTGTTTTTGGGGTCGGGCAAGGCGATTGCCACGGCGGGGCCGGCGCTGTTGCTGGCGTATGCATTGTGTGGAGGGATGGTTTATTTGATTGCGCGGGCGCTGGGAGAGTTGTCGTTGTATCGGCCCAGCAGTGGGTCGTTTGCGACGTATGCGGAGGAGTTTTTGGGGCCGCGGGTGGCATTTATCACGGGGTGGTCGTATTGGATGATCTGGATTCTGGTCGGGGTGCTGGAGGTGACCGGGATTGGCTTGCTAATGAAGTATTGGTACCCGGAGTTGCCGCAGTGGATTCCCGCGCTGGTCACTGTCGGCGTGTTGATGGTGATCAATCTGTTTGCGGTGAAGACGTTTGGTGAGGTGGAGTTCTGGCTGGCGTTGATCAAGGTGTTGACGATTGTCGGGCTGATTGGGGCGGGGTTGGTGATTTTGTTGTTTGGGCTGGAGACGTCTGCGCAGACGACACCCTCAGTCGCGAATCTCTGGCAGCACGGTGGTTTTTTTCCGAATGGCTGGAAGGGCTTCTGGTTCGCGGTGCCTGTCGCCGCGTTTACCTTTGCCGGGGTGGAGGTGATTGGTTTGGTGGCGGCGGAAACGGCCGAGCCGCAGCGCACCTTGCCACGAGCGATCAATAGCATCCTGTGGCGCATGGCGATTTTTTACCTGGGGTCGACCGCTGTGATCATGGCGCTGTACCCGTGGAACCAGATCGACACCGCGCAAAGCCCGTTTGTGATGGTGTTCGACAGTACTGGGCTGGGTGTGGCGGCCGGATTTATCAATTTCGTGGTGATCAGCGCGCTGGCGTCCTCGTGCAATACCGGACTGTTTGCCACCAGCCGCATGTTGTTTGCGCTGTCGCATATCCGGCAGGCGCCGCGTCAGCTGCAGGTGTTGAGCCCGCAACAGGTGCCGGCCCGTTGCTTGATGGTGTCGACCGCCATTTTGCTAGTGGGGGTGCTGCTGAATTATTTGATCCCGGAGAGCATTTTCAGCCTGTTGATCACGGGAATCCTGGGCCTGTTGATTTGGGTGTGGATGGTGATCATCACCGCGCATATGGCCTATCGCCGTAAGGTGCAGCGCAGCGAGCTGGCAGAAGTGGATTACCGCCTGCCCTGGCCCAAGGTCAGCAGTGTGCTCGTGCTGGGTTACCTGGGCGTGCTGACGGTGTTGGTGATCCGCGACCCGGAAACGCGCGCGGCGTTTTACGTGGCGGCGGCGTGGTTTGGCTTATTGATGCTGGTGTATCCGAAACGTGCTGCGTCGAAGGGGGTGAGTGATGCCTGGCAAGCTTGAGTTGGAGCGTTGCATTCAACGGTACATCCGGGCCAATCCCAAGAGTGCGCGCCAGTTGGAGTGGGCCGCGCAGGTGATGCCCGGCGGCAACACGCGCTCGGTGCTGTTTTATGAGCCGTTTCCGTTGGTGATGACAGGCGGCAGCGGGTGTTTTCTCGATGATCTGGATGGGCACCGCTACGTCGACTTCCTCGCGGAATACACGGCAGCGCTGTATGGACACTCCCATCCGGCGATTACCCATGCGCTGACAAAGGCGATGGCGAATGGGCTGAACCTGAGCGCCCATACGGAATGGGAGGCGCGGCTGGCAACACTGATTGTGGAGCGCTTCGGCTGTATCGAGCAGGTGCGGTTTACCAACTCCGGCACCGAGGCGAATCTGCTCGCGCTGGCGGCGGCGAAGGCCTACACCGGGCGCAGCGGAGTCATCGCGTTCAACGGCGGTTATCACGGCGGTGTGTTGAGTTTTGCCGGGGCAAGCACGGCGATGAATGTGCCGCATCGGGTCTACTTGGCCGACTACAACGACCTGGACAGCGTCGAGCGTTTGCTGCATGAGCATGTCGACATTGCGGCCATCCTGGTGGAGCCGATGCTGGGTGCGGGCGGGTGTATCTGTGCCGAGCCGGGGTTTCTCGAAGGGTTACGGGAAAGGAGCCAGGCCCATGGCACGCTGCTCATCTTCGATGAAGTGATGACCTCGCGCCTGGCCCCCGGCGGGTTGCAGGAAAAGCTCGGCATTACTCCGGACCTGATCACCCTGGGCAAATACCTCGGCGGCGGCCTGCCGTGCGGCGTGCTCGGTGGGCGGCGGGACATCCTGGCGCAGTTTGACCCGCGCCATGGATGCCTGTCCCATGCGGGCACGTTCAATAACAATGTGCTGACCATGGCGGCGGGCATCGCCGGACTGGAGCAGGTGTACACCCGCGAAGCAGCGTTGGAACTCAATGCCCGTGGCGACAGGTTGCGCGGCCAGCTCAATGAGGTGCTGGCGCCCATGTCGATGCAATTTACCGGGCAAGGATCGGTGATGAATCTGCATCCCACGGGCTTACCGATTCGTCGTCCGTCAGATATCCCAACGGACCGAAACGACCTGCGCGACCTGTTCTTCTTTCACCTGCTCGAATGTGGGATCTACAGCGCGCGGCGCGGGTTGTTTGCGCTGAGTTTGCCGCTGACTGACCGCGAGCTGAGCCGACTGGTCACGGCCACGCAAGCGTTCGTCGAGCGCTACGGAGGGGGTTGACGGCTATTGCGCAAGAGCGACAGCGAATCGGTGAACCGCTATCCTTTCGCCGTCGCTCAACCGGAACCCACAATAATGACCAGCAAAACCGCAAACCCACGAGGCAGGCGTAAAAAAACCGCTGGCGAAGATGCAAAGAGCCCACTGAACAAAGACGCCATCATCACCGCCGCCCTGGCGTTGATCGATCGCGAAGGCCTGGACAAATGCAGCCTGCGCAACCTGGCCAGCAGCCTGGGTGTGTACCCGACGGCCATCTATTGGTACGTCTCATCACGCGAGTTGTTGTTGAGTGAAGTGCTGGCCAAAGTCCTGGAACACGTTGCGCCAGAGCCTCAGGAGCGGCGCTGGCAGGACTACCTGCGTGCGGCGATGGTCAACTGCCATGATGCCGTGCACCAGCATCCGAACATCGCGCCGTTGTTGGGTTCGCAATTGGTGTCCAACGCCAGCACCGACTTCACGTTGGTCGAGGGTGTGTTGGCAGCACTGCAACAAGCGGGTTTCAGCGGCCCTTCCCTGGCCGCCGCCTACAATACGTTTATCGCTGCTCTTACCGGTTTCACGACGCTGGAGTACGCGCCATTGCCGGATAATACCGAGGCATGGCAATGCCAAGTGCAGGAGAAGCTGCGGGCCATCGATGCAGAACAGCACCCCACGCTCGCGCAGAATATGGACCAACTGAGCAATCGCGGTTTCAGCCTGCGCTGGCAAAATGGCGTGCACGCGGCGCTGGATGAGAGCTTCACGTTCTACGTCGACACCCTCCTCTGCGGCCTGGAAACCCTGGCTGCCCGCCGCTGAAAATTCGCACAGCAAAACCAGACACACCACCAATTGTACGTCGTACAATTTGTCGCTACAGTCCGCCACGCAAGAGCACCCCATGACCCGAATAACAACAACGTCAGAGGTCTTTTATCGTGGCGACTGGATTCAACGACGTGGCCCAGGGGCAACTGCTCTGGCAGCCCTCCCCTGAGCTTCTTCAACACGCTTGCCTCACTCACTACCTGAGTTGGCTGAGGCACGAACGCAAGCTCAGATTCGCCGATTACCACCCGCTATGGCAGTGGTCCGTCGATGAGCCGGAAGCGTTCTGGCAATCGATCTGGGATCATTTTCACATTCAGGCCAGTAGCCCTCACCAAGCGGTGCTGGGTGACCGTGCGATGCCCGGTGCGCAGTGGTTTCCCGGTGCGCGACTGAATTTTGCCGAACACATTCTGCGCAATGAACGCGAAGGCGACGCACTGCTCTACCAGAGTGAAACGGTTGCCTTGCAAGGCCTGCCGTGGAGTGACTTCGCCCGTCAGGTTCGCACCCTGGCGACCTACCTACGGGAAGTGGGCGTGATGCCGGGTGATCGAGTGGTGGCTTATTTGCCAAATGTTCCCGAGGCGATGATCGCGCTGTGTGCCTGTGCGGCCATCGGTGCGGTCTGGGCCAGTTGCTCGCCGGATTTCGGTGCGGAGGGCGTGCTGGACCGGGTGCGGCAATTGTCGCCGAAGGTGCTGTTGGCGGTGGACGGTTATCGCTATGGCGGCAAGGCGTTTGATCGACGCGAACAGGTCCGGCACATTGCCCGCGAGCTGGGCAGTATCGAACACGTCATCGTGCTGCCAGCGCTGTTTCCCGATGAACCGCTGACGGTTGCCAACGCCATCGATTGGCGCGCCTTGCTCCGGCGGCCTACGGTGCCCGCTGCCGATTTCCACTGCGAACAATTGCCCTTCGATCATCCGTTATGGGTGCTGTTTTCTTCCGGCACGACTGGCTTGCCCAAAGCCATCGTACACAGCCATGGCGGGATACTTCTGGAGCAACTGAAGGCACTGCATCTACACCTGGATTTTCGCCCCGGTGATACAGCATTCATCTTCACCACCACAGGCTGGATGATGTGGAACACCTTGTTCAGCGCCCTGCTCTGCGGAGTACGGCCGGTGCTCTATGACGGCCATCCGACCTGGCCGAACATCGATACGCTGTGGCAGATCGTGCAGGACAGCCGCGCCAGCTTTTTCGGCACCAGCCCGACTTATATCGAGTTGATGAAACGCTACGACGTAGTGCCCCGTGAGCGCTTTGACCTGGGCGCGCTGCGCACCGTGATGCCGGTTGGCTCGCCGGTTTCGCCGCAGTGCAATGCCTGGTTTTACCGCAACCTCAAAACGGATATCTGGGTGACCACGGGCAGCGGGGGCACGGACATTTGCACGGGCCTGGTAAGCGGCGTGCCGACGCTGCCGGTGTATGCCGGTGAAATCCAGGCGCGCGCCCTGGGTGTGGCGGTTCATGCGCTTGATGAAAATGGTCGGCCGGTGGTTGAACAGGTTGGCGAGTTGGTGGTGACGTCGCCCATGCCGTCGATGCCGGTGTACTTTTGGGATGACACTGGGGGCGAGCGCTACCGCGAAAGCTATTTCCAACCCTGGCCAGGGGTGTGGCGCCATGGGGATTTTTTCTTGCTCAATGCCCGTGGCGGTTGCCAGGTGCTGGGGCGTTCGGACGCCACGCTGAACCGCTTTGGGGTGCGGATCGGTACAGCAGAAATCTACCGGGCATTGGAGCCCATCGCAGAAATCGACGATGCGCTGATCGTGAATCTGGACCTGCCCGAAGGCGGTTTTTTCATGCCGCTGTTTGTCCAACTGCGTCACGGCGCGGTGCTGGACGATGCCTTGCAGCAGCGCGTGCGTGAATGCCTGCGCCAGGCGTGTACGCCCCGGCATGTACCGGACCAGATCCTCGCGGTGCCGCTGATTCCCCTGACGCTGACCGGTAAAAAAATGGAAGTGCCGGTGCGCCGAATCCTGATGGGGCACGAGCCGCAAAACGTCGCCAACCTCAGCGCCATGCGCGATCCGCAGGCGCTGGCGTTTTTCATCGAATACGCCCGCCGGAGTCGTTAACCATGAAGGGCAACGCATTTATCGTCGGCGCCTACGAACATCCCACACGGCATGCGGTGGACCGCTCCCTCGCGCAATTGCACGCGGACGTGGCCCGCGGCGCCCTGGCGGATGCGGGGCTGAGCCTCAGCGACGTGGACGGCTACTTTTGCGCCGGCGACGTACCCGGTTGGGATGCTCCGGGTGTAGGGCCTTTTTCCATGGTCGAGTACCTGGGCATTCATCCTCGGCACTTGGAGACCACAGAAAGCTGGGGTTCGTCCTACCTGCATCACGTCGCCCAAGCTACACGCGCGATTGCCGACGGGCGCTGCACCGTCGCCCTGATCACCCAAGCCGGACGCCCGCGTGCCAGGCGCCAACGGCCGGACGCCAGCCACCTCGATCAGCCCCAAACCACCTGCGAAGGCCCCTTTGAAATGCCCTACGGCGCCGCCGTGACCAACCTGTACGCGATGTGCGCGATGCGCCATCAGTACGAGCACGGCACCACCGCCGAGCAACTGGCCTGGATCAAAGTCGCAGCGTCGCACCATGCACAGCACAACCCCCTGGCGATGTTGCGCAACATAGTGACGGTGGACGATGTGCTGAACTCACCGCTGATCGCCGCCCCGTTGCGACGCTTGGATTGTTGTGTGATCAGCGACGGCGGTGGCGCGTTGGTGGTGGTTCATCCGTCCATTGCGCAGGCACTCAAGCGGCCGCTGATTACACCCATCGGTGCAGGTTATTCACTCAGTCATCTGAACGGCGGCTACTTCGACCTGCTGGCTTCGGGCGCGGTGAAGTCTGGCGCCGATGCCTTCGCCGAGGCACGGCTCAAACCCAGCGACATCCGCTACGCCTCGCTGTACGACAGCTTCACCATCACCGTATTGATCCAGCTGGAAAACCTAGGCTTCTGCCCCCCCGGCGAGGGCGGTGCTTTCGTTGCCGACGGTAAATTGATCAGCGGCGTGGGCCCGTTGGCGATCAATACCGACGGTGGCGGGCTGTGCAACAACCACCCCGGCAATCGCGGCGGCATGGCCAGGCTGATAGAGGCTGTGCGTCAGTTACGTGGCGAGGCACACCCAGCGGTGCAAAGGCCTGACTGCGCGCTGGCCCTGGCCCACGGCACCGGTGGATTGCTGGGCTCACGGCATGGCAGCGCTACTCTCATTCTGGAGCGACTCTGATATGCACCTGACCTCACCGCACATCACCCCCGAAAGCGCGCCGTTCTGGGAAGCGGCCAACCGGGAGCAACTGCTGCTGCGCCGCTGCCTCGACACTGGCAAGGCCTTTTTCTACCCCCGCGACCACAGCCCTTTTACTGGCAGTGCAGCCACCGACTGGATCGTCGCCAGCGGCAACGCCACGTTGTACAGCTTCAGCTACAGCGGGCGAGACGATGAAGCGTATTGCATCGCCTACGTAACGCTCGACGAGGGACCGACAATGTTGTCCGTCATCGAGTGCGAGGACAGGCAACAGCTGCATATCGGGCAACGGCTTGAGGTGACCTTCGCGCCGACGCCCAATGGGCAAAAAATACCTGCCTTTCGATTGTCTCTTACAGGTTGACGGTAAGACACGCCACAGCCGATTTATCACCCGCCAACCACCCATTAATCTGTGCCCATGTTGAACGCAACGCCAAACCCACTTAAACAAAAAAGGATTCAACCATGAGCACGCCAACCTACAACCGCTTGAACAAAGACGACGCCGTAGTTCTACTGGTCGACCACCAGACCGGCCTGATCTCCCTGGTGCAAGACTTCTCCCCTAACGAGTTCAAGAACAACGTGCTCGCCCTGGCGGACCTGGCCAAGTTCTTCAACCTGCCGACCATCCTCACCACCAGCTTCGAACAAGGTCCCAACGGCCCGCTGGTGCCGGAGCTGAAAGAAATGTTCCCGGACGCGCCGTACATCGCTCGCCCTGGCCAGATCAATGCGTGGGACAACGAAGACTTCGTCAAGGCGATCAAGGCTACCGGCCGCAAGCAGATCATCATTGCCGGTGTGGTCACGGATGTGTGCGTCGCGTTCCCTACGTTGTCGGCACTGGCGGAAGGCTTTGATGTATTTGTGGTAACCGATGCCTCGGGCACGTTCAACACCACCGTGCAGCAGGCGGCGTGGAGCCGGATGACCCAAGCCGGTGCGCAGATGATGAACTGGTTCTCGGTGGCCTGTGAGCTGCATCGCGACTGGCGCAACGATATCGAAGGCCTGGGCAATCTGTTGTCCCAGCGTATTCCGAACTACCGCAACTTGATGAATGGTTACTCGGCGCTGACGGCGCGTAAGGACTAAGCCAACCGTTTCATTCAACAAGCCTGCCCTGAAAAGCAGGCTTTTTTCGTGGAGCTAGCAGTACGCCATTAGCACACTTGCCCTAATTGTTACTGTGCAGTCGCAACACTAAAGTCCTTCAGGTGTTTGAAGCCTCAAGGAAGAACTCAGTTGAATACGCTAACCAAGGCCGGACACTACCTGGCACTCCTGACAGCCTTACTGGCCAGTGCCACGTGGGCGCTCGCCGACGAGCAAGAACCTGTCGGCGACTGGTGGATCATCTACGGCAACGGCCGGGCGCATCAAAACGTGATGTATGTGGCCGACCGTACTTCCGTGGTGCGTTCGAACCATACCAAGGGCGCCCAGTTGGTGGCCGTCACTCTGGTGTATGAGGACCCGGGCAAGCCGATGATCGATGTGTACAACATCGAGGTGCAGTGCCCCACGCGCAAAGTGCGCTTCCTCAACGGGCAGTCGGTCGCGCAATTTTCCTACACGCTCAAGCACTTGAAGGTCTCCAAAACCTGGCAAACGCCCAAGGAGTTCTGGCGCGATCGCACGCTCGCGTTTGTCTGTGAACCGGGCAAGAGCAAAGACACGATCGCCATGGGCAAGATGACCCACCTGCAGATGATCCAGACCACCAAGGCCATGTTCCAGCAGTTGGGGCCGACTCAGGAGAAGAGTCAGATGATCGATGACCTCGACGATATGTTGGGCAACAAGCCCTGAACAGCACGCACCTACACGAAGGATTCACTATGCCTACATGGACAAGGCTGTTGCTGGCAGGACTCTTGTTACCTGCCACGCTTTTTATTAACGGCTGCCACCTGATTGCACAATCGCGCTGGGAAGGCAGGGATGCTCAGGAAGCGCTGAATTTATTCGGCAAACCCGACTCGATGAAAAAGCAGAACGGGCCCAGTGGCGAAACGCAGGTGGTGATGACTTGGTACAAGTCGTCTTCCTGGAACACCACCGAAGCCGCGGGAACTTCAATGAACCACACCGGAAACGGCATGGTTTATACGGAGTATTACCAGAGCGTTGGACACAGTTCGGATTGCAAGCTTGAGGCCACCGTAAACAAGGCCAAGAAGATCGTGCTGTTCAGGATTGAGGATGGCCGCATCCTCCATGGCAAGTGCATCAACATACCGTATGTGCCGGGGTATATTCCGCCAGGGTTCTAGGGCTCGCAGCCCTCTCGCACTCTAATCCGCCAGCTCCCGCTCGATCTGCTCAATGCTAGGCAAAACCGTTTGCAGCTCAGCGGGCAGCGACTCAACCAGTTGATATTCAGCCACACCCATCGGTCGGTTGTTGTCGCGCAATGCATATTCGGCGACGACTTCGTTTTTGCTCTTGCACAGCAGCAGGCCAATCGTTGGCCCATCTTGCGGGTGTTTGAGCTGGGCATCGACGGCCGCGAGATAAAAACTCAACTGCCCCAGGTGCTCGGGCTTGAACTTGCCCGCCTTCAGTTCGATCACCACGTAGCAGCGCAGCTTCAGGTGATAGAACAACAGGTCGACAAAGAATTCATCGCCCCCAACGTCGAGCAGCACTTGCTGGCCAACGAAGGCAAAACCGGCGCCCAGCTCCAACAAAAAATCAGTGACGTGTTTGATTAAGGCGTTTTCTATGTCGCGCTCGTGCGCGTCCAAACCCAGGCTGAGGAAATCAAAACGGTATGGGTCTTTCAGCGATTCGCGCGCTAAATCGGATTGAGGTTTGGGCAGATGGCTTTCGAAATTGCTGACGGCCTTGCCACTGCGCTCCAGCAATCGGCTTTCGATCTGCATGACCAACGTGTTGCGCGACCAGTTGTGTTCTATCGCCTGGGCGATGTACCAGCGGGGGGTTTCGGGACCGGGGAGTTTGTCCAGCAGCGCCAGTTGGTGATACCAAGGTAATTGTGCAAGCACCCCTTGCACAAATTCCGAGTCTGGCCACGCCTCAGCGAAAGCACGCATGTACTTAAGATTACGCGGTGAAAATCCCTTCATTTTGGGAAAGGCCGCACGCAAATCCTGGGCAAGACGATCAATGACTTTACTGCCCCAGCCCTGCTCAGCCTGGCGGGTCAAAATGTCCTGGCCGATCTGCCAGTAGAGCAGCACCAGTTCTCGGTTTACCGCCAGCGTTGCGCGCTGTTGCGCCGAATGGATGCGGCCTTTCAGGTCAGTCAACCAGTCGTTATAGCCCGCAGGCGGTTGGGTCAAGCCGATAGCGGTATCGCTCATGCCATTGCACTCTTGTGTGTTGAGGCAGGCTAGTCAGGGGCATGTGCTGTCACAAGGGGCCAGGAACGCTTCAGGAAGGGCCTTTCAACGGTTACAGAAACGTCCTGCTGGCCATTGCAGATCGGCGTATTGCGGCCCCACGCTTGACTCTCCCCTATACGGCAACCCTTACCCTGAAAGGCCATGTTCAGGACCTCTCCCATGACCCCGCGCACCTTGGTTATCCTCGGACACCCCTCCGCCACCAGCTTTTGTTCAGCCCTGGCCGAAACGTACGTCCACGCCGCAAAAGACGCCGGCCATGAGGTGCGCGTCTTACGCTTGGGCGACCTGGCTTTCGACCCCGTCTTGCACAACGGCTACTCCGAGGTCCAAGCCCTGGAGCCCGACCTGCTCAGTGCACAATCCGACATCCTTTGGGCCACCCATCTGACGTTCATTTTCCCAATCTGGTGGGGCGGCATCCCGGCCTTGATGAAAGGTTTTATCGACCGAACTTTCCTGCCCGGCTTTGCCTTCAAATACCGTGCTGGCAAGGCATTCCCTGACAAACTGTTGAAAGGCCGGACCGCGCACCTGTTGGTGACCCTGGACACGCCTGCGTGGTATTACCGCTGGTTCTATCGCATGCCGGGCATCCATCAGATGCGCAAGACCACGTTGGGGTTGTGTGGCATCAAGCCGATCAAGACGTTGCTGTTCGGGCCGGTACTGGGCTCTACTGCGGCGCAGCGGCACAGGTGGCTGAAACAAGCAGGCGCTTTACTGGGAAAAGGGAGTTTTCATGTACATCGGCAAAGCCGCGCAGTTGTCGGGCACAACGATCAAGGCAATTCGTCACTATGAGGCGATCGGGCTGCTGCCGGCGCCACAGCGTCTGGGCCAGTACCGGGTTTATTCGGCGCAAAGCGTTGAGCTGTTGATGTTTATCAAGTGCGCGCAGCAACTGGGCTTCAAGCTCAAGGAGTTGCAGGACATTCTCCGAGGCCATCAAGGCGACGCGTTGCCTTGGGACCGGGCGGACCAGGCTATCGCTGTCAAAAAACAGGAACTGGCCGTGCACATTGCCGAATTGCAGAAGATGCACATGGGATTGCTGGCATTTGAGGCACAGCTGAAGGATGCACAAGGACAGTGCTTGTCAGTAGCGCAGAGAACCTGACGGCTCATGAGCCGAATAATATGGCTAATCGGCTCATCAGATGAGCCGAATAATCCGCTTATTCGGCTCACACACCACGGCATCCTCCCCCGCTCATTTGCCCAGAATCCCCATGTCTGCTAGTGTCGCGCCGGTTTACCGTCTACCGGAATAGCCGCCATGGCCCGCAAAAAAGTTGCACTCGATTTCGAACAATCCCTCGCCGACCTGCAAACCCTGGTCGAGCGTCTGGAGAACGGCGAGTTGTCGCTGGAAGACTCGTTGACAGCGTTTGAGCAAGGTATCGGCCTGACCCGCGACTGCCAGAGCGCTTTGGCGCAGGCGGAACAGAAGGTCCAGGTATTGCTGGAACGTGACGGGGAGTTGGCCGAAGAGCCTTTCGATGCGGAACAGCCCGAATGATCGACGCGTATCAGGCCAGTAGCCAAGCCCGGGTCAATGCGGCGTTGGAACCTTTGTTTGTTGCGCCAAGCCCCGAACTCAAGCGTCTTTACGAAGCCATGCGCTACAGCGTGATGAATGGCGGCAAGCGCGTGCGCCCGTTGCTGGCCTATGCGGCCTGTGAAGCCTTGGGCGCGCCGGCCGAACAGGCGAATGGCGCGGCGTGTGCGGTGGAGTTGATTCACGCCTATTCGTTGGTGCATGACGATTTGCCGGCGATGGACGACGATGATTTGCGTCGCGGCCAGCCGACCACCCACAAAGCGTTTGATGAAGCGTGCGCGATCCTCGCCGGTGACGGCCTGCAAAGCCTGGCGTTCAGCGCACTGCTGGACCCGGCGCTGAGCAGCGTCAACGCCGACATCCGTCTGCGTATGGTTACCGCCCTGGCCGTGGCTGCAGGGCCCGCCGGTATGGTCGGTGGCCAAGCCATCGACCTCGGTTCGGTGGGCCAGAAGCTTGATCAACACGCCCTGGAATACATGCACCGACACAAGACCGGCGCCTTGATCGAAGCCGCCGTGCACTTGGGCGCCCTTGCCAGTGGGCGGGCCGAAGCCCCTAAATTGGCGGCGCTGAAGACCTACGCGCTGGCCGTTGGCCTGGCGTTCCAGGTGCAGGACGACATTCTCGACGTAGAAAGTGACACCGCCACCCTGGGCAAGCGCCAAGGCGCCGATATCGCACGGGACAAACCGACTTATCCTGCGCTGCTAGGGCTGGAATCGGCCAAGGCTTATGCCTTGGAACTGCGCGACCAGGCCCTGGACGCCCTGCGACCTTTCGACGCGGCGGCCGAGCCACTGCGTGACTTGGCGCGGTATATCGTCGAACGCCGGCACTGATTACAGCGGCCATTTCAGCCGCATATCGGCCAAGTTCGGCGCTCTGCGTGGGCAGTTTGCGATGCTTGAGGTAAACTGCCGCCTCTTCTATACCTATAACGATTCGCCTGATGCCCACGACGTTTCAAGAGATTCCCCGCAAGCGCCCGTCCACGCCCCTGCTCGACCGTGCTGCCACGCCGGACGGCCTGCGTCGGTTGGGTGAAGCCGAGCTGGAAACCCTGGCCGATGAGTTGCGCCTGGAATTGCTCTACACGGTCGGCCAGACCGGTGGGCATTTTGGTGCTGGCCTGGGCGTCATCGAGCTGACCATCGCCCTGCACTACGTGTTCGACACCCCGGACGACCGGCTGGTGTGGGACGTGGGCCATCAGGCGTATCCGCATAAAATCCTTACGGGGCGCCGCGAGCAAATGGGCACCCTGCGCCAGAAGGACGGCGTTGCTGCCTTCCCGCGTCGCTCCGAGAGCGAGTACGACACCTTTGGCGTCGGCCATTCCAGCACCTCCATCAGTGCAGCGCTGGGCATGGCGATTGCCGCCCGTCTGCAAGGCAGCGATCGCAAGGCGATTGCCGTGATTGGTGATGGCGCGCTGACTGCCGGCATGGCCTTCGAAGCGCTGAACCATGCGCCGGAAGTGGACGCCAACATGCTGGTGATCCTCAACGACAACGACATGTCGATCTCGCGCAATGTCGGTGGCCTGTCCAACTACCTGGCAAAAATCCTCTCCAGCCGCACTTACGCCAGCATGCGCGAAGGCAGCAAGAAGGTGCTCTCGCGCCTGCCCGGCGCGTGGGAAATTGCCCGGCGCACCGAAGAATACGCCAAGGGCATGCTGGTGCCTGGCACCCTGTTTGAAGAGCTGGGCTGGAACTACATCGGCCCTATCGACGGCCACGACCTGCCGACCCTGATTGCCACGCTGCGCAACATGCGTGACCTCAAGGGCCCGCAGTTCCTGCACATCGTCACCAAGAAAGGCAAAGGCTTTGCCCCGGCAGAAGTCGACCCGATCGGCTATCACGCAATCACCAAGCTGGAACCGCTGGACGCCCCCGCCGCTGCGCCGAAAAAAGCCAGCGGGCCTAAGTATTCCGGTGTGTTTGGCGAATGGCTGTGCGACATGGCCGCCGCCGACCCGCGCCTGGTGGGCATTACTCCGGCGATGAAGGAAGGCTCCGACCTGGTGGCGTTCAGCGAACGTTTCCCGCTGCGCTACTTTGACGTGGCGATTGCCGAGCAGCACGCAGTTACATTCGCCGCCGGCATGGCCTGTGAAGGCGCCAAGCCGGTAGTAGCGATCTACTCGACGTTCCTGCAACGCGGTTACGACCAGTTGGTGCATGACGTAGCGGTGCAAAACCTAGACGTGCTGTTTGCCATCGACCGCGCCGGTTTGGTCGGCGAAGACGGCCCGACCCACGCGGGCAGCTTCGACTTGTCCTACTTGCGCTGCATCCCCGGCATGCTGGTGATGACGCCGAGCGACGAAAACGAATTGCGCAAGATGCTCAGCACCGGCCATCTGTACAACGGCCCGGCGGCCGTGCGCTACCCTCGCGGCAATGGCCCGAATGCCGTGATCGAAAAAGACCTGGAGCCGATCGAGATCGGCAAAAGCATCGTGCGTCGCCAGGGCAGCAAGACCGCGTTCCTAGTGTTTGGCGTGCAGCTGGCCGAGGCCCTGAAAGTCGCCGAGAAGATCGACGCGACCGTGGTCGACATGCGTTTCGTCAAACCACTGGATGAAGCCTTGGTGCGCGAGATCGCCGGTAGCCACGAGCTGCTGGTGACCGTCGAAGAAAACGCCATCATGGGCGGCGCCGGTGCGGCGGTCAGCGAGTTCCTGGCACGGGAGAATATCCTCAAGTCAGTGCTGCACCTGGGCTTGCCGGATGTGTACGTCGAACACGCCAAGCCGGCGCAGATGCTGGCGGAGTGCGGGTTGGATGAGGCCGGGATTGAGGCTTCGGTGCGCGAGCGCATGGCACTCCTGAACCTGTAAACAACATTCAAATGTGGGAGCTGGCTTGCCTGCGATAGCATCACCTCGGTTACGCTGACAGACCGAGGTGCCTGCATCGCAGGCAAGCCAGCTCCCACATTGGTTTGCATTGTTTTTAAATGCCATGGACAGCCAATGAAACGCCTTCGCTATGCCTTGCCCCTTTTCCTTCTGCCTGCCACCGACCTGCTCGCAGACAGCCGCGACGACGCCCTGAAACTCCCCAACGTCGTCATCAGCGCCAACCGCCAGGTGCAGGCGCGCAACGACAGCAGCGCCGCCAACAGCGTGTTTACCCGCGATGACATCGATCGCCTGCAACCCACCAGCCTCACCGACCTGCTCAGCCGCGTTCCTGGCGTGCAAATAGCACCGACTGGCGGCCGCGGCAGCCTGCCCGGCATCTATATGCGTGGCACCAAATCCGCACAGAGCCTGGTGCTGGTGGACGGTCAGCGCATCGCCAATACCACCTCCGGTGACAGCGGCTTGCAGTACCTGAACGTCGACCAGATTGAACGGGTGGAAGTGCTGCGCGGTTCACGCTCAGTGATCTACGGCAGCGATGCCATTGGCGGGGTGATCCAGGTGTTTACCCGGCGTAATACCGAGCAAGGCCTGCAACCACGCCTCAAGCTCGGTTTCGGCAGCAACCAGACCTGGGAGCGTAGCCTTGGCCTGTCCGGCGGTGATGAGCACACCCGTTTCAACCTCGGCGCGAGCCTGGATGAAACCGCGGGCATCAACTCGACGCACACGTCATTCCCAAGCGATGGCGACCACGACGCCTACCGCAACCAGTCACTCAGCCTGAACCTGAGCCATTCCTTCAGCGATGAGCTAGAGGCCGGTTTCAACCTGTTGGATAACCGTGGCAAATCGGAGTACGACAACAGCTTCGGCCGCTACGACGTCGCCACCGGGCAAACGCTTGGGCAAAAGCCCTACACCGACTACGCGGTGAGCAGCGCCAGCGGCTATGTCGATGCCAGGCTCAACGAGCGCTGGCAATCGCGCCTGGAGCTGGGCCATAGCGAGAACCGCGACACCAAGCGCGACACCCTCAGCGATGACTTCAGCGTGTTCAACACGTACCGCGACTCGGTCAACTGGCAGAACGACCTGACGCTGAATGACCAGAACAGCCTGATTCTCGGCGGCGACTGGTACGAAGACCGCTTCCACGGCTCCACCACCTTTACCGAAAACAGCCGCTGGAACCGTGCAGCTTTTGTGCAACATCGGTTCCACGGCGAATGGTTTTCCACCGAGTTGGGGATACGGCGCGACCAGAACCAGCAATTTGGCGGGCAGAACAGCTGGAGCGGCACCGTCACCGTGCCGGTCAACCCCGACAACGACGTGCTGCTGAGCTACAGCGAAGGCTTTCGTGCGCCGACCTTCAACGACCTGTATTACCCGGATACGAAGTACAGCAACCCCAACCTGCAGCCCGAAACCTCGAAAAGCTACGAGCTGCAATGGCGCAGCCAGTTGAGCGACAGCACGCGCCTGGAGGCCTCGCTGTACCGCACCGACTTGAGCGACGCGATCATTCTCGACAGTAACAGCAAGCCCCAAAACGTGGCGTCGACGCGCATCGATGGCGTTGAGGCCGCGCTGAAGCAAGAGCTGTTTGGGTGGCAGGGCAACCTGGGGCTTGCGGTCATCGACCCGCGCGACCGTGACAGCGGCCACACCCTGGCCCGACGGGCGCGGCGTACGTTGAGCCTGGATCTGGATCGGCAGTTCGACAAACTGGGGGTAGGTGCCAGTTGGCAGGCCATCAGCAGCAGCTATGACGATGAAGACAACACACACCGCCTTGGCGGGTATGCCTTGCTGGGATTGCGCAGCAGTTGGGCGTTGAATCGGGAAGTGGCGTTGTCGCTGAAGGTCGATAATCTGTTGGACAAGTCGTATGCACGGGCGCGTTACAGCTATAACGACCCGGGGTTCTTGAACAATCAGGATTACCGTGAAGAAGGCCGGGTGTGGATGGTTGGGGTTACCTGGACACCTGAGATCTGAGTGGGCCGTACAGGCCTCATCGCAGGCAAGCCAGCTCCCACATTTGGAATGCGTTTCCCTGTGGGAGCTGGCTTGCCTGCGATAGCGGTGTCACAGGTCAGGTGCAATCACCTGACACAACCTCGCCACCGCCTCCAACATCTGCCCACTGGGCCGCTCCAGGCCTTTGTCCGGAACCACCCGCACCCGCGTCGCCATCGACGGCCAGACCTTCCAGGCCTCCTTCTGCGCCTGATCCCCCACCAGAATCAACTCGGGATCACGCTGCAACACCGACTCGATATTCACCTGCGGCGCGGGCAGCGTGAGGTCGTCAAACACATTGCGCGTGCCGCACACACTCAAGGCATCACTGATGATCTGCCCGCCGCCCACGGTGTACAGCGGCTGGTTCCACACTTGGTAGAACACCCGCAACGGTTCGGCCCGCTGATAACGCTGACGCAGTTCGGCCAGGCGCTGGCGCAACTGTGCAGCCAACTGCCGACCGGCTTCAGGCCGACCTAATTGTTCGGCGATGGCCTGCACTTGGGTGGTGAGTTGTTCAAGGCTGTGGGGTTCGGCGACGTACACCGGAATGTTCAGGCGCTGCAACTGCTCACGCTGGGCCGGGCCGACACTGCCGGGCCACAGCAGGATCAGGTCGGGCTTGAGACTGAGCAGGCGCTCCATGTCCAGTTGGCCGTAACGCCCCACCGACGGTACTTGCGCCAAGGCTGCCGGGCGATCGCCGCCGTCGAGCACGCCCACCAGCAGGTCGGCAGCGCCCAGTTCAGCGACGATTTCAGACAGCGATGGCGCCAGGCTGATCACGCGTTCGGCAGCCAACGCCTGGGCACTCAATGCCAGCAGCAGGAACGCCAGCCAGTGACACCTCATCCCAATTGACGGGGGATGCGGTAGAGGTAAAACAGCACGAGTGTCGATAGCACCAGCAGGAACAGCGGCACGGCTTCAAGGCCGACAAACACCGCCAACGCACCGATCCAGGCTGGCACGGCGGCAACCAGCAACGCCGCGCGCCGACGCGCCGCCAAGGTAATCCAGGCAGCCGGTTCTTCGGGGGTATCGAGGGCTTTGGAGGTCGCGATCAACGCATGTTTATAGCCGTTGAAGTAGCGCAGGCTGAGGAACATCGAGGCCACGCCGGCAATAAAGAACGGCATGGCGAGCACCGGCAGCAAGGACTGGGCCTTGCCAAATACCAGGTTGATCACGAACAAAGGGAGCAGCGCCAGCGCCAGGTACTGCCACCAATTGAAGGACAGTCGCCGTTTCACCTGGCCACGAGTCACGCGCGGTCGACCTCGCCCTGGTGCTCGTTGCCCATCATGTGGTCGAGCTTGCTGGCCTTGGTGGCCAGGTAGAGCTTGTTATGCGGGTTGTGCCCGGTGTGCAACGGCACGCGCTCGGCAACGGTGATGCCCATTTCGGTCAAGGCTTTGACCTTGCGCGGGTTATTGGTCATCAGGCGCAGGGATTTGACGCCCAGATACTCCAACATCGGCAGGCAGATCGCGTAGTCACGCTGATCGGCGGCGAAGCCCAGGCGCTCGTTGGCCTCCACGGTATCGGCACCGCCATCTTGCAGCTCGTAGGCGCGGATCTTGTTCATCAGGCCAATGCCGCGGCCTTCCTGACGCAAGTACAGCAGCACGCCACGGCCTTCGCGCGCGATAGCTCGCATAGCCGCTTCAAGTTGCGAACCGCAGTCGCAACGCTGGCTGAACAGTGCATCGCCGGTCAGGCATTCGGAGTGCACACGCCCAAGCACCGGCGCGCCATCCGCGATATCGCCCAGGCTAAGCACAACGTGCTCGCGCCCGGTGGCTTCTTCAAGAAAGCCGCTCATGGTGAACGTGGCAAAAGGGGTAGGCAGCTTGGAAGCGGCGACGAAAACGATGGGCACCATGTGCTCCTGATTTCAGTTTTTACAGAGGCAGCCATTGTAACAGCACGTTCCTACAGACGCTTAAGCTGAATTATCGCTGATAAAGATCAATCGGTTTGATTGGCCTTTGTTCTGCTTCTATGCAGCGCTGCTATTCACGCGTCTCGCGAAAGTGTTGATAGCCACGGATGGCGGGGGTGATGTCCTGTCCGTTAGCGTCGAGCAGCGTCACGCCCTGTCCCGCCTCGACTCGGCCGATCACATGGATCGGCCAGCCGGCGGCCTGCAGCGGCGCCAATTCGGCGGATGGCAGGGTAAACGCCAGCACGTAGTCGTCGCCCCCGCTCAACGCCGCCACGCGTGCCTGGTCATCGCCGACAAACGCCAGCAGCGCCCCGGACAAGGGCAACTGTTGACGCTCGATCAGCAGGCTGACAGACGAAGCCTTGGCGATATGCCCGCAATCGGCCAGAAGCCCGTCGGAAATATCCATCGCGGACGTCGCCTTGCCGCGCAGTGCCAGGCCCAAGGCCAACTGCGGTTGTGGCGACCAGTAATGCGCCAGCAACGGCTCGGCGATGGCCGCGTCAGCGCTGCGCTGCCCCAACACCAGCGGCAAGGCCCCGGCGGCATTACCCAGCTCGCCGCCGACACACAGCAGGTCACCCGGCCGCGCACCGCTGCGGGTCAAGGCTTGCCCGGCCGGCACACGACCAAACACGGTCAGGGTCAGGCTGAGGGGCCCGCGTGTGGTATCGCCGCCCACCAGGCCCACGCCGCAGCGTTGCGCCATGAGGTTCAAACCCAGGGCATAGGGTTGCAGCCAATCGGCATCAACCGTCGGCGTGGTAAGGGCAAGGGTAAACGCGAGGGGGTTGGCGCCCATGGCAGCCAGGTCGCTCACCGCCACCGCCAACGAGCGTTGGCCGAGCAGGAAGGGGTCGCAGGGGTCCGAAAAGTGCACCCCGGCCACCAATGTATCGGTAGAAATTGCCAGTTGCTCCCCGGCAGGGAGCGCCAGCAAAGCGCAGTCGTCGCCGATCCCCAAGGCAATGCCTTCGCCGCCTTGCGCACAAGGCGCGGCGGCGAAGTAGTTGCGGATCAGCTCAAACTCGCCCACAGGACTCAAGCGCCGGTTAGCGCTTGTACGCCTTCACTTCGGCTTCACGCAGGCGCGGGGCCAGCTTGTCGAGCACGCCGTTGACGAACTTGTGGCCGTCGGTCGAACCGTAGACTTTCGCCAGTTCGATGCCTTCGTTGATCACTACGCGGTACGGCACATCGACGCGATACAGCAGTTCCCAGGTGGACAGGCGCATCACGCACAGTTCAACCGGGTCCAGTTCTTCGATGGTCAGGTCCAGGCAAGGTGCCAGGGCCGTGTCGATCTCGCTCAGGTGCGCATACACACCGTGCAGGATGTCGTGGAAGTACGGCAGGTCGGCGAAGGTGAAATCGTTGTCGACGCGAAACTGCGCTTCGATTTCGTTCAGCGAGGCGCCCGCCATCTGACGCTGATACAGCGCCTGGGTGGCCAGTTGACGAGCAGCGCGACGCTTCTCGTTCTTAGACGGCTTACCGGCGTCGGCTGGACGCTCGTCGCGTGGGTTGAAACGATCGCTCTCGTCGGAAATCACTTGGCCTCCAACTGCGACAGCAGGCTGACCATTTCCAGGGCGGACAGGGCAGCTTCAGCGCCTTTGTTACCGGCCTTGGTGCCGGAACGCTCGATGGCTTGCTCGATGGAATCAACGGTCAGTACGCCGAAGGCGACCGGCACGCCGAACTCCATGGACACCTGGGCCAGGCCCTTGGTGCATTCGCCAGCCACGTATTCGAAGTGCGGAGTACCGCCACGAATGACCGCGCCCAGGGCGATGATGGCCGCGTATTCACCCTGTTGAGCAACTTTTTGCGCAACCAGTGGAATTTCGAAGGCGCCAGGGGCACGGATAAGGGTGATATCGCTTTCGCTCACACCGTGGCGAACCAGGGCGTCCACGGCACCGCTCACCAGGCTTTCAACCACGAAGCTGTTGAAGCGGCCAACTACCAGGGCGTAGCGGCCTTTGGGGGCGATGAAGGTACCTTCGATGGTCTTCAGGGTCATTCGACAAATCTCTTAAAGAGCCGGGACGCGTGTATGACGCGCCCCTTAGTGATATTTGAACCGCAAACAAGGGGCGACAATCGCCGGCCTTTATTCGGAGGGCACGTATTCTACTACTTCCAGGTCGAAACCGGATATCGCATTAAATTTCATGGGTGCACTCATCAAGCGCATTTTGCGCACGCCCAGATCACGCAGGATCTGCGAACCGGCACCGACGATGCTATAGGTGGTCGGTTTTTTCACCGCCACGTGGTCAGCCGTTTCGCGGATATGCGCCAGCAATACATCGCCGTCGACCGGATTACCCAGCAACAACACCACACCGCTACCCGCCTCGGAGACCGCAGCCATGGCGGCGCGCAGGCTCCAACGGCCCGGTTGCTTGACCATCAGCAGGTCACGCAGCGGGTCCATGTTGTGCACGCGCACCAAGGTTGGTTCGTCTGCACAGATGGTGCCCAGGGTCAGGGCCATGTGCACGTCGCCTTCCACTGAATCACGGTAGGTCACCAAATTGAATTGGCCCAGTTCGCTGTCCAGTGGCTGCTCGGCAATCCGCTGAACGGTACGTTCGTGGATCATCCGGTAGTGAATCAGGTCGGCAATGGTGCCGACCTTGATGTTGTGTTCGGCGGCAAAGGCTTCCAGTTCAGCACGACGGGCCATGGTGCCGTCGTCGTTCATCACTTCGCAGATCACCCCGCTCGGCTCGAAACCGGCCATGCGCGCCAGGTCGCAGGCGGCTTCAGTATGACCGGCGCGAGCCAGGGTGCCACCCGGTTGGGCCATCAGTGGGAAGATGTGACCTGGGCTGACAATGTCTTCGGCCTTGGCGTCTTTCGCGGCGGCAGCTTGTACGGTGCGCGCGCGGTCAGCGGCGGAAATCCCGGTGGTGACGCCCGTGGTAGCTTCAATCGATACGGTGAACTTGGTGCCAAAACCCGAACCGTTGCGCGGCGCCATTAATGGCAGCTTGAGCAACTCGCAGCGCTCGCGGCTCATGGGCATGCAGATCAGCCCGCGGGCGTGCTTGGCCATGAAGTTGATGTGCTCAGCCTGGCAGGCCTCGGCGGCCATGATGATGTCGCCTTCGTTCTCGCGGTCTTCGTCATCCATCAGGATGACCATCTTGCCTTGGCGGATGTCTTCAACCAGTTCTTCGATGCTATTGAGCGCCACGTGGCACCCCCTTGGTCAGGATTTCAGGTAGCCATTAGCGGCCAGAAAACTTTCGGTGATGTTACTGGCAGCAGGCTCTGCGGCCTTGTCGCCCAGCAATAGGCGCTCCAGATAACGGGCAAGCAAGTCGACTTCAAGGTTAACCCGGCGACCCGGCTGGTACGACGCCATGATGGTTTCGCTCAGGGTGTGGGGAATAATGGTCAGTTCAAATTCGGCGCCGTTCACGGCGTTCACGGTCAGGCTGGTGCCATCGACGGTGATCGAGCCTTTGTGGGCAATGTATTTGGCCAACTCTTTGGGCGCGCGGATGCGAAACTCCACGGCCCGCGCGTTTTCGCTGCGCGCCACGACTTCGCCGACGCCGTCGACGTGGCCGCTGACCAGGTGGCCGCCAAGGCGGGTGGTCGGCGTCAGGGCTTTTTCCAGGTTGACCGGGCTGCCGGCCTTAAGGTCATTCATCGCGGTGCAGTCCAGGGTTTCCCGGCTGACGTCGGCGGCGAAGCCATTGCCCGGCAGCTCGATGACGGTCAGGCACACGCCACTGACGGCGATACTGTCGCCCAGCTTGACGTCGCCCAGGTCGAGCTTGCCGGTTTCAACCAGCAGGCGTACATCGCCGCCTTTGGGGGTCATTGCACGGATGCTGCCGATGGATTCGATAATGCCGGTGAACATTTCGTTCTCCTGAAAACGGGGGGCTGACGCTCAAGCGCAGGCCGGGAATTATACGCTCGCTGCGGGGAGCGGGATGGCAGTGACTCGCCAGTCGTCGCCAACAGCGCGCATTTCAGTGATCTTGAGTTGGGGGGCGTCGGCGAGTTTCTCAAGCGGCCAGTCCAGCAAAGGCCGGGCGGCGGAGCCAAGGAACTTGCCGGCGACGAATATCACGTATTCATCCACCAGGCCTTGCTGGGCGAACGCGCCCGCCAGGCTTGGGCCGGCTTCTACCAGCACGTCATTGACGCCGCGGGCAGCCAGCGCAACCAGTGCTGAGCGCAGGTCGACCTGGCCCTCGACGCCCGGCACCACCAGGCACTCGGGGCCACGGGGGAACTGGTTTTCCGCGGTCACGCACGTGATGACCAACGCCGGGCCGGCCTTGAAGAACGGCGCATTGAGCGGCACGCGCAAGCGGCCATCGATCAGCACGCGCAACGGCGGGCGCGACATCGCCAGGGCAGTCGTGGCTTCGTCCAGGCCGAGCTCGGCGGCGCGTACGGTCAAGCGCGCACCGTCCGCCAACACTGTGTCGGCGCCCGTCAGCACCACGCTGGCCTCGGCGCGCAGGCGCTGTACCGCGGCGCGGGCGGCGGGGCCGGTGATCCATTGGCTTTCGCCGCTGGCCATCGCGGTGCGACCGTCCAGGCTCATCGCCAATTTAACCCGCACAAACGGCAGGCCGTGTTCCATGCGCTTGAGGAAACCCTTGTTGAGGGCCCTGGCTTCACCTTCCAATACACCGCTGCGTACCTCGATCCCGGCCTGGGCCAGACGCTGCATGCCGCGCCCGGCGACTTCCGGGTTAGGGTCCTGCATCGCCGCAACCACCCGCGCCAACCCGGCGCTTACCAACGCATCGGCGCACGGCGGGGTGTGACCATAGTGGCTGCAAGGTTCAAGGGTTACGTAGGCCGTGGCACCGCGAGCCTTGTTACCCGCTGCGCGCAGGGCATGCACTTCGGCATGGGGCTCGCCGGTACGCACATGCCAGCCTTCGCCGACAATCTGCCCATCACGCACAATCACGCAACCTACCCGTGGGTTGGGATGGGTGGTGTACAAGCCATTGCGTGCAAGTTCCAGGGCGCGGGCCATGTAATGGGCGTCGAGCACTGCCTGTTCAGCAGAAGGTGGGTTCATTCTTTGGCAGGCTCACGGGCCAGGCGGTCGATCTCTTCACGGAACTCATTGAGGTCCTGGAAGCGTCGATACACCGAGGCGAAACGGATATAGGCAACTTCGTCGAGCTTTTGCAGCTCGCCCATTACCAGCTCTCCAACTACCAGGCTCTTGACCTCGCGTTCGCCGGTCGCCCGCAGCTTGTGCTTGATGTGCACCAGCGCCGCTTCCAGCCGCTCGACACTCACCGGGCGTTTTTCCAAGGCGCGCTGCATACCGGCGCGTAATTTATCTTCGTCGAAAGGCTGGCGGCTGCCGTCGGACTTGATCAGACGTGGCAATACCAGTTCGGCGGTTTCGAAGGTGGTGAAACGTTCACCGCAGCCAGAGGCCAGGCATTCGCGCCGGCGACGCACTTGATCGCCCTCGGCGACCAGACGCGAGTCAATGACCTTGGTGTCGTTGGCACCGCAGAAGGGACAGTGCATGGTTGGCAGGCAACAAATAAAGGGAGGGCCATGGTAGCGCATCCCCGTGGCAAGACAAGCCATAGCCTTTACGGTATATAGGCTGACTATTATGTTTCATATCTTTTAAGCCACGGATTTTGTCCTTTCTGGAGCCGTACATGCAGTTACGACCACTTGTTTTGCTCACCCTTTTCAGTTTTCTGGTCGCCTGCAGCAGCGAAGCCCCCAAGCCGGCCGCACCTCAACCGACACCAGCGCAAGAGAAAAAAGTCCCAGGGATTGAAGACATGGGCCCCCTGCCTGCCTATCAGCGGGAAATCAGCGGCAGCCTGACCAACGTGCCGGCGGGTGCCGAAGTCGAGATGGCCTTGTTGGTCATCGACGACCGTTCGCGTCCGCAGCAACTGCTCGCCAGCAGCGTATTGAACGGCAACGGCAAGCCCTTGGCCTTCCGCCTGCGCTACAACCCCGAAGCCTTCCCAGCCGGTGCGCGGGTTGAACTGCGTGGCCGCGCCAGCCAGTCCGGCCAGTTGATCCTGCACCTGCCTGCCGTACTGATCACCCAGGCAATCACCCAGACCACCGGCCCCCTGCAACTCGTCAAGGCACCATGACGCCACCGCTGGACTTGCAAGCGGCGCTGAGCGAACTGATCGGCGACGCGCAACTGGTGCCCTGCCCGCTGCCGGGTACCGAGCTGTCTTTGTGGCTGCTGGATGCAGACAACATGGACCGCGCCTTCAGTCCCGAGGAAACCCGGCGCATCCTGCATGAACCGCCTTACTGGAGTTTTTGCTGGGCCAGTGGTTTGGCGCTGGCGCGGTATCTGGCGGCGAATCCTGAGTGGGTCGCCGGCAAGCGCGTGCTGGATTTTGGCGCGGGTTCCGGTGTGGCCGGGATTGCGGCGACTAAAGCGGGCGCGCTGGAAGTAGTCGCCTGCGACCTGGACCCGCTGGCCTTGGCATCCTGCCGGGCGAATGCCGAGCTTAATGGCGTGGAACTGGGTTATTCGGCGGACTTTTTCGCGGAAGCAGACCGCTTCGACCTGATCCTGGTGGCTGACGTGCTCTACGACCGGGCGAACCTGCCGCTGCTGGACCAGTTCCTGACCCGTGGCCGCGAAGCGTTGGTGGCGGATTCGCGGGTGCGGGACTTTCAGCACCCGGATTATCAACGGCTGGAGACTCTGGATGCGCTGACGTTGCCGGACTTGGCGGAGCCTTGGGAGTTTCGCAAGGTGAGTCTGTACCATTCGCGGCGCACTTTCAGCCAGGCTCGCCAGCCCTTATAGTTGCCCCATTCCCGCTTTATTCGAGACGCCCCATGAGTGAGCCCACGCCGTACATCTTCGACGTTACTACTGCCACCTTCGACCAGGCGGTGATCCAGAACTCCTTCGAAAAACCCGTGCTGGTGGATTTCTGGGCCGAGTGGTGCGCGCCGTGCAAGGCGTTGATGCCGATGCTCGCGAAAGTTGCCGAGAGTTATCAGGGCGAGCTGCTGCTGGCCAAGGTTGATTGCGAGGCCGAGCAGGACATCGTCGCGCGTTTTGGCATTCAAAGCCTGCCGACGGTGGTGCTGTTCAAGGATGGCCAGCCGGTGGACGGTTTTGCCGGTGCGCAGCCGGAGTCGGCGGTGCGGGCGCTGTTGGAGCCGCATGTGCAGATGCCGCCGCCAGCGGCGGCGGATCCGTTGGAGCAGGCCCAGGCGCTGTTTGCCGAAGGTCGCATCAGCGATGCCGAAGCGGTGCTGGTCGCGCTGTTGGGCGAGGACAACACCAACGCCGCCGCACTGATCCTATATGCACGCTGCCTGGCCGAGCGCGGTGAGTTGGGCGAAGCCCAGGCCGTGCTGGACGCCGTGAAAAGCGACGACCACAAAGCCGCCCTCGCCGGGGCCAAGGCGCAGATCACTTTCCTGCGCCAGGCTGCCGACCTGCCGGACGCCGCCGACTTGAAAAGCCGCCTGGCGCAAAATCCGCAGGACGATGAAGCGGCTTACAAGCTGGCGATCCAGCAACTGGCGCGCCAGCAGTACGACGCGGCGCTGGAAGGTTTGCTCAAGCTGTTCATCCGCAACCGCAGCTACAGCGAAGGCCTGCCGCACAAGACCTTGCTGCAGGTGTTCGAACTGCTGGGCAATGATCACCCGCTGGTGACCGTGTACCGCCGCAAGCTGTTTGCCGCGCTGTATTAATCGCCGACCCAACTGTACAGCGGCGTATCACCGCCGCTGGCCACTTTCACCTTGGCGCTATGGCGCAGGCGCACCAACAGGCGCTTGCCCGCCGAGGCGTCCCCCGCCAAGCCTTCCAACTGGTCGAGCAGTTCGAGGCCACTGAGTTGCCCGGCCTCGCGCAACAGATCCTGAGCGTTCTGCCACAGGTCATCATTCTGCTTTATCGGCGCAACTGTCGGCGTACTCGGTGCTGGGGCGGCCTGCAATTGCGCGCCCAGGCGTGCCCAATCAGCGTCGTCCAGCTCCAGGGTCAAGTCCACCGGCAGGTCGCCGACCGTTCCACGAATTCGCAACATCGTCGTTACTCCTGCACATTTTCCGACAGGCATGCTCCCATGCGGCTTGCGCAACGCCAAGCAGACGGTCAAACTCCCGGCACTATTGTTATAAGATCACATAACAAAACTTTCATCTTCGCTCGGGAGTTTCACCATGCGCCGTCTGTTGCTTGCTTTGCCGTTTGCCCTGCTGCCACTGGCGGTCGCCCATGCTCACGACGATCACGACCATGAACACGGCAGCCTCGGCGCCCATGAACACGGCGTTGGTCGCCTCAATGCGGTGCTCGACGGCCAAGCCCTTGAACTAGAGTTGGACAGCCCGGCGATGAACCTGGTGGGTTTCGAACACGTGGCCACCAGCGCGGCGGACAAAGCCAAAGTCGCCGCTGCACGTAAACAGCTGGAAAGCCCTGTCGCCCTGTTCAACTTGCCCAAGGCCGCCGGCTGCGTCGTCAGCACCCAGGAACTCAACAGCCCGTTGTTCGGCGACAAGCCCGAAGCCGACCATGACGATGACGATGACGCCAAAGACGGCGCCCACGAGCACCATCACGACCACAGCGAGATCCACGCCCATTACCAGTTCACCTGCGCCACGCCGACAGCCTTGAGCAATCTCGACCTGAGCCAAGTGTTCAAGACCTTCCCCGCCACCCAGAAAATTCAGGTACAACTGATCGGCCCGAGCGGCCAGCAAGGTGTTGAAGCGACGGCCACAGCAGCCACCGTTAAATTCTGATTTGAAAATGCGGTCACTGTGGGAGCTGGCTTGCCTGCGAACGGATCGCCTCGGTATGTCTGGAAAAACCGAGTCGCCCGCATCGCAGGCAAGCCAGCTCCCACAACGGATCGGCGCCATTTTCTACAACCAGGCACTACTGATTTAACATGACCCAAGCATTGATTGAACTGTCTGACCTGGGCTTTAACTGGCCCGGGCACCCACAGTTGCTGGACATCCCCGCTTTCCGCCTGGAAGCAGGTGAAACCCTGTTTCTGAAGGGCCCGAGCGGCAGTGGCAAAACCACGCTACTGGGCCTGCTCGGCGGCGTACAGAAACCCAGCCAGGGCAGCATCCGATTGCTCGGCCAGGAGCTGACCGAACTGTCGGCCGGCGCCCGCGACCGCTTCCGTGTCGACCACACCGGCTACATCTTCCAGCAGTTCAACCTGCTGCCGTTCCTGTCGGTGCGCGAGAACGTCGAGTTGCCCTGCCACTTTTCCACGCTGCGCGCGCAGCGGGCGAAACAACGTCACGGCAGTGTCGACCGCGCCGCCGCGACCTTGCTGGCGCACCTGGGTTTGAAAGACAAAGACCTGCTGGAACGCCGCGCCGACTCGCTGTCCATCGGCCAGCAACAACGGGTGGCCGCCGCTCGCGCGCTGATCGGTCAACCCGAGTTGGTGATCGCCGACGAGCCCACCTCGGCCCTGGACTACGACGCCCGCGAAGCGTTCCTTCAGCTGTTGTTCGCTGAATGCCGCGAAGCCGGCGCCAGCCTGTTGTTTGTCAGCCATGACCAAAGCCTGGCCGCGCTGTTCGACCGCCACCTGTCGCTGGCCGAACTCAATCGCGCCGCCACGCCCGCAGAGGTTTGAGATGTATCTGTTCCGACTAGCCATGGCCAGCCTGGCTAACCGCCGCTTTACCGCGATCCTCACCGCATTCGCCATCGCCCTGTCTGTGTGCCTGCTGCTGGCCGTGGAACGCGTGCGTGTCGAGGCGCGCAACAGTTTCGCCAGCACCATCAGCGGCACCGACCTGATCGTCGGCGCCCGCTCCGGCTCGGTGAACCTGCTGCTGTATTCGGTGTTTCGCATCGGCAATGCCACCAACAATATCCGCTGGGACAGCTACGAGCACTTCGCCGCCAGCCCCCAGGTGAAATGGGCGATCCCGATTTCCTTGGGTGATTCCCACCGCGGCTACCGCGTGATGGGCACCAACGAGTCCTACTTCGAGCACTACCAATACGGTCGCAAGCAAAACCTTGAACTGGCCAGCGGCCGCGCCTTCGCCACCGACCCGTTCGAAGTGGTGCTCGGCGCCGAAGTGGCTGACGCACTGCACTACAAACTCGGCGACAAACTGGTGCTGGCCCATGGCGTGGCGGTGGTCAGCCTGGTCAAGCACGATGACAAACCCTTCACCGTGGTCGGCATCCTCAAGCGCACCGGCACGCCGGTGGACCGTACCTTGCACATCAGCCTCGGTGGCATGGAGGCGATCCACATTGATTGGCACAACGGCGTGCCGGCTCAAGGCAAAGGCCGCATCAGCGCCGATCAAGCACGCAACATGGACCTCACACCGCAAGCCATCACCGCGTTCATGCTTGGCCTGAACAACAAGATTTCCACCTTCGCCCTGCAACGCGAGATCAACGAATTCCGTGGCGAGCCGATGTTGGCGATCCTGCCGGGCGTAGCGCTGCAAGAACTGTGGAGCATGATGGGCACCGCTGAAAAAGCGCTGTTTGTGATCTCACTGTTCGTGGTGCTCACGGGCCTGATCGGCATGCTCACGGCGATCCTCACCAGCCTCAACGAGCGCCGTCGCGAAATGGCGATCCTGCGCTCGGTGGGCGCACGGCCATGGCATATTGCGACCTTGCTGATCTTTGAAGCCTTTGCCCTGGCGCTGTCCGGCGTGATCGCGGGCGTGGGCCTGCTGTACGTGTGCATCGCCGCCTCGCGCGGTTACCTGCAGGCCAATTACGGCCTGGACCTGCCCATGTCGTGGCCCAGCGAATATGAATGGACGCTGCTCGCCGGTATCCTGGCCGCCGCGCTGTTGATGGGCAGCGTGCCCGCGTGGCGCGCCTATCGACAATCCCTGGCCGACGGCCTGTCCATACGTTTATGAGGAAGGCCTTGATGCGTCGCGCCCTCGCTGCACTGTTTTTGCTGGTGGCCCTGCCCGCCTGGGCCGCCGAGCCCAAGGAACTGACCTGGTCGGAGCTGATCCCGCCGGATGCCATGCCCGAAGTGCCCAATATGCAGCCGCTGCACAACCTGTCCGGCATGGCGGATGCACTGGAGTCGGCGCCGGCGGCCAAGCAGGAAATGCCCCACGCGCCTGTGGTGCAAAGCCTTGATGGCAAGCGCATCCGCCTGCCCGGTTATATCGTGCCGTTGGAAGTCGGCGAAAACGGCCGCACCACTGAATTCTTGCTGGTGCCGTATTTCGGCGCGTGCATCCACGTTCCGCCACCGCCATCGAACCAGATCGTGCACGTTAAAAGTGAAGTCGGCGTGAAGCTCGATGAGCTGTATCAACCGTACTGGATCGAAGGCGCGATGCGGGTCAAACCGTCCACCAGCGAACTGGCCGACGCCGGTTACCAGATGGATGCCGAGAAGATTTACATCTACGAGCTGCCGGAATAGCGCTGATCGCCCTTTCATTGAGCTGAGTCAAAAGATCGAGCGGAACGATCTTTACCATTGGACGTACAACTTTTAACGTCCTTTTGGAGCTCCCATGAACAAGTCTCTGCTCGGCGCGTCCCTCTTCGCGCTCGCCCTCGCTGCCCCTGTCGCACACGCTCACGAAGCGGGCGACATTCTGGTTCGCGCCGGTGCAATCACCGTGAATCCGAAGGCTGATAGCAGCACCGTCAAAGTTGACCAAGGCCCATTGGCCGGCGCCAACCTGGGCGGCAAGGCGACCATGAGCAGCGACACCCAACTGGGCCTGAACTTCGCCTACATGCTGACCAACCACGTCGGTATCGAACTGCTGGCCGCCACGCCGTTCGAGCACGACGTGAAGATCAAAGGCACCGCCCTAGGCGCCGCCAACGGCAAGCTCGGCACCCTGAAACACCTGCCGCCAACACTGAGCGTCGTGTACTACCCGTTGGATAACAAATCGGCCTTACAACCTTACGTAGGCGCCGGTATCAACTACACCTGGATCTACGACGAGCACGTCGGCAGCCGTGCCCAAGGCGCAGGTTTCAGCAACTTCAAGGCTGAAAACTCCTGGGGCTGGGCTGCACAGATCGGCGCGGACTACATGATCAACGACAAGTGGATGATCAACGCCCAGGCGCGCTACATCGACATCAGCACCAAGGCCACCGTGGAAAACAACGCCGTGGCACCTGGCACTCGCGCCAAGGTCAATGTGGACGTGGACCCGATGGTTTACATGGTGGGTATTGGTTACAAGTTCTAATCCCGACCTAAGCACACTGCATAACCAAATGTGGGAGGGGGGTTGTGTGGGAGCCGGGCTTGCCCGCGATGCAGACACCTCGGTGTATCAGTGATACCGAGGTGGTGCTATCGCAGGCAAGCCAGCGCCCACACAAGCCCCCTCCCACATTTTGGTTTTGCGTGTAGTCAGCTGTGCCGATAGAACCGATCCAGCAACGCCGGCAACCCCGCCCGCCACGCCCGTGGCTTGATGCCAAAGGTATGGAGGATTTTCTTGCAGGCGAGCACCGCGTGTTGCGGTTCTTCACTTGCATCCGGCCGGGCCGCATGGGCCTGGGCGGTGGGGGATTCGATCGCCAACGGATGAAAGTTGCGCGCTTCTGTGAGGATCGCCTGGCCCAGCGCCAACGGCGTGGTCGCCTCATGGCCCGCGTAGTGGTAAGTGCCCCACAACGGCGCCGCGCAATCGAGTTGCTTGAGCACCGAAATGATCAC
This sequence comes from Pseudomonas tritici, assembly GCF_014268275.3. Taxonomy (NCBI): domain Bacteria; kingdom Pseudomonadati; phylum Pseudomonadota; class Gammaproteobacteria; order Pseudomonadales; family Pseudomonadaceae; genus Pseudomonas; species Pseudomonas tritici. Next base: position 5,751,024 of record NZ_CP077084.1, read on the forward strand.
CCGCGCCGCATCGTCCACTGGCGTCGGGTTGCCGCGCCGGTCGTCAGCCATCAGTAATTCATCGGGTTTTTCGGCCCGGGCCAGGAAGCGCCCGAGGGTGCCGTCGACGCTGTCATCCAGCAGCCAGCCAAACCGCAGCAACACATGTTGCGGGCAAGTGGCGCGCACACTTTGTTCGATACGCCACAACGCCTGGCCGCGCAGGCCCAGGGGCACCGGCTCGTCTTTTTCGCTGTAGGCGGTGGCGCGAGAGCCATCGAACACGCGGTAGCTGGACGGTTGCAGCAAAGTGATGTTGTGGTGCTGGCACAGCTCGGCCAGACGCTCAATGGCGAACTCCTGGGAGGCCAGGCGCGTTTCGCTGACCGCTTCGGCCTGGAACCAGTCGAAATAGTAGGCGAGGTTGATCAACGCATCGGGACGGGTGTCGTCGAGCAATTGGGTGAGGCTCGCGGCATCCCAGCCGTCTTGGGGCGGTTTGGGTGCGAGGAAACCAATGTCTTCCTCTGCACCGAGGCGAATCAGCGCCTGCCCGAGGGCATTCCCGCCGCCCAGTAACATAAGGCGCATTCGCATAGAGTGTGCAGGCCCGGTCTGTTTAGAACGATGGTTATTCAGGTATTTGTCAGAATCGTTGCATTTTGCGGGTTTGTAGCGCAACCGTCACGGACAAACTGCGCGATTGCAACTTGTTGGAGCGGGCGGTATCAATCACTCCATGAACCTTCCTGAATCCACCGACAGCGCATTGAACGGCTTCCACCCCGCCGTCAGTGCCTGGTTCCGCAGCACCTTCCCTTCGGTGACAAGCGCCCAGGCCCAGGCATGGCCGCTGATCCGCCAACGCCAATCGACGCTGATCGCCGCGCCCACCGGCTCCGGCAAGACACTCACAGCCTTTTTGGCGGTGCTGGATGACTTGGTCCAGCAAGGATTGGCGAACGGCGGGCAACTGCCGGATGAAACCCTGGTGGTCTACGTGTCGCCGCTGAAGGCGCTGTCCAACGACATCCAGATCAACCTGCAGAATCCGCTTGCCGGGATCACTCAACACTTACAGAACCAGGGCCTGCCGCCGCTGGTGATCCGCACCGCCGTGCGCACGGGCGACACCCCGCAAAAAGACCGCGTGCAAATGCGCAAGCGCCCGCCGCACATTCTGGTGACCACCCCGGAATCGCTCTACGTGCTGCTGGGCTCGGACTCCGGTCGGCAAATGCTCGCCAGCACGCGCACGGTGATCGTCGATGAAATCCACGCCATCGCGGCCGGCAAACGTGGCAGCCATTTGGCGTTGAGCCTGGAGCGCCTACAAGCGCTGTGTGCCGAGCCGCTGACGCGCATTGGCTTGTCGGCCACGCAAAAGCCCATCGATGCGGTGTCACGTTTCCTGGTGGGTACGGGTCGCCCCTGCGCGATTGTGGACATTGGCCACGCGCGCCCGCGCGACCTGAATATCGAGGTGCCGCCGGTCCCG